>NZ_CP077107.1:925400-1233867 GCF_019263745.1 Methanospirillum hungatei
ATAATCTGTACCTGATGTAAGACCGAGAATAATGTCTCATTTTCTAATTCATTCGCTACCATTGTGATTATGGTAAGCGGATTTCTGATGCCATCATTTAATATTGCAAGTTCTGCAAGATTCTTTTCAATCTGAGCGATAAGATTTACCCTTTCTTCTTCATAGTGGCGTTTTTCAGTGATATCTTCAATAATTGCAAGGCCGACTACTTTGTCTGCCAACCGGTAAATATCCATGATTACATGAACGATGAGGTTTTTATTATCATCACGGTTTAAATCAGATTCAAATGCACAAATGTCTGAACTACTTACTTTCAGGTCTGAAATATGGATAGTATCACAGAATGGAATAAAGGATCGGATTTCTCCTTTCATCTCAAGAATTTCATTGAGCGATTTATGAATCATCTCTTCTGCTTTCGGATTTGCATCGATAATTAGTCCAGGAATCCCTTCAGGAGTAAATTCAAAGAGCACCAGTCCAAGTGAAACATTCGCAAACATCTGCCGGTATTTCAGCTCACTTTCACGAAGTGCCAGCTCAGAGAACTTGATGCTGGTGATATCATGAATAATCCCCACAGATTTTTGGGGAGTTCCATCTGGATAATAATCTGTCTTACTTACTTCTCGGACATATTTTATCCGGTTATCAGAGAGCAAAATCCGATGAACAACGTCAAAGGGTTCATGATTGTTGACATGTGACCAATATGCGTTATCCACCATGGTCCGATCACCCGGATGAACCAATGATAAAAAGGATGGATAGGAAGGGGTAAAATCGAATGGACTCTTCTCAAATATCTGGTATACCGATTCAGACCAGTATAATGAATTGGTCCGGTGATCAAGATCCCAATGACCAAGACTTGCAATTTTTTCTGCTTCCTTTAGCCGTCCTATCGCGATATTTCGTGCAATCTCTGCAATTTTTCTTTTTGTAATATCAGTAATGAGTACAAATAACCACCCCTCTCCTGATTCCTTGTTCGGAACTGGAGTAATTATCATGTTGAAATATCCAATTCCGGTTATTGTTGCAGGGACTTCAAATTTTGATCTCAGGAGAGAGAAATCCATTTTTATATCCATACTCACAACTTTTCCTGCTTCCAAGTCTTCAGTTTGTGATGATGTGAGATACTCAAGATAAAACGGGGGATAGGATTCAGGGATACTATGCTCTGACAGACCAAACAGAGAGATAGCGGTGGAGTTTAGGTCGACCATCTCACCCCTGTTCGTATACACAATAATCGCTACCGGAGAGAAATAAAAAAGACTTTGAAATTTCTGCCTGCTTTCGATTAATTCTAATTCGATGATCTTCTTTTCACTGATGTCAATAGCTGTCCCGAAATAAGTTGCTGTTTTTTCATATATGTCTTTAATAGCAACAACATTACAATTCAGCCAGATAGGTGTGCCATCGGTTTTTTTAAGAGAGAACTCCATATTCCTGACTTCACCATGAATATTCAGGAGATTTACTAACATGGCATATTCATCTGGATCAAGATGCAGATCCTGGACAAGATCTGTTATCTCCTCTCTCATCTCCTCCGGACTTATAAATCCAAGCATTGAGGCAAGAGCCGGATTGACCAATAATACACCCCCTTGGGAGTTGGTCTGAAATAGGCCAATATTTGCACTTTCAAATATCAGACGATAAAATGATTCATTCTCCTGTGTAGCCTTTTTGACAAGCAAATTATCTGTATTATCATGAGCGATCCCTTCGATCCCAATGACATTATGCTGTTCATCATAGATCAGGTGCACATTTGCAGAGATAAAAACCAATGACCCGTCTTTTCTCTTTAGTACCACAGGCTGATCCCGTAACTCTTCTTTTGAAAAAAGGAGCATACTCAGTTTGTTTCGATCATCAGGATTTTGGTACATTTCAAATATGTATCGCCCGACAAGTTCTGAAGCATCTGAATATCCAAGCATTTTCGCTGTACTTGGGCTGACAAACTGAATTTTTCCTTCAGGAGTTGTCTTAAAATAGGCATCCTCAATCTCCTCAATTATTTTCTGATAAGAATAATCTCTTTCTTTTGCCAATTTTGCTGAAGAATCAGCATGACGGAAATAATATCTGATTCCAAGAACGGTCAGGATAGCAAAAACACCCATGAGTCCTATAATGAGCAGAAGATACGAGGATAAAGCGGAGAAACCTTCCTGATAGATGCTTCTCGGGTACGTGATCTTAAAAGTGGTATATTCCAGGCTTATCGGATCAATGACCCTTAGATATCCGGAAATTGTACTTTCATTCTCAATATGGACGGCAATTGAAGGCTGACCATTTTGAATTGTAGATGTTGGAAAAATAGAATCGGTTTCAGATGAATCAACAAGCTGAACAGGCTGGCTTAAAAAAACAGATAGTTCATTCAGGTAGGTCTGGTTAAAATATCGTCCCAGAACAAGATACCCACTGACTTTTTTAGGTTCTGTATGATATGAAATAAGATGTGAAACCAGGACACCTGATAGGTTATTCGTATGAAAAATTAAGTAATTCCTGGTTTTTGAATCATGTACATCAGTATCGTACTTTGGATAACTAGCATTAAAATATGCCTCTAACTCGGGTCGAAAGAGGAATTTGCCAGATTTATGATTTGAATAATCTTCTAAAAATATAGGGTGACCAGATGAGTTAAAGAATTCAGCAATGTCAATGTTCATTGCCTGAAATGAATCACTAATTAATAACTGCTCTGGATAATCAATAAATTTTCCTTCACTGAACAGAGCCGTATCATCCCATTCCGAATAATCACTAACCGTTCGTTCAATATTTCTGATGGAATTATTCAAATTTTCAGAAAAATGATTCATTCGGGATGTCATATCATTTATTTCAAATGACTGATACGTATCCAGGATAAAAAACGTTAAAAAAACAGATATAACAGAGAAACAAAGGATGATAAGAAGTAAGGCCACAAGCAGGACGGAATTCATCTTTTTTAGATCCTGCTGCCCTCCATCTTTCATGATTGCTCCAGGCTCTGGGGCACGAAATTCAGATCAGTATTGTTTATTCTGTTCATGAGTTCCATCCTCTTCAAGCCATACGGGTCTGAGACAAAATGGTGAACTATGTATTTGTATCAGAGCAATTGTAACCATTACATCTAATTATTAAAATTTATGCCTTCCGTTTTTGGAGAGTCCTGCAACATCAATACAGATTTTATTTTTTTCAATGTATACATAATTGAAATGACTGACATTGCGCGAAATACCGAAATGAAATATTACCTACTTTTTGAGATAAAGCATTAAGATAAATAGTATTGTTTATGAATCGTTCAATCTCATTCGATTCTAAAAATTCAACTCATTCTAGAGACTTCATTATGATCGACGTAATTGTACGACAAATACTATATTTTATAAATTTTAATTCTACACGATTGATCATGCGATCAGCAATTATCTCATTGTTGATCATACCCGGACTGATGTAAAACATACGAAAAAGCCGGAAAGAAATTGGAAAGAAAAAAATTGGTGCAATGATGGCTGAAAATTTCGATGTAAAACTGGACGCAAAAACCTACATCCCTGATCCATCCTATCTGAAAAACTCAGCGCTTGGAGATTACAAGAAGGCGTATGAGAAATTTCTTTCAGATCCTGAAGGTTTCTGGGCAGAAAAAGCTCAGGAATTAGATTGGATGAAACCATGGGACACAGTCAGGGATTGGAACTGGCCAAATGCCCGATGGTTTTGTGGAGGAAAAATAAATCTCTCTGCAAATTGTCTGGATCGGCATGTAAAAAATGGCAGAAGAAATAAACTTGCCATCATCTGGAAAGGAGAACGGGGAAAAGAGGAGATCTACACCTACCGGCAGCTCTACCGGGCAGTAATGCGGTTTGCAAATGCCTTGAAAAAACTGGGCGTTCAAAAAGGAGACCGGATATGTCTGTATATGCCACTCGTTCCAGAACATGTCATAGCCATGCTTGCGTGTGCCCGTATCGGAGCTGTTCATTCCATCGTTTATGCCGGATTTGGAGCAGAAGCACTCCATGCACGAATCCGTGATGCTGAAGCAAAAATAGTCATAACTGCTGATGTGGGAGTTAGGCGGGGTAAATTTATCCCACTCCGGAGTATCGTGGATGATGCAGTCAAAAATTCACCATCCGTTGAAAAGATCATCGTTCTCAGCCGAGAGAGATGTCCTGTCGAGCTCTACTCAGAGATGGAGGTGGATTATTATGCCATCCAGGAAGGAGTCAGTGACGAGTGCCCTCCAGAAGAGATGGACAGCGAAGATCCATTATTTATCCTCTACACCAGCGGGACAACCGGTCAGCCAAAAGGGATCGTTCACACAAATGGAGGATACATGGTGGGAGCCCATTACACCTGTAAATACATCTTCGACATGAAAGAGAACGATGTGCACTGGTGTACTGCAGATCCAGGCTGGATCACAGGACATAGTTACATTGTCTACGGGCCACTGTCCGTCGGTGCAACGGTTCTCATCACAGAGACCACCCCGGATTACCCCGACCCAGGAATCTGGTGGAAACTAATCGAAGAGTTTGGTGTCACAATCTTCTATACTGCACCTACAGCAATCCGGATGTTTATGCGGATAGGCGAACAATGGCCAGATAAATACAACCTGAGCTCGCTTCGGATAATCGGCTCAGTCGGTGAACCGCTCAATCCGGAAGCTTTTGAGTGGTACTACCGGGTCATTGGCAGAAACAAGTGCCCGGTCCTGGATACCTGGTGGCAGACAGAAACCGGTATGCACATGATAACCACACCACTGGGTGAACCCATGAAACCAGGATTTGCCGGAGTTCCAATCCCTGGAGTTGTTGCAGATGTTGTTGACAAGCAGGGAAACCCGGTCCCACCCAGACAGGGAGGACTCCTTGTCATAAAAGAACCCTGGCCATCCATGATGAGAACCGTCTATAAGAATGAAGAACGGTACCAGCAATACTGGAACCAGATCAAAAACTGGTATACTGTCGGAGATCTTGCAGTGAAAGATGAAGACGGGTATATCATGGTCCTTGGCAGATCTGACGACATCATCATCGTCTCCGGACATAACCTTGGAACAGCAGAAGTGGAATCAGCACTGGTCGCCCATGAAGCAGTTGCAGAAGCTGCCGTAATCGGTGTGCCAGATGATCTGAAAGGACAGGCAGTAAAGGCATTTGTCATCCTTAGACAAGGGTATGAACCAAGCCAGAAACTGGTTTCAGAACTGACGTACCACGTGCGAATGACAATCGGTCCGATAGCCATGCCTTCCGGAATAGAGTTCATGGATAAATTACCAAAGACACGAAGCGGAAAGATCATGAGACGAGTATTAAAAGCAAAAGAGATGGGAGTAGATCCTGGAGACATATCAACTCTTGAGGAATAAGTATACCATTTTCATCTCCCACACCTTTTTTCCCAACCATCAGAATTCACAAGAATCCAGGTTCATCCATTCATCACTCATAAGACATAATTCTTTGAAAAGATACTAATACATATGAGAATGAAGTAGTAATTCCAGGAATAGTATTCAAAGAATCTATAATACACCAATCAGGCTCTGACTGGTATATCCCCCAATACCATGACATATCCTACTGTACATACCCCGATTTTCGTTCTTTATGTTGATGATGAAGAATTTCTTCATGAACCAACGAAATTATTCCTTGAGAAGTTTCAGGATATTATCCTTGATACAGTAAAATCCGGACCAGAAGCTCTGGAGCTTTTAGAGAAAAAAAGATATGATGCCATTGTTGCCGATTATTCAATGGCCGGGATGGATGGAATAGAGCTCTTAAAGAGGATTCGTTCTTCAGGAAACCGGATACCATTTATTATCTTCACCGGAAGAGGAAGAGAAGAAGTTGTTATTGATGCCCTCAACTCCGGGGCTGATTTTTACCTGCAAAAAGGCCGTGACGTAAAGGCTCAATATACAGAACTCCATGCCAAAATATGTCAGGCTGTTCGGCAGAGACGAATAGAAGAAGAATTACGATTAAGTGAAGAACGACTTCGGCTCTCGCTCATGGCAACAAACCAGGGACTATGGGATGTTGATATTAAGACCGGTAATATTTCAGCAAATGAAGAGTACTACCATCTGTTCGGATACGAACCCGGAGAAGTTGACGTATCATATGACTGGTGGCTTTCCACGGTGCACCCCGATGACAGGACGTTAATGAAGCAGGCTTACCATGATTATCTTACTGGGAAAAACGAAGCATACTCAATAGAATACCGTTTTCGCACAAAACAGGGTTCATGGAAATGGATTCTTTCCAGAGGAAAAATTATCTCCTATGATGGAAGCGGCAAACCTGTCCGGATGATAGGAACCCATATCGATATTTCAGACCAAAAAAACCTGATTGAGCAGTTACAAACCAGTGAAAAACGGTTCAGACTTGTTCTTGAGACACTCCCTATCGGCTTATGGCTCGCTGATGAAAAAGGGCAACTTTTGTTTGGAAATCCTGCAGGTCAGAAGATATGGGCTGCTCATCCCCAGGTTGGACAAGACGAATATGGCATCTTTAAAGGCTGGAAACTACCAGACCATGAGGAGATCAAACCAAATGAATGGGCGTTAGGCTATGCAGTGAATGAAGGGAAAACAACGAGTGAAGAATTATTAGAGATAGAAGCATTTGATGGATCCCATAAAATCATTAAAAACTGGGCAGTTCCAATCAGGGATTCTCATGATACCATCGTTGGTGCATTTGTTATTAACCAGGATGTAACAGAGGAGCGGCTTGCAACCGAAGCACTCAAAAAGAGTGAAGAGCGGTTCCATCTGACCATGACGGCGGTCAACGAAGGATTATGGGACTGGAATATCGCGAAAGGAAAAGTATACTTTTCACCCCAGTATTACCGGATGATTGGGTACGAACCAAATGAATTCACCGCTCAATATTCAAGTTGGGAAGAGAATATTCATCCGGACGATCGGAAAGATACAATTCATGCTCTCAATGATGCAATAGCTCATAAGGAAAACGGATTTCATATAAGATTCAGATTCAGGTGTAAAGATGGTTCGTACATCTGGATATTAGGAAGAGGGCAGGTTATCGAACGGGATTTGGAAGGAAATCCTATTCGGATAGTCGGAACTCACACAGACATCACCAAGCAGGTGGCAGCTGAACAGAAACTTATTGAAAAACATGAGGAACTTCTCAAATCCTATAAACAGCTGGCTCAGTCTGAAGAAGAACTCAGACAATCAGAAAAGGAACGGGCCATGGCACTTGAGCAGGTTCAGAAGAACTTTGCGGAGATGTCTATATTAAATGACGGGATTAGAAATCCGCTCACGGTTATTGCAGCACAGGTTGAAATATACTGCCCGAAAATTGCGGATATTGTCACCATTCAAATAAAAGAGATAGATGATCTGATAACCCAACTGGATCGCCGGTGGATTCAGTCAGAAAAAGTTATTAATTATATTAGAAAACATCATGGGATCGAATACCAATAATCCTCATTTCATATCACGGATCTGCATCAGACCGGAATGGAACTCTTCCAGGTACTCTTCCATATTGAGACTTCCTTCCTGAAACGGACAATCAAGTTCCATAATTTTATCAATAATATCCTTACTTGGGAGGATGAGATCAATCTGAACTCCTGCCCGTTCCGATCCTTGAATAAACGCTTTTCGAAACGGACCTATACAATATGCAATCCGCCGTTTATAGACATCCCTGGTTTTTTTAAGATATCCGGCAACACGGTCGGTTTCTATTCTGAGAAAATCTTCCTGAATTTTCTGGTCTTTTACTTTCCCAAGCATGTAGTGATAATGTGCATACGGATACATCGTCTCCAGCTCTGAGGGAAGAATGCCACAGGTTCCAAAAATTACGATATGATACTGCTCTGGACTGAGGACATCATCTATTATCTTTCTCATTATCCGATGACTTGGACTTGAGCTATATGGTTTTCGTACAGCACAGGGGATAAATATTGCAATGTCCCGGGGAGGAACATCATAATCATCGATGATATACCGGTATGATTCTTCAAATTCCGGGAGATAAAAAGGTGGATCAGTCAAAACATTTTCTTTTGATTCATCCAGGTCATCTGATACCGAACGTTCCATCTCCTATACATTATCATTTCAAATCAATAATGTCTATGAGAAGCATAGGTGTCTGGTGCGAAAAATGTCCCGAGAATAAATTTGAATGGTGCGATAAAACCATGTATCTTAAACACCAATATACCCTGTATGAAGAGATTTTACATGATGGGTCTCATTCTAATGAATGTTTGTTTATTACAATCATCAGCAGATCTCCCCAACCAAACGCCCAATACGTCAGTTCAATCACTATCAGAAAATAAGTCTCTTGAGGATACTGGAAGAATTACTCTTGATGAACCAGTTGCAGAAATGGTTGCATTTGTCGAAGAAGCAGTTACATATGCACGTGATAATAAAAAGGAAGATGTCCTTGCTGAATTTAGTAACCGGAATGGTTCATTCTTCAGAGGAAATCTCTACATCTATGCCTATGATTTTGACGGAATCACCATTGCCCACCCCCTCCAAACCGAATTAATCGGAAAAAGCAGACTGGAAGAACTTGATGCAGGAAATGAGTATTTTATAAGAAATCTCCGGGATACTGCCTTGAATGGATCAGGATTTGTCGTTTTTCATTATGTGAATCCAGCACACAACAACTCCGTTGAAAAGAAACTTGGATTTGTTAAAGCAGTGGATAATACCTGGTGGCTCGGCTCAGGGATATATGGTGAGAATGTCACCCTTCCGAAAGAGGTGCTTTCACATACCACTTGCTAAATACTCCTTTTTTGAAAAATTCGTAATTCATCGAAATTGAATCAGTAATAATTCATTTTTTTTCAACACATGAGAGGCAGGGATCTGTCACGAAATATCCGGATTTTATCAACCAATAGGTTTCATCATTGTTAAACCAACTGATTAACAATACCAAATAATTAAATTTTTTACATCTATCCACGAACCCCTTTTGACTCATCATTGT
The DNA here is from genome assembly GCF_019263745.1 of Methanospirillum hungatei. NCBI lineage: Archaea > Methanobacteriati > Methanobacteriota > Methanomicrobia > Methanomicrobiales > Methanospirillaceae > Methanospirillum > Methanospirillum purgamenti. The sequence continues at coordinate 934,508 of NZ_CP077107.1, forward strand.
CATTGATCCGGAAAGAATGAATTCTATAAAGAAAAATCCGGACTCAAGCCATGTGAGGAGAAATGTATCGGTATTACTGGAGAACCCGAATGAAACGATTTGGAATATTTTTCATATACGTAATTCTTGGAGCATTACTCCTTGGATTGCCATGCTGTGCAGAAGAGGCCGCAAAAACACGAACCCTTACCGACATGGCAGGTAATGTTGTAGAGATACCTGAAAACATTGAGCGGGTTGCATTTTTTGGTGGACCAATCGGTCAGGTCCCCTATATCCTTGGAGTCCAGGATACCATTGTTGCAACATCCATCGGAAGCAAGAATTCTCAGCTTCTGAATATTATGGATGATAACCTGAAGAATATCCCCGCAGCACGACAGACAAACGGGATCATCAATATTGAGGAGTTAATTAAATCAGAACCACAGTTTGTTCTTGCCGGTGATGTTGATGGTGCAATCGTTGAAAAACAGACCACAATTCCGGTAGTATACTTCTTTGAGAACTCTGAAGGTACCGCAGAACAGACAAAAGCAGAAGTCGCTTTTATCGGTTCAATCTATGGAAAAGATGATCGGGCACAGAAATATGCTAACTATCTTGACTCTATGCTGTCACTGGTAAAATCCCGTATCGGGGACATTCCACTTTCTGAACAGAAGGTTCTTTTCAACGGATATGATGCAAATCACCTCATCACCTATGGTGGGGACAGTTACATGCAGGAACGTATCGAAGCCGCCGGTCTGAAGAATGCAGCACAGGAAGTGAATACCTCTGGTGTCAGACCAGGAATTCATGCAGGCCTTGATGAAATTTCCATGGAACAGGTCCTGAAGTGGAACCCTGACATTCTTGTAATCGATACCGGATCCCCTGAAGATGTATACAATGATCCAAAGTGGGCCAGTGTTAAGGCAGTTCAGAACCGTCAGGTATACCGGCTTCCAAATGGTGTGTTTGTGTGGAACCGCCCGACTGCAGAATCAGCAGTGCTCCATCCACTATGGATGGCTAAGATAGCATACCCAGAGAGATTTAATGACATTGACATGCATGATGAAGTCAAAAAATTCTACCAGGAGATCTTCTCTTATGAATTAACCGACGAGCAGGTCGATAAGATCCTCTCTGGTGAATTTGCATCTGCAATCAGTGCAGGAAAAGGACAGACAAACCAGACGAACATGGGAAATAAGTAATCCCTGATGGATCTACCTTTTCTTTTTTTGGATACCGGACTCTGTCCGCGTCCACCTCAAGAGCAAATGTCATGTCACAACATCCGAAACGTAAGGAATTCTGGGGAAAACGAAATTATTCAGTCTTAAGAATAACACTCATATTACTGCTTGCCTTCACCACGTTGATCTCCCTTATGGTTGGCAGATTTGAGGTTCCGCCATTTGATGTGATAGCAGCCATCTTTTCAGGTATTATTCCCTGTCAGGATCTCTCTCCCACGGTCAAAAGTGTAATCGTTGATGTCAGGCTCCCAAGAGTTCTTGCCGTCATTATTGTCGGTGCTGCATTATCTGTTGCAGGTGCTGCCTTTCAGGGATTATTCCGAAATCCGCTGGTTTCCCCGGATATCCTGGGAGTATCTGCCGGGGCCGGATTTGGTGCAGCCCTTGCCCTGCTTCTCACAGAAAACATCTTTATCACACAATTATTTGCATTTTTACTGGGTATTTTTGCCGTTGGGCTCGCATATCTTATCAGCCGGGTTTACAAAGTGAGCTCAACCCTAACCCTCGTCCTTGCAGGAATCGTGGTCGCAGCACTCTTTCAGGCACTCACATCACTTGTGAAATATGTGGCCGATCCCCTGAACAAACTGCCTGCAATCGTGTTCTGGCTCATGGGATCATTTAACCACATCTCAAATTCTGACCTTCTTGTTGCCGGACCACTTCTTCTCGGTGGGCTTTTGATCCTGTACCTGATCAGATGGAGAATTAATGTCCTGTCCATGGGTGATGAAGATGCCCGGGCACTTGGTGTAGACATTAAACAGCAAAAGGCAATTATTATTGTATCCGCCACCGTCATTTCTGCAGCAGCAGTATCAATCTGCGGTATTGTCGGATGGATTGGCCTTGTAATTCCCCATGTTGGTCGTCTTCTTGTTGGACCGGATCACAAGCTTCTCATCCCTATTGTAGCACTCGTCGGTGCATCATACCTGCTTATCGTAGATACCGTTGCACGAACAATCACCGTCACAGAAATTCCGATCGGTATAATTACCGCCCTTGTCGGAGCACCGGTCTTTGCATATCTTCTCCGCAGAACACAGACGGGGTGGAAACAATGAATCATCCCTTGCTTATCAGGGATCTTACCTTTCGTTATAACCACAAGGATCCTGAACCGGTTTTTTCAAGTGTATCCCTCCATTTATCAGAGGGAGAGATCTTCTGCCTGATAGGACCGAATGGAACAGGAAAGTCCACCCTTATAAAATGTATTGCAGGTCTCCTTTCTTATGAATCAGGGGAAGTGCTCATTGAAGGAAATAACCTTCAATCGTTGACCCCGTCTCAGTCAGCCAGAATAATTGGATATGTACCTCAGTCTCATATCCCATCATTTCCCTTTCCGGTTCGTGACGTCGTGGTAATGGGACGTTCGCCTCATTTAGGTCCGCTCTCTTCTCCAACCCTTGCAGATATGCAGGTTGCAGATGATGCAATGGATACTGTTGGAATAGCTCATCTTGCAGATAGACCCTGCACTGATATCAGCGGTGGTGAATACCAATTGGTCCTGATAGCACGAGCATTGACCCAGATGCCAAGAATTTTACTCCTTGATGAGCCGACATCACACCTGGATCTTGGAAACCAGATGAAAATTTTGAGGACAATTGCCCGTCTGAGTGAACAGGGACTGACAATTCTCATGGCAACTCATTTTCCAGATCATGCCTTTTTATTGTCCGGGCGGGTCGGAGTAATGATGAGACAAGGACTAACCAGGATTGGTAAGGCAGAGACCGTCATCACAGAAGATTCCATGAAAGAGGCATATGATGCAAGAGTATCTATCATGACCATACCAGGAAATGACGGACGAAAAATCTGTGTGCCTCTTTTATCCTAAAAAAAGACTCACATCATCAAAGATGAAAAAATGAACGAATTACATCAGACAGAACAGAAATCAGGGAGCGATTGTGAAAAGTACGACCCAATGGATGAACAAAAAGCACGGGCTTTTGATAAAACCGCATCCACCATCTTTGCTCCAATTTATCCGGTAATTGCAGACCAGATTCTTGAAAGGACACAAATTCGGAATGGGACCGCTCTTGATGCAGGATGTGGACCTGCTCATCTGTCAATGGCCCTGGCACAAGCATCGGATCTTCGAATCTATGCTTTTGATACATCCCCGATGATGCTTCAGATTGCGTATGAACACATCACAGATGCAGGACTTGTCAGAAAAATTGTCCCGGTTCTTGGAGATATCCATGATCTTCCCTTTGAAGATGGAACAATAGATCTTGTTGTCAGTCGTGGTTCCTGGTTCTTCTGGGAGGATCTGCAGGGTGCTTTTCGTGAAATTTATCGCGTTCTTTCACCCGGAGGAGTAACATACATCGGAGGAGGGTTTGGCAACTCAGCTCTGAAAGAAGCAATTCATACCGCAATGGCAGAAAGAGATCCTGAATTCTCCAAAGGGGTTTCTAACCGGATGATGAGAAATAATCCTGACCGGATTAGAGAAGAACTTGAAAAGGCAGAGATCCGTTCCTATGAACTGATTCAGGACGACTCAGGATTCTGGCTTATGATGAGAAAATAAAGGAGAACTTATGACAACCTGTTCAGTATGTGAGATGCAGTGTGAAATCCAGGAGAACCGGTCTGGATCCTGCGGCATGTATACCTGTCATGATGGTCAGATTCATGAACGGTTTCCAAATTCATACCTTATTGAGTATCCGGTAAGTATTGAGACGATCCCGTTTCTACACTTTTATCCTAAAAATAAATTCTTACAGGTCAGCACGGTTGGTTGTAATTTCAGATGTGTCGGGTGTGTATCAGATCTCCTGACACGGACAGCAGCAGAATTTACTCCGTCTCTGATGAACACGTCACCAAAAGACGTGGTTACCCGTGCTGTCAACGAGAAATGTAAGGGAATAGTCTTTGCACTCAATGATCCAACGGTGTCATTTCCAACCTTTCTTGGTCTGGCAGATCAGGCGAAAAAAGCTGGACTCCTGATCGGATGCTCAACAAATGGATATTTCACCGAAGAGTCATTATCCCAGATGATACCGGTTGTTGATGCAGTTGCTGTCGGGATTAAAGGATGTGATGATGCCGCCTACCACACATGTGGAGTGAGATCATCAGAACCGGTGTTCAGAAATATCAAAAAACTGGTGGATTCAGGCATCCATGTCGAAGTGACCGTGGTGTATGAAAAAGGATCTGAAGAAGATCTGGTAAAGACGGTAAAGCGTGTTGTAAAAATCAGCCCGGAGATCCCCATTCTGGTTATGAGATTTATTCCCTTTGGTCCTGCTGATCTGGCCCTTGAACCAGGCATCCGTGCATCTGAAGAGATGTGTGACAAATTGCGGGAATATGCCCGATATGTTTATCTGTTTAATTCTCCGGGTTCGTCATATCTTCAGACCAGGTGCCCGGAATGTGGTCAGGTCATTGTACGACGGGAATTTTATGGCCCGATGGGTGCCAGGGTAATCGACAAATCCACACAATGGACCTGTTCCTGTGGATGTACCATACCACATACTGGCACGATTGCACAGGAAACATACCAGGAAGAGGGTATGATGGGAGGGTATCGGCCCACTCGTGCTCTTGAGATAATCAAGGCAATTACCACTTGTCTTGATATTCAGGATGAAAAAACAAGTGCAAAGGTCTGGATGGATTTTATATCCCAAAATTATATCGACATACTCCACAAGAAGATCCAGAAGATTGAAACGTTCTATGAGGTCATTGCACATCTGGCAGAGATTACCGGAACAGTCCACAAAGGTGCTCAGCTCATCTCGTATATTCAAGATCGGACAGCATACATCTCATCCCTGGTGCAGAATAAAAAAAGACCACGAGTTCTGTATGTCATGGGAACACCGCTCTTTCTCTTAAATGAAGACCGGTTTGAAAACGCAATGGTCAGAGCAGCCGGAGGTGAACCGGTTAACATAAATCTACCCCGGAAAGGAAAACCTGGGATCATGGTGGATCCGGCGTTTATCAACCAGCTGAATCCGGATGTAATCATGGTATCTGGATTCCTGGCAACTCCTGTTGAGGATATGTATGCAATCTGTGAGGAACAGGGTATTGATGTGAATGCAGTCCGAAACCACAGGATCCATCTTATGCCCCCATCATGGGATTTTGGCAGCCCACGGTTTGTACTAGGTCTTTTCTACCTGGTCAGTGTGCTCCACCCAGACTGTACTGTTGATATTGAGAAAGAAGCAGAGCAGTTTTACCAGCAGTTCTATCACATGTCATATGCTGAAGCGAAACCAAACAGGTCCTTTTTCCGGGCCTGACTCTTATTTTTATAACCGCTCAACCGGCAACCCTTTGGCATATTGAATCATATTATGTTTTATGAGCCGAAAATTGGTTTTATTCATTTCAGGTCTGCTTATTATCAGTCTGATATCTACTGGAAGTGCAGACATGACCACCCTTCCCCAGGTACAGCTTCCCCTAGCTCCGCCTGCACAAGAAGCACCATTTGACGATGATGAATTCTTTGATCGGGCAAACACAACCATATACACAATCTGTAATGGGCAAACCCTCCCGGTTGGGAAGATGAATACTGCCGTTCATGACTCCCTGGCCGGAACTTATTACACTCTTATCAGGATGAATATCAGTCAGGAACAGTACCCACAGGCAGAAGAGATCCTATCATTCCTATCCTATACCCTGACACTCTCAGAAAAATACCAGGACTATGAATCAGAGCAGAATAAATTCTCTCCGGTGGATATGGGTATTACCCCTTATGAAGATCTGGTGCCCTGGTACGATGCAGCAGCCGGAGTCTGGAAGAAGATCTCCAAAGAGTTTCCGGGTGCAAAGATGTATGGTATGCCCTCTTCAATCGGACCGAAAAACTGGACATTAGGGGAATTTCCAGTTGTAGGAACATCATAATAGAAATCCATCCTTTTTTGCCCATCTTCGAGATGGAATGTTGGATTATATCACATTGTTAAAAAAAGAGAACGATGAGATTGTTTTTTCCTATCAAAGATGCTGAACAAAATACCGCATCATCGTCTTCAGATAATAAGGATCATAATTCAGATCATGATTCATATTTGAAAATACCATGATCTCATACTTTTTCCCTGCTGATTCAAGACTATCAGCCAGCTGCATGGTCATAGACGGATGAACATTATCATCCATATCTCCAGTCATGAGAAGGAGATTGCCTTTCAGGTTATCGGCTTTCACCGCAGCAGCCTGATCAGCATAAGATCCGGTCACCGGGTACCCCTGATACTTTTCTCCCCAGAATGATCCATACAGACGACAGTCATGATCCCCTGATGCAGCAACTCCCACCTTGAAAAAGTCAGGATAGGTGAGCATTGCCTGGGCTGCCATATATCCTCCGGCAGATTTTCCATATATTCCAATCCGGCTGATGTCCATATACGGATACCTGGATACAAGTTGTTTCAGGCCTGCAATATGATCAGGAAGCCCACAGTCTGCCAGATTTCCATAACTTACATCATGGAAGGATTTTGATCGGTATGCTGTTCCCAGACCATCCATGGTGACAACAACATACCCAAGTTCAGAGAGCATCTGACAGGTCCAGTAAATCTTTGAGTTCCAACTCAGATCTGCCGGATATCCGGTTGCGGTCACAATGGTATAGGGTCCGGGATATACAACGTCAATGACCGGATACTTCTTTGTATTATCAAAATTCGTAGGTTTGAACAAGAGTCCGTATATTTCTGTTTTTCCATCCCGTGCAGTCATCGTTATTCGTTCTGCAGGAGACCAGCCAGTTCGTCTGAGATCTGAATCATCTGCTGATGCCAGGTGCATCACCTGTGTACCATTCATCGAACGAAGGACAGTAACCGTTGGAAGATCAGCTCTTGAATAGGCATCGATAAAACAGGAGAGATCCGGAGCTATGGAGATGGCATGATCTGCCTGTCCGGGAGTGAGCAGTTTCAGGTCATTTCCATCAAGCTGAACCCGGTACAGATATCGATAATACGGATTCCCCCCCTCTTTTCCTGAACCGGTAAAGTAAATATGTCCATTCGTTTCATCAACCGCAAGAATCTCTCTGACCACCCAGGGCCCGGAGGTTATCTGATTCTTCAGTGTTCCATCCGGGTTATACCGGTACAGATGTCCCCACCCGTCACGTTCTGAAAACCAGATAATCTCTCCATTCTTCAGGACTGCAACATTCGGACGGTCAGCATATTGCAGATTTGACTCGATATACGATTTTCCAGTCTCATGAAGGAGTTCTCTGACAACCCCGGTCTGTGCATTTCCAGACAAGAGACGAAGCATCTTCTCGCCCCGTTCAATAAAAAGCATGTAGGTCGTATTTCCGGATTGATCCCACCATTGCAGAAGATTTGTATCGGTATCCATCATACTGACTTCTGGCTGGGACCGGTAGTTCATGAAGATCTCCTGCTTTGTCCTGGTATCAATGATCACCGGTTCATACTGAGGGATCTGCGCATCTCCCGGATAGGCATACCGATAAGAGTAGAGGACCGGGCGTTTACCAATATCCGGAGTATCCTGAATTAGCCAGAGAGGACTCACATTCCGTTGATCAACTTTGTAGGTTGCGATTTTTGTTGAGTCAGGTGACCAGACAAGGTAGGGAGAAGGAGTCTGATTCAACCTTGATTCAGATACCGGGTACCTGACCGTATCTGAACGTTTTCCATAGAAATAGTTCTCGGTTCCGTTAACAGTCAGAAATTCTTTCAAACCGGTTCTGATATCATACAACCAGAGATTGCTCTCGTTTACATAAGCAATATGGGACTTGTCAGGTGAGAGAACACCAGATATTACATCGGCAGGAACAGAGTATTGTGAAACCCGGCTGGTTTTGACATCACAATTCCATCTGGAACCAAAAGCCGAAAATGAAAATGTCTGCTCATCTGGAGACAATTCCATATCCTGAATAGGAAGCCGGGATGGATGAATCTCTTTTCCTGTTGCCTGCGCCAGAGCCGGGGCAAACCGGACAGTATCCAGAAGTCTCTTTTTTACTCCTTGTGAGACATTGACAATATAAAACATCGTCGTATCCCGGCTATTGTCAGAATACCAGAATGCATCAGATCGTACCCAGTGTGGCTGTATTGAGGCATGATATATGTGTGAAACTGCGTTATCCGGATAAAAAAACTCGGCCATCTTAATTTCATGTTGAGGGACCGGATTATTGGTGTCTCGTGCCGAGACTGGGGTAAAAACCAGGGCTATGATGAGAAATAATAATAGAAATGTTCGGGGATATCGAAATGCCATAAAAAAGGAGGGAGAGAATAAGGTAAATAGATGACTATGGACATCCAGGAAGGTGCCAGGACTATCACAAAAGTAGGGAATATGAAAGATACAGTCGATCTACGGCTCAAAAAAAGGAGTGTTTCGCTTAAGAAGATTCAGAACCATACTTTCCGGTACATGGCATAATGGTCACCGAACTCTTTGGGATCTCTTTTTCCAGCGAATTTTTTATCCGATAAATGACTGACTGGACCTCGGAGAGTTTTTTCTCACCATCAAATTCGAGAAAGAGTTCAATATAAATGAAGTTCCCACACCGCCTAGAGCGGACTCCATGAAATGCCTGATAATCATCAAAAAAATCTGCAAGTGAACGAACGACAACTAATTGCAGTTCTTCTTCAATGGTGCGGTCAAGGAGATCCGGAAGAGAGGTCGAGATAGTTCGGTATCCGGACAGAAGAAATGAACCGATGACGATAAATGAGGCTATTGGGTCGATATATATCGCCCATTCATGTTCCTCTAAGAAAACGACCAGAATCAACGCAACAAGAACAATAAGGTCAGTAATTGCTTTGGTCTTAAAAAGGGTGATCTGAGCTTCTAATACAGGAGAATATTCCATTTTCGCAATGTGAACCTTCTCTCTCCACAAAACCACATTCACTAAAACCCCAATGACCAGCACCACCATTGCAACGATGGTAACCTCTTCATGAAGCATATGGGGATTGAGCAGTTTAAAGATAGTCAGACCAAATACCAGGGCAAGAGAGAGGATCATCACTGCTCCGGTTACTATGCTCGTAAGGGTCTCAAATTTCCCCATGCCGTAATCATACGACGCATTGGATCCTCCTTCAGACATCTTTTTCAGAGCAACCCAGGAGAAAAAGGTTGAAAGGATTTCATTTCCTTTTTTAATTACATCGGTGTAAAGGGTTACCGATCCAGATAAAATAGCCAGGATTAAGGAAGGAACCCAGAATATTGAATCAATTACGAGACTTTTAAAAATTACACGCTCTTTTATATGCTGCATGTACGTCTCTGATTTGGGATTGTCTTCACTTGATATGACGTGACTCATGTGCTCATAGTTCTATGTCATATACATACAAAAAATAGTCTTTCAGATAGAAGGTCAGATCCTGAAAGATAAAAATAATAAATCGGATGTAAATACTATACCTGATAGAATCCAGAAATAATCCAAAAGATCCTGAGTTATAAAAATCAGATATGCATACAATTTCAGTATCCAAAGACCTTACAAACCATGATGAGTGACTTTATTGGAATTGTCCGAGAGGTAACACAAGCTATTGTTCCAATTGTTACCCTCATCTTTCTTATTATGTTCTTTTTACCAGGCAACACTCCAGAGTTAATGGCCCAGTTCCTTATTGGAAGTATCATGGTTGTGCTGGGAATTACTTTGTTTCTTCTGGGGGTAGAGGTAGGTCTTCTTCCCATGGGAGAAGCTATCGGAACTGCAATTCCCCGGTCAGGATCAATATTCCTTGTTATTCTCATTGCCTTTCTGTTTGGAGTACTGGCAACAATTGCAGAACCGGATGTCAGAGTTCTTGCAATGATGATTCAATCGGTTACAGATGGGGGAATGGATAAAACATCATTAATCCTGGTAATTGCGATTGGGGTCGGATTTTTTGTTGCCACGGCAATGGTTCGTATTATATATAATATTCCAATTGCGTATCTATTCGCAATAGGATATGGAGCAGTCATTCTCCTTTCACTTTTTACTTCACCAGAATATGTTCCGATAGCATTTGATGCAGGAGGAGTGACCACCGGTCCTATCACCGTTCCATTTATTCTTTCCCTTGGAATTGGTATCACCTCGACGCTTGGGAACAGGACTGCCCTTTCCGATGGATTCGGGCTGATAGGCCTTGCATCTATTGGTCCTATACTCGGAGTAATGCTGGCAGGAGCACTGGTATGATTTATTTACCAATAGCTGACGGGCTTGATCATGTAATTATAGATGTACTGCAGGCACTGACTCCTCTTGTTATATTTTTCATCATTTTTCAGATTCTGTCATTAAAACTGCCACGAGAATACGTGATTAATCTTTTTAAGGGTATTATTATCACCCTCATTGGAATGATTCTCTTTTTCCAGGGAGTTAAAATTGCATTTTTACCTATTGGACAGCGGATGGGTGAATACTTTGGAACCCTTGAACATTTGTGGATCCTGATTCCTTTTGGATTTTTGATGGGTTTTTTAACAACATTTGCAGAACCAGCAGTCAGGGTCCTTTGTCACCAGGTTGAAAAATCATCAAGTGGATACATCAGAGGAAGCCTGATTTTGTATGCACTCTCATTCGGGGTTGCAATATCTGTAAGTATTGGAATGGCACGAATTATTTACAAAATTCCCTTTCTTCCTCTTGTTATCGGTGGGTATCTACTGGCACTTATGCTCATGAGGTTCTCGGATACAGAATTTATTTCAATAGCATTTGATTCAGGTGGAGTTGCAACCGGACCGATGGCAGTCACTTTTTTAATGGCGTTTGCAGTTGGCGTTTCAGATGTAATAGAAGGAAATAACCCCATTTTAGACGGATTTGGCATGATTGCCTTTATTGCACTGGCTCCAATTATCATGGTGCTGGTTCTTGGAATATTGTTTAAACAAAAATTAGAGGTACAACAATGATATGCGAAGGTTGTAAGGATTTGATCGTAACGATTGTAAAAAAGGGCTGGTCTGAACGGGTGATAACCGCATCAAGAAAAGCAGGAGCTGAAGGAGGAACGGTGTTAATGGGAAGAGGAACGGGCATTCATGAAATGCAATCAATACTAGGACTTCCTATTGAACCAGAAAAAGAAGTGATTCTGACCATCGTCGAACCTGAACAAACAGATGAAATACTTTTAGCGATTGAAAAAGCAGCTCAATTAGATACACCAGGCATGGGTATTGCCTTTGTTATCAGCCTGAACAAAATTGTAGGCAGGGTTCATATGTTTTCTCAGGATAAAGAGTAGAAAAAAGCCCTGATAACCAGGGAATATTATGAATTTTGCCTTTTTAATATGAGTAATGGTTTTTTCGCATTCCTTGCAACAGCTGCAGTCGTCCCCCCGATAAAACTTTGTACTATCCCCTGTTTTCCGGTTGATTTCATGGCAATCAAGGATATATCCTCCTGCATCGAGAACGTGAGGATCTCATCAGCAGCATCACCTGTCCGAATCACGGATGTAATATCACTATCTTTTCGGTGTTGTTCAATCGTATGAAGAGCACCTTTTGCAGATTCAACTTCTTTCTGAACTTCCTCATCCGAATCTCCGGTGGTGACTGCATGGAAAAGAACTACCGAAGAGCTGACTTCATAGATGTCAGGTAAGAGATTTTCAATTGGCGGCTCTGTAAAATCGGTACATATCATCACCCTGGACAAGAGATCAGGACATGGATATCTCTGAATCGGATTGTGGGTATCTTTTGTTTCGGGTGGATGAACAAGGAGAAGATCCTGCTTCCCATATCGTATAATATCCCAGGCAGTACTACCAAGAAGAAGTGTCTCAATAACTCCCCGTCCACGTCTGCCCATCATAATAAGAGAGACACATTCACGGTCAGCTATCCGGAGAATAGCCTCTGATATTTCTCCTCCGGCGATCTCCTCGACGATTATTTTTATTTTTGACCTGGGCATTTCGATGGTTTCTTTTACTTTCTCAAGACGAAGACGGGCATAATCAGTCTCCGGGTTTTCACGATCTTCTGAATTTACAAGATACAAACTTCGGGTTACATGAACCAGAAGAATCTCCCGGATTCGAGGGATTTTTTCCAGGCATTTGACGATATAATATGAATCATCTGAAAAATCAAAGGGGATGAGAACTTTTGTAAACATATGACATACTCCTTGGAATATACTGATATCAGGTTCAATGGGTTTTCGTTCAGGAGTATATAAGGTTTTATGAAAAAAAGGAGAGCATAGTGGAGTTACCCTAGAGAAAAATCAGACTTTTTTGGGAGGCATTTTATACATAACTGCATCAGGGTATTGAGTAGAGATTGTATCCCAAATTTTTACTGCACCATTGTAATATGCTGTAGCCCAATTATAAGCAGCCATCCCGTCAATTACCGGTGAATCTTTCTCCCAATCTTTTTCATACGTATTATAGAAATCCATTACACTCAGAGTGTATGAAATAAATGTCATGACATTTTCTGCCTCAGCATGCCTTTCCTGACTCACTTTCATCCGGACCATTTTATAATATCTATCTTCCAGTGAATCAAATGCCATAATGTTACTTTTACCAACAGCAAGTTCTTTTCCATTGCACAAATTATGTATTGTTTCATTTGCAAGAGAAAAGAACGAATCATCATCATATGGTGGTGACTGTGCTGGTGGAGCAAACATGATATCTACTTCCAGCTTGTACGACTTCGGAATGGCTGAGGAACCATCGATAATTTCACCCGATACAATAGTAATTCCTCCTGCAATCAAGGTCACCATGAGGAAGCAGATGAGAATGAAAAATTGTCTCATATAGTTTACATTCAGGTTTATGCTATTATTAGTTGTGTTTTTTTCCTGACCATGATAATTGAATTACTATAAGGTGATATCCATTCTGGTATGTTTCATCCAAAAATTTTCTAGATAAATAATCCAAATTTATCCCTAACTGCTCTATTATAAGCAAAAATATGTATAAAAAAAAGTATACCGACCGATTTAAAATTATTATGTTTTATAGTGCCCGACATAAGGTTTTAGAATAATCGAAGTGAAACGGAAGTTATTCTAAAACCTGGACACTAAAAACACTTCATAGTTTAAGTACATCTTTCTATATTATTCCAGAAAGATTGGCATTATACTATAATAATAAAGAAAAATGAATTTGTAAATCCTGAAATAATACCTGACGCTTTATGTATGATGAACGGAATTCGGGAAAAATGAAGAATATAATACTCATCGGCCTGCCAGGAGCCGGAAAAAGTACCCTTGGGGTCATCCTTGCAAAAACCCTGGGGATGCATTTTATTGATACCGACATTGTGATACAGGAACACACAGGAAGACTCCTGCAATCAATAATAGATGAAAAAGGGACGGAGTTTTTCCTGAAAAAAGAGGAAGAATCTATCCTTTCTCTCAATCTATGCAATACGGTCATTGCTACCGGCGGGAGTGTTATCTATGGAGCCCAGGCAATGGAGCATCTGAAATCCGGTGGTATTATTGTATTTTTGAGTATTTCCTATAATGAAATGGTCAAGAGATTAAATAATATTAAAACACGGGGGATTGTCTTGTTTCCCGGCCAGACTCTTCGCGATGTATATGATCAGAGAATTCCTTTGTATGAAAAATATGCAGATATTCGGATTGATTGTTCGAATGATCCATTTGAGCATATTGTTGAAAAAGTCGTTGATAGTATCCATGAAAAAAGTAGCTAGAATTAGCGAAAAAGATACTGGAAAATATAATCAAAACAGGTATCATAATACAAAACATATATACATATATCTCTCGTCGAATTACAAAACCAGAATAATCTTTTCTGACCATTCACAATCATGACCATGATGCATCTCAAAAAACTTCCCATCGGTATTCAGTCATTTTCAGAGATAATTACCGGAGGATATGCATATGTTGACAAAACCCCCTTCATTGCAGAACTTGTGAATGGAGGGAAATACTATTTTTTATCCCGACCAAGGCGTTTTGGCAAAAGCCTGCTTATTGATACAATAGATTGTGCTTTTTCCGGTAGAAAAGAGCTTTTTTCCGGACTGTTCCTGGACTCACCTGAATCTGGGTGGGATTTTTCGATGCAGTATCCGGTAATCAGAATTAGCCTTGCACAGCGTATCAATTCTACAGCAGTGGATCTATGTAATTATATCAGCCATATAATCATCCGTGAAGCAAAAAAGTTTGATTATGAAATTTTCCAATCTTACTCTCCGGGTTTTCAACTAGACGATCTAATCAGGCATATCTATCAAACAACGGGAAAACAGGTCGTTCTTCTCATTGATGAATATGATAAACCTATTCTGGATTCGATTGAGGAACCAATAATAGCTGGAACCTTAAGAGATGAATTAAAGAGTTTTTATGGTGTTATTAAGGATCTGGATCCATATCTAAAATTTGTATTTATGACCGGTGTCTCCAAATTTGCAAAGACGGGTATTTTCTCTGGTCTGAATAATCTTGATGACATCACCATTGATACACGGTATTCGGCATTATGTGGGTATACCCAGACAGACCTTGAGACCGTTTTTGCCGGTTATCTTAAAGATTTTTATCCAAATGAAGTCAGAGACTGGTATAATGGATATTCGTGGACAGGTGAATCAGTTTACAATCCTTTTGACATCCTGCTTCTCTTTTCGAAAAAAACCTTCAGACCCTATTGGTTTGAAACCGGAACGCCTACATTTCTTATTAAACTCTGGCAGTCAAAACCCCGTCTTCCGGCAGAATATGACGGACTCATCGCCGGTGATGATCTCCTGGGATCATTTGATCCAGAACAAATCCGGACTGAAACACTCCTTTTCCAGGCAGGATACCTGACTATCAGATCCTTTGTCAGTAACCCGTATGAGGGGACGTGGTATACTCTCGGGTTTCCAAACCGGGAGGTTAGAGAATCATTTAACCGACAGATACTCACTCTTATTCAGGATAATAATGAGCAGATTCCAGCCCCGACTATCAGAAACATTCTGGAATCAGGCGACACAGATGTATTACGTGATCTTTTTCATTCTTTTTTTGCATCCATATCTTCGGATAATTATCGGAAAAATCAGATTTCCGGATTTGAAGGATATTATGCAAGTGTGGTTTATACATACTTTGCAAGTCTTGGATACGAGGTTATTCCTGAAGATACTACGAATAAAGGAAGAATTGACCTGACCGTCAAAACAAGGAGCGGTATCTGGATCTTTGAATTTAAGGTTATGGGAATTGATGGATCCGGAGAAAAAAGTCCGCTTGCACAGATTCGGGACCGGAAATATGCAGAGAAATATGCCTGTGAATCCAAAAAGATTTATGAGATAGGAATTGTCTTCAATCCGGAGACACGGAATATTGAGAGATGGGAAGTTGGAGTAAAAGAATAGAGATAAAGTTTAGGATTTTATCTTTTCTGAAGACTATTAACTTAGTATACTATCAGGATTCCTGGAAATATCTAACCCAAAAAAACAAACAGAAATGCGAGCACTATTATCTAATTAGGGTCATTTAATATGAACAGAATAATGAGATATATCACTTAATGTTATTTAAACTACATATCCATGACACAAGTTTAATCCCAAACTATTCTATTGGTTAGGGAATAATCTCTATTTAATCATTTCTAACGCTCCATCTAGATTTAAACCCAATTCTCTCAATCAATTTATTGGGCAATATTAGGGATTAATAAAAAAACAAATTTACCATTAATTAACCAGATTGTTAAAAGATGACCCAATCAAAGAAATTATTCCCTGTAGACAGAATAGTTTGGGTTTAATATGCAAATCTTGCCTTTTTTTTAAATCTAAAAGTAAATTATATTTCCTATGAAAATCCGTATGGTTCTTAGAAATACCCCTGTAAAATAATTATTTGATAAATCATAAAATATCAGGATCTGGTGCTTTAATAAGAATGCCGCTTTTGCAATTATTTCTAGAAGTTGGTCTAATGATACTTCCTTGGGTACCATTACCTTATTCATTGTTTGAACCTTCTTCCTTGGAAACAATGGATCATCATAGTACTCGTTATTTTTAATAATAAAAAAAAATGAATTTGTAAATCCTGAAATATTACCCTGACACTTTATGTATGATGAACGAAATTAGGGAAAAATGAAGAATATAATACTCATCGGTCTGCCAGGAGCCGGAAAAAGTACTCTTGGAGTCATCCTTGCAAAAACCCTGGGGATGCATTTTATTGATACCGACATTGTGATACAGGAACACACAGGAAGACTCCTGTAATCAATAATAGATGAAAAAGGCACGGAGTTTTTCCTGAAAAAAGAGGAAGAATCTATCCTTTCTCTCAATCTATGCAATACGGTCATTGCTACCGGCGGGAGTGTTATCTATGGAGCCCAGGCAATGGAGCATCTGAAATCCGGTGGTATTATTGTATTTTTGAGTATTTCCTATAATGAAATGGTCAAGAGATTAAATAATATTAAAACACGGGGGATTGTCTTGTTTCCCGGCCAGACTCTTCGCGATGTATATGATCAGAGAATTCCTTTGTATGAAAAATATGCAGATATTCGGATTGATTGTTCGAATGATCCATTTGAGCATATTGTTGAAAAAGTCGTTGATAGTATCCAGGAAAAAAGTAGCTAGAATTAGCGAAAAAGATACTGGAAAGTATAATCAAAACAGGTATCATAATACAAAACATATATACATATATCTCTCGTCGAATTACAAAACCAGAATAATCTTTTCTAACCATCCACAATCATGACCATGATGCATCTCAAAAAACTTCCCATCGGTATTCAGTCATTTTCAGAGATAATTACCGGAGGATATGCATATGTTGACAAAACCCCCTTCATTGCAGAACTTGTGGATGGAGGGAAATATTATTTTTTATCCCGACCAAGGCGTTTTGGCAAAAGCCTGCTTATTGATACAATAGATTGTGCTTTTTCCGGTAGAAAAGAACTTTTTTCCGGACTGTTCCTGGACTCACCTGAATCCGGGTGGGATTTTTCGATGCAGTATCCGGTATTACGAATAGATTTTGCCGGAGGTTCTCTCAGATCAGTTTCTGATATTAAAGAGAGGATTGGAAAATTGTTGGATTCATGGGAGAAAACATATGATCTGGAAAAGACTTCTGGTTCCATTGGAGACCGGTTATTATCGCAGGTTCCACAAATTTTTCAAAAAACTTCCAGTCAGGTCGTAATTCTTGTGGATGAGTATGACAAACCAATCCTTGACAATCTGGAAGATCCCACTCTGGTTTTAGAATTACGAGATCACCTGAAAGATTTTTATGGAGCAATAAAACCTCTTGATAAATATCTGAAATTTGTTCTTCTCACCGGTGTCTCCAAGTTTGCAAAGACTGGTATTTTTTCAGGTCTGAATAATCTTGATGATATCACCATTGATACACGATATTCGGCTTTATGTGGGTATACCCAGACAGATCTTGAGACCGTTTTTGCCGGTTATCTTAAAGATTTTAATCCGAATGAAGTCAGAGACTGGTATAATGGATATTCGTGGACAGGTGAATCAGTTTACAATCCTTTTGACATCCTGCTTCTCTTTTCGAAAAAAACCTTCAGACCCTATTGGTTTGAAACCGGAACGCCTACATTTCTTATTAAACTCTGGCAGTCAAAACCCCGACTTCCGGCAGAATATGACGGACTCATCGCCGGTGATGATCTCCTGGGATCATTTGATCCAGAACAAATCCGGACTGAAACACTCCTTTTCCAGGCAGGATACCTGACTATCAGATCCTTTGTCAGTAACCCTTATGAGGGGACGTGGTATACTCTCGGGTTTCCAAACCGGGAGGTTAGAGAATCATTTAACCGACAGATACTCACTCTTATTCAGGATAATAATGAGCAGATTCCAGCCCCGACTATCAGAAACATTCTGGAATCAGGCGACACAGATGTATTACGTGATCTTTTTCATTCTTTTTTTGCATCCATTCCTTCGGACAATTATCGAAAAAATCAGATTTCCGGATTTGAAGGATATTATGCAAGTGTGGTTTATACATACTTTGCAAGTCTTGGATACGAGGTTATTCCTGAAGATACTACGAATAAAGGAAGAATTGACCTGACTGTCAAAACAAGGAGCAGTATCTGGATCTTTGAATTTAAGGTTATGGGAATTGATGCATCCGGAGAAAAAAGCCCGCTTGCACAGATTCGGGACCGGAAATATGCAGAGAAATATGCCTGTGAATCAAAAAAGATTTATGAGATAGGAATTGTCTTCAATCCGGAGACACGGAATATTGAGAGATGGGAAGTTGGAATAAAAGAATCTGCTGATGAATGAGCACTGATATACAACGGAATTAATTTTCAAATTTTGGGCTTTCTGATTATCCGGTGATTATTTCTTTCCTATAAATAATCGCGGTGAAAAGACATCCATCCCGATCATCGATGAGATCAAGAGCGGACCAATGTTCAAACGCCCTCTTAATTCCTGAACCAAGACCACGATACGGAAGTAGTCCTTTCGCAATAAACGAGGCCAGAACCGGGTTTCTGATATTTGAGTTTCCTTTCCGAATCTTCTCAACGGTGAGGTTATTCGGGAGGTTGCCCGGGCTGATTATCTCAATTCGGTTGTCAAAGATAAAAATCCGTATTGGGGCACTTATCAGATAATCCCGGTGCACAAGAGCATTAACCAGGAGCTCTTCAAACACGACAGGAGGAATTTCAGGTATTCCTGGAGTATTAACACCTCTTCCAGCCTGAATTTTGTGAAGGTTTCGCATAAAAGATACCTGAATAATCCCACATTCCTTATTTGAATGAGGATCATCATACATTATCCTGTTCCCGGGACATTTTTCTCAGCATCTCCCTTCCTATCGATGAGTTCTTATTTATCGAGAACCTATCTTCATCATATAAAGGCATCGCCTTTTGTAGGTATCAGATCCCATCTCCATGATCCACAACCCTGTTTGTTGGTATCTGGTGACCCACAAAACTCCACCATATATGAGAGCTGAACCCTTTATCCCAGACCCGCTTCCTCCATTAGATATTGACTGGATTCGTCATATTCCTCTGATTGGATCGGCAAACGCTGCTCTCGCCAGGTTTGACGGATTACTCCGGAGTATACAAAACCCGGATCTCTTGCTCACTCCGCTCATTACTCAGGAGGCAGTGATATCCTCCCGTATTGAGGGGACACAGGCAACAATGAGAGACCTGTTAATTTTTGAAGCAGGGAAATCCGCCGTATCAAATGAAAAAAGGCAGGATATCAGGGAGGTAATGAATTATCAGAAAGCCCTGAGTCATGCACAGGAGCAGATGATGACAGGGCATCTTTCCTGGGATCTCATTCTATCTCTTCATGAGATTCTTCTGGACGGAGTGCGGGGAAGTTCATTTGGCGGAAGTGTCCGGTCCATTCAGAACTACATCGGCCCGATTGGGGCTCCTATTGAAAAAGCAACCTATATCCCACCCCCACCTGATCTCCTCCCCGAAATGATTCATAACTGGGAGGATTACCTGCTTGGACCAGAAAAAGATGTTCTCGTCCAGCTTGCAGTTCTCAAAGGACAATTTGAAATTATACATCCATTTTGTGACGGGAACGGCAGGATTGGAAGGATGATTGTACCACTCTTTCTCATGGAAAAAGACCTTCTTTCATATCCTTCATTCTACATTAGTGCGTATTTTGACCGAACGAGGGAAGAATACTATAACCGGTTATTGCATATCTCACAATCCGGAGATCTCAATGGATGGATATCCTATTTTCTCTATGCTATCCGGGACCAGGCATTCATAAACATCACCCGTTCATCGCAGATCGTAGCCCTCTACGATGAGATGAAAAATATAATTCCACAGGTTATCAGATCTCAATATTCAATCGCTGTTATAGATACACTCTTTCAAAGACCAATTGTGTCTTCTTCAGATTTTATTGAGATATCACAAATCCCCCCTGAATCCGGAAAGAGAATCCTTCTCAAGCTTCGGGATGCAGGTATTATTGAGATAATCCAGGAAGGAAAAGGAAGAAATCCGTCTATCTACCAATTCGCAAAACTGGTTCAAATTGTTGAGAATGAGACCTCTTTATGAAAAAAGAACAGAATATATCCGTATCAGCAATTTCCGAATAGTTACCTCACAGTTCAATTCACTACTCTTGAAGATGCTGGTCAGATACTCATTAACCGTTGGTATGGATACGGTGAATAAGGAGAACCCGAAAGAGTGGAGTGTTAGAAAATGATTCATCCGGAATTTCATAAGCACGATGAATTAACAGTTTACTCTCAAATTATGTATCCGAACGGTATGAGAAGTTACAATCTGCCATACTTTTTATGTGCTTTTTCAATGGTCATAATGTCCAGGATTTTCACAATCATCTTATTAGAATCAATCCGGTAAAATTAGGTGTATTGCCTGGAAATATGAAGTCGATATAATTGATAATCCCCAGAAAGATGTAATAATTCTTTATCTCCATCTATACAAGGATAGGGGTTATTTCTGAGTGATTGTAGTTTTTCTGAGATTATCCTTTGAGTTTTTTCAGGAGTGAATGGAGAAAAGAAAGTGCTGACTTTTCAATGAGGATTCTATGACTCAAAGGTCATCTTTACAAATTCTCCTTCATCCTCCTTCTTTTTCATATCTTCCATCAAACGGTTTTTGTTTTCCAAGTCAACCATATGTGAAAGAAGATCATCAAAAGTCTGATTTGATTCTTTTAATTCCACTATTTCATCCCATACGGATTGCGATACTGGTATTTGTTTAATCGCGATCATATATTCAATCCCTCCTTTATGATGAGTTACTGTAACATTATTCCGATATTATCATCGTTTTGCCTGAAAGACATTTTGAGAATCAATAAAATTATTACTACTTTATCAATTTCTACTCATATCATCATTTCTGTAAAACCTGAATTCGAACCAGGTTCACTATTTTAAAAATAATAAGATGAAAATTAAAAATATTTTTCACTAATTGTCAAAATCTAAAAGCCATATGTACACAAAGCTCAATATACTCATGTGAGCATATTCATCCCTTCTCCATCGACCTTTGGTATGCCCCCAGTACAAAATTCGAACCATCGCCATAAACTACTCACCTAACCCCCCACTTTCACACTTGCACCCTTGTGCAGGGGAAATAACGGAGTTTAAAACATACAAGAAGAAACAGTAACCGAGCGGGGCATTCAGCTTGCAAAGGACGGGAAGAGGGATGAGGCCAGGGAGATATTCAGAAATGCCATCGATGAAATACCTTTTGATGCAGCATTATGGTGTAAATATGCGACCATATTTTTAAATGAAGAAAAGTATGGAGAGGCATTTCCTGAATTTTTCGAAAGCGATAAATCTCTCTCCGGGCTTTCATGGTCCTTACCTCGCCGGGTTGTGCCTTTCCGGCATTAGACTTCAGGAGGATGCTCTTCGGTTGTATGACCGGGCATTGTAGGTAATTCCGAATGATGATGAGATCTGGTTCAACAAAGCCTGTAGTCTTATGGAGATGGGAAGAATTCCGGAAGCGATTGCTGGGTTTATGTATTGCGGATTCATCCCCTGGATTCCGGGGCATTCATTAATTGCCGTAATCTCATGGATAGATATGACGGCCGGATGATGATGGACAGGTTGAGGTTATCAAGAAAAGTGATCCTTGGTATAGGACCAGGTTTCAATCCTACATTAGTCAACTTTGAACCTGCCTCGTAATGGTCAACTGCTGCACGGTTCGAGAGGTTTCAATCCTACTTTAGTCAACTTTGAACTCACATCACTGACAGATAAAGCGATAAAAATCAACGAGTTTCAATCCTACTTTAGTCAACTTTGAACTTCATCTTCAGTATCTACATTAAATAAGATATCAATGTTTCAATCCTACTTTAGTCAACTTTGAACCTGAACCAAATTCAACTCCAACATTTGCTGCAATTGCAGGTTTCAATCCTACTTTAGTCAACTTTGAACCATCATTCAACCGTCACGGAAAACACGGGGCTGCTCCGTTTCAATCCTACTTTAGTCAACTTTGAACCAAGTATGGATATTCCTTCTGTAACTCCGACCATCTTGTTTCAATCCTACTTTAGTCAACTTTGAACCACACATGTGAACACACATAATATCCAGTTTGATAGTTTCAATCCTACTTTAGTCAACTTTGAACTTCCCTTGTGCGTCTGTAATAGTTGTTATTACACTTTTGTTTCAATCCTACTTTAGTCAACTTTGAACCTGGGTTCGCAGCGGCCACAAACCTGGCCTGTATTGTTTCAATCCTACTTTAGTCAACTTTGAACTAAAACGCGACGGAACCGGAACCATTGCGGATGTAAGTTTCAATCCTACTTTAGTCAACTTTGAACCACGACGTGACGTTCATGCTGCAGGGAGCTAAAACAGTTTCAATCCTACTTTAGTCAACTTTGAACACGACATGGGCAATGAGTATACCCAGTGGTCGTATGAGTGTTTCAATCCTACTTTAGTCAACTTTGAACTCTTAGATAGATCCCGAAAACAGTTCAATCTACATTGTTTCAATCCTACTTTAGTCAACTTTGAACACTTCCGGGGATGCAGGTCGGCACCTGCACGGCTATCGAGTTTCAATCCTACTTTAGTCAACTTTGAACACCTGCAGCAGTTCGAGATCCATACGGTCGAGTAATTGTTTCAATCCTACTTTAGTCAACTTTGAACCAGGATCCGGGAGTCCGACGCCAGGCGGCTGTTACGGTTTCAATCCTACTTTAGTCAACTTTGAACACAGCCCGAAATATTCATCAATTTCATTATTGAAGTAAAATTTAGGGGCTAATTTGAACATGTTGTCGTTGATCAAAGATAATGTTATTGGAATATAAAGATCCACGACGTTAAATAATCTGGCAAAACTCCGATATGTCTTTTCCAATTGATTCAATCGCTACTACATTATCATGAGGAAGGATATAAATCCTTACTGTATCTTCATCATCCACGACAATAGATTTAAGACCACTCTTCATCCTTGCAAATTGTCCTTTGGTGATTTCTCCTTCAAAAACTGAATTTTGAACCCTGTATAAATATTTCCTTAAATATGCACACACTTTTGCGACCCGATCAACATTGATATCATATACCACAATAACAAACATGATAATTACCACCATATTTCAAATGGTTCATATTTTTTAAGGCCCAGTAGGTGTTTTACAATTTTGATACACTCAAGATACATAAGTCGCTTATAAGAAACTTTCCGGTGAAGAGAACGGTGTTTTATCGTTGTTTGAAGTCTTGACTCATATTCTTCAAGAAACAATCTTCGGCCATTTTCATTTAATAGACAGGAACCAATATTTTGATTAAAGTCATCTGCAGATATCATTTTCTTATTTACAAGTTTGAAAATTGAACGATCCACAATTAAAGGTTTAAATATCTCAGCAATGTCAAGAGCAAGAGAGAATCTGCGCTCACTAGGTTCATGAAGAAAAGAAATGGTAGGATCTAGCTGGGTATGATAAAGTGCAGTAATGATTTCACCATAAACCAAAGAATTTCCAAAACTAATCATAGCATTCATGGGATTTTGAGGTGGCCTGCGCGTCCTTTCTTTGAATGAAAATTCACTCGGCATAATTGCATCGAATGTAGAATAATATAGTAGTCTGATATTACCTTCAAGAGCCATTAATTCATTTATCGAACTCATATGTTCGATTTCATCAATCCTCTCTTTAATAGAAGAGAGAATAGGGCTGATTTCCCTTCCTTGTCTCTCATAATACCGAATATTCGTTAAAATGTTTGCAGCACTCCCCTTGACGAAAAGTTTTGCAAGATAAAGACGCTCATTTGAATTTGCATAATGAAGAGCTTGTTTAACATGCAAATCTCCAGATAATAAGGTTTCTTTTGGATATATTGTTGATAGATATTGCCCATAATAACTGAAAATATGAGTAGGAATTTGTTTTTTTGCCAGTAGACCTATCGCTCCAGATGTGAGTGAGATCCTCCCGTAAAGAAATATTGCATCAATCTGTTCAATAGGAAGAGCCTTTTTTTCATATTCTGGTTTTGTTGATTCGTCATCCAGTTCACAAAAAGACTCAATTGTATCATCTTCAAGAATAAAATCCTCATTTGAATTAGCAGGCTCTTTTTTAGCTATAAAATAAAGAGTATCGTGTTTTCTAATCAATTCCCCATTTTTAATTAAATAGAAATTCCTCATTTTTACACCCAACAAAATTCAAAATATGCACATTTAGAACATGGACGAATCTTTTTTGGAATTGGTACCGATGATTGATGAACAATTTTTTCAATTTTTAAGATTATTTCAGGAATGAGCATTTCATCTTGGTCATTGAGCATTACCTTTTCTTGTGTTTTATGTGTTGGATAATTAATAATTCCTTCTACGGGCCATATTTCAAGAATGTGATGAAAATACCAAAGATAGTACATGAGTTGCAGCCGATGGACATCTACAAGATTATACTCTTTTTTCACTTCATGAATAACTAGAGTATCTCCCTTTTTTACAAAATCAAGAGCAATTTTATCATGAATAATTATCTCTTTCTGCTCTCTCTTATATGAATCTTCATGAATTATTCTTCCAATTATTACATCATCTGAATTATCTTCCATTCTAATATAATGTGCAAATAACCACAATTTTGTATGACATATTGCATAATACTGAATTTCAGTTCCTGATGGAAGATAACCATTGACAAGATCCATGAAACAATTAATTCGAAAGATTAATTTAATTTTACGAATTTACAATAATGTATGAATCCAATGCTGAAGTCATCATTTGGTGGTTATCAGCAGCAAAGTCCAGAACACTCTTTTAATACAACAGAAGATCCGTTCGTCACAGCAGGAATTATTGCAATAGAGATTTTGTGTGGTAAATCATTTGAAAAATGTTCAAATGAGGATCTAGCAAAAGCGGTGGATATTTTATTAGAATGGTATATGACTCCCGCCTGGACAAAAGAACTCTATTCTATCTTTCCTAATAGTAAATATGTAAATGCTTCTCTAAAAGATAAGAAAGGAGCATCAAAGAGTTTTCTTTTGAATCTGATTTCAGAAGTAGTAACTCCATCAAAAAAATTCGATAAAATATGTCAATTTTGCGGAAAGCCTTCTGATGATACCTTTTATGCGAAAACAGAAATACCACTCGCAGGATCATCACTTTTTTCAAATTTTTTTCCCTCTTTCCAGGATGGTATTAATGTTTGTCCCAGATGTGTTTTAGCGATACAATTCGCTCCTCTAATCTGCTATAAAGCTGGAGGAAAGCCTTGTCTGATTAGCTCTGGAAATAGTAAAATAATATATGAATATGGTAAAGAAATAATCACAACTTTAAAATCACGGTTAACTTCAGGAGAATTTTTTGACAAAGAAAAATCAGGATTATTTTCTGAAGATTTTAAAAATCCAGAAAATGCATTATTTAATCTTGCCTATAAATTCGGCTCTAAATACGTAATTGAAGGTATATGTTCAAAAGATGAATCTATCGTATTATATCATCTTGATAACTATAATCAGAACCCAAGAGGAATAGCAATTTATCACCTTCCTTCAAATGTATTTTCATTTGTTTCCTCTGTAATGAATTCCCCACAATATAAAAAAAACTGGTACACCCTTCTTTCAAGGTATTATTCTCTTAAAAATCAACAAAAAGACTCTCTTCCAATTTGGAAAACGAGTAAAAACCGGATTCATACATCTCTATTGGCTAATACAAGTATCATCTGGGCATTCAAAGATGATCAATCTAAAACATCAATTCTTCCATGGGATTTAGTTGAAGAATATTGTAAAAAGGTACGATTTATGAACCAACAAAGAATTAACGACATCAAATTCTGTGCTGACCAGATAGCAGAAACAATCCGTTTAAAAAACAATAAAAAACGAGTAAACGCAATTGTTTCATCAAAAACCAGTGAAGAGTTTAGAAACCAGATTCGTCTTTCAATGGTAGATTGGCAGAAATTAGGAAAAACAGAACCAATGATTGATTTTGATCAATTTACTAGAGTAATAATTCCTGGAGATTACCGTGGTTGGACTGAAGTCCGTGATCTTATTGTAGTGAGGTTGTACGAACAACTCCATGATATATTAGCAAAAGATAGTGAACAAGAGATTGAATCAAATTCTGAGGAATAATAAATGAAAACAATTGTAGGAACATATCTTATAAATGCACCATTTTCTGCCCTAAATAATAAAGGGATTGATACAAGATCAGGAAATGAAAACGAGGTCGCAACAAAAACCATTCAGTCACCTGAAGGAAGAAGGCCATATGTATCAGCTCAAGCACTCAGGTTCTGGTGGAGAAATGTCCTTGAACAAAAATACTCTTGGGAATGTTCCCCTGTGAATAAAATTGGGGACAATCAAGCCATAACATTCGCTGATCCTCTCGTATATCCCGATGATGATTTGTTCGGTTATATGTCAGCAAGAAAAGTAGAGATCGAAGGTAAGAAAAAAACCCAAAATGTCACAGTCACTCGTGTATCTCCTTTAAAATGTTCTCCACTTATTGGCCTGCCCATATCGCCAAACTCTGATTTTGGTGTAATGAATCGAAAATTTGAAGGCAATCCAGTTCTTTTTAATCATCAATTCTACAGTAATATTCTCAAAGGGATTTTTGCCCTAGACATCGATTCAGCCGGAACATTTACTGCAATTGATAAACCAGGAAGTAAAAATTTATCAGATGACTTGATAAGAGAATATGACTCTCAAAATTTAAGAATAGGTTCAGAGAATAAATTCCGTCTTAATGATGACATACGAATAAAAAGAATTCTGGATACTATTTCTGCTTTAAAATACCTCTCCGGAGGGGCAATGCAAACACTCCACCACACCGATGTCACTCCAAAAGCAATTATTCTCAGTGCAGTAAATAGCGGAAATAACATTTTCATGGATGTATTTCCCCACAACAACTACGAAGATGGACTAATAAACCTTGATGCACTCACGGAAGTGCTCACAGATTATAAGGATGATCTCCTTACGGGAGTATATATCGGATGGTTCAGCGGATTTGGAACTGAAAAAGATAAAGAATTGCAACATTATAAACCTCCTGCGGGGATACAATTAACATTATCTTCTCCTGCTCAGGCTATTGATCTCTTTACCAAAGAGCTGTTAGAGAATTCGGAGAAACTTCTCTCTTCATAATAATGGAACTCCTCCGCGTTGAAATAACCGCATTGACCGCATCATTTCGATATCCAATGTTTATTGTAGGATATCACCCAACTTACTCAGTTCCCCCAGTATCCACAATACTTGGTCTATTATCAGCGGCAAAAGGAGATACAGTATCACCAAATTCTCTTAGGATAGGATATGATTTTTACGCTGATGGAAAAGGTTCAGATTTGGAGAAAATCTATGAATATGGAGGGGGAACAAATACTAAACCGGTTCATTTCCAGAAGAGTAACATCATAACTCGTGAATTCCTCTTCAACTGTACCCTTAACCTTTATCTTGATGACTTCAAATTTGAATATTACCTGAAACATCCTAATTATCCATTGGTTCTTGGAAGACAAGCTGATCTAGCATATGTTCGCAAAATCTCTCGAATAAATCTCGAAGAGACTGAAGACGTCACCCTCTCGAACACCATGATTCCCTTTGATGGTACCATTCCGGGTCAGGTAGTCTCACTTCCAACATTTTTTACTGATGAATCAACAAGAAAACCACAAGATGTCAGAACATTTTTAATTTTAGACTCTCCTCAGTCAATTCCATATGGATTATATGATCCAGAACGAAATTGTGGTGTATACCTGCATGATTACACAAATCCTCGCAAAAAGTAATGGGGAAACACTTGTTGAACATACCCTATCCTGTCTGAATATTTATCAACAATTAATTGATATTTTTCCGGATCTCGATAAATATACGGATT
Organism: Methanospirillum hungatei; assembly: GCF_019263745.1. Taxonomy (NCBI): domain Archaea; kingdom Methanobacteriati; phylum Methanobacteriota; class Methanomicrobia; order Methanomicrobiales; family Methanospirillaceae; genus Methanospirillum; species Methanospirillum purgamenti. The sequence continues at coordinate 962,916 of NZ_CP077107.1, forward strand.
TTATTTCATTTTATGAAGTCGTCTTCCAGGCTTTGTTTCTCCACGATGTAGGAAAATCATCTGAAGAATTTCAAAAATACCTCAAAGGACTACCTAATGAATGGAACCATTATCGACATGAGATATTATCGACTCCTTTTGTAAATCTTTTAAACATTAAAGAAAGTGAACGGGACATCATCAAAACCCTCGTATTAACTCACCATAAAGATCTTGATGGACTAATCCCCTATTCTGAAACCCTCGATTATCTTGGTAAGCCATTTTCTGAACATATGAAATCTATTGTTGTCCATCAGGAAGAGATTAATATTTTTTTTGATGAATTGTTCAATTGCATCACATATTTCAGTGATCATAACCTTAAAATAACATCATTTTCGGAACAAAAACACTTTACCAACGATGATTGGGAAGATACTCTGATCGGTCTAAGTCAATCTCTACGCAAAAACGAGAAATTTAAAAACTGGTTTTTTCGTATCGGCATTATGGGTAAGGGTATGATTAATGCTTCTGATTACCTTGCATCAGGAGGGATTAAGGAAATACTTAAACCATTACCCTCTTTGGAGGAAGTCTATACGTTCAAAAAAAGAACCTCAATACAAGAAAAATGCCTTAATCTAATCGGTAACGCAATTCTCATCTCACCAACAGGTTCAGGAAAGACTGAAGCAGCTCTTTTTTGGGCAACAAATAACCTTAATCAAACAAAAGGTAATAGAATTTTTTTTACTCTGCCGTACACTGCAAGTATTAATGCTTTGTATATTCGTTTAAGGAAGAAATTTCATCCCTGGTATCAATCAGAGGACTTTATTTCATTACTTCATGGTCGAGCAGGGTATTTTCTTTCTCAAATGTATGAAGATCAAAAAACATCACTCCACTTAGCAAAAATATCCCACCAGATTTGTAGCCCATATAAAATAATGACACCCTTTCAGGCAATTCGACATTTTTTCTCTCTTAAAGGGTATGAAATGGGACTACTCGAAATGTATCAGGGTATCTTTATTTTTGATGAAATTCACTCTTATGAACCACGAACTGTTGCACTTATTCTAGGTATGTGTTCATTCCTAAAAAATAAACTCGATGCAAAGATACTTCTCATGTCTGCAACTCTTCCCTCTTTTATAAGCTCGATGTTTCAAAAGGATCTGGATATCAACCAAATTATAACGATGGAAAAAAACGAGCAGAATGAATATTTACGACATAGGTGTTTCATACTAGATGGAACTATTCTTGATAATCTTTCATATATTAAGGCGGCCATTCAGAGAAAAAAACGAGTATTGGTTGTGTGTAACACAGTCAAACAAGCTCAGATCGTTTATAATGAACTATATTCTCCTCATATTAATTCTGCTCTTCTTCACTCTAAATTTATTCTGAAAGACAGGGAAGAAATAGAAAACATAATAATTACCGGAGAAATAACGGAAGATGAAAACCCACCTCTCCAATTACTTGTCGGAACACAGACTGTAGAAGTCTCTCTTGATATTGATTATGATATATGTTTTACGGAACCCGCCCCTATTGATGCTCTGATTCAACGATTTGGAAGAGTAAATCGAAAAAAAGAAAAGGGGATTTGTCCAGTATATGTTTTTAGACAGGGAAGTGATTCAGACAAATTTATCTACAATCCTGAAAAGGTCCAAAAAACTCTTTCTGTCCTATCAGAGATTGAATATCTTCATGAATGGGAATTACAAAGGATTGTTGACTGTGTATACTCTGATGGATTCGGAGAAAAACAGGAAGAATTTGAAAATACATATCATATGTTTACCGATGTCCTAAATGAAATAGTTCCCCTTAAGAATTATGATCGAAAGGAGTCAGATTTTTTTAAACTATTTGATTCTATCGAGGTTATCCCCAATAAATTTTTAACAGAAGTTAAAATGGCAGTTGAAGAGGGTAATTTTTTTGAAATAATGAAATATACTCTACCTTTATCCAAAGGTCAGTTTTACAGGTTAAAAATTGAAGGAAGAGTATCTAATGAATCAGAATATCTATTTATTGACGCTAAATATGATTCACACCTTGGTTTGATACTCTCCGCCAGTGATAGTTCAATAATATAATTTCATCTAATTCTGGTGATCTTTAATAATTGGATTAACAAATCCAAATCCCATACTATTTCGTTCTCCAAAACCTGCATCAAGGCCAAAATTAATAATTTTTTTCTGAATCGCTGTTAATGTGCTCCATTCAAATGACCAAATACTCGCAGCAAACCCATAACTCTTACCATCAATAATTAGTCGTGAATGGACCATCTTCTTATAGTAATATTTCTCAAAAAGTTCTATATTATCGATTTCGGTCCCATAAAAATCATTATATTTTTTTATAAGATTTTCCGTAAGCTGTTTTATAAAAGTAGAAAAAGGGACATTTGGACGCCAATAAATATAGCGAGGTTTACGCTCTATTTCTGGAATATCATAGAGATCATAATTATATTCAGGAATTCTGAGAATTATAGGAGTATTTACCACAATCCGGAATGGAAATGAATGAATTTCTAAATTTAGTTGTTTAAGATCTGAAAGATAGTACTCACAATCTCCAATGTGAATAAGCGAATTTAATCGTTTTTCTAATGTTTTATAAACTGACTCACCTAGTTGAATTCCAGGAGTGGCAAAAATTATCTTTAAAATTTCATCTTTTCTCTGGTTTTGATAAGGAAACATATTTGAATATGAAAAGGGTTTATATCCCCGTTTATCATGTATGCCTGTGTATCCTGAGTCTTTGATGATTGAATAGATAAATCCCTGCAATTTATGATATTCAAGAGATATATTTTTTTGATCTTGTTTATTCTTAAGTTCAAGTATTATTCTCATTCTCTTTGAATATTTGGTTGTTTAACTAGTAAAATCATCTGAAAAATATTTATTTTTTAGCTCTTCGTCAGTTTCAGTTGGTATGATGTTGTTCGGATGAAGAAATTATGACTATTGCTGAAGAATTATTTCGTCCAGCCCTTCATCTCACGACTCCTTGGATAATCTCATCTTTAAAATTTAATGAAGCAGAATGAAGACTAGATATTTGGGTTGATTTTTCTGAAAGTTCAAAGTTTGCATGCCCTTAATGTAATACTTTAGATTATCCTATTCATGTTACAAAAACGCGGACCTGGCGCCATTTAGATTTTTTCGAACACCAAACATATCTTCATGGTAGGATCCCTTGGATAATTTGTTCAAAATGCGGTGTTAGAGAAGTAAATGTTCCTTGGGTGAGAGAAAAAAGTGGATTCACACTTTTTATATAGGCGATATTGGTTCTATTAGCACAAACAATGCAAATATCTCAAATCGCAAAAAACTTGGATTTCGTGATAAGCGAGTTTGGACAGTTATTACCCACTATGTAGAAGAGGAAATGGAAAAACTGATTTTTGTAACAATACTTCTGTTGGAGTTGATGAAACTTCACGAAGAAAAGGGCATGAAAATATCTCAGTTTTTGCGGATCTATATTCTGGGCGATTCATTCCCGGATTTATCCTGGGTAAAGGTAGTAAAAACACTTAAAAGCCACTGGGATGGGATTATTACGAATTTTTCTAAACAGCATAAAATGGTCTATAAGAGGGTCTTTATAGTTTGATTCAAGCCTTGAAAAGAAATGCAAGAGGATACCGTAATGATGAGAATTTTATGACGATGATCTACTTGAGACATGGCCAACTTAAATTTGACATACCCACTTGAAACGACAAAGAGCCGAAGAAGTCATGTATGCCTAGGAAACAACTTCTATCTATCAGATATTATACAAGTTATCAATAATATTTAGAAAGGAAAAAAAACATCAGCACCCATATAGAGTCATATATCACTTGTAATCCACATGGGTAAGTAGATATCTATTATAACTAATAATCCTAAAGTAATGTATGACCGATAAAAAACGAATATCGTCTACACATGGAGTAAGTTATAAAAATATTATTCGAATTCTTTTATTGCTTGTAATTCTTTCTTTTTGGTTTATTTCACCTTGTTCTGCTGGTTCGATCTCTGGTGTTTTTGAGGATTCAGAGATTATTAAAACACTCAAGAATGATTGTGGGTTTGGATTTTCTGTTTACAAAGAAGATTTAATGACTGAAGTGTTACATTCAGATCCAGATCTCCGGAACCAGTTAGTGAGTTTAAACAAAGAAATTAAAGATTATCATTCAGTCGTTAATACAGAGCTTCCCAAATTTGATACCTCTCTTATGGACAGCACTGATGATGTCGGTTCTGTCAAGAAGGTTTCTGAATGGATATGCAACGGGCAGGATTTTTTTGCAAAGTTCCTGCCCCCAACTCCATTAAAAGCGGCATGTTATGTTCAGGAATTGATTGATCGGAGCGAACAAGTCCGTGATACGTTAATTATCCCTTCCTATGCTGAAGAACTGTACAACCTCTATGTTTCCGAAAGAAAAGGTGGAAATGAGCCGGTTAATGCTCTGGATTATTCAATCGGTCAAGTAAGAGGAGGATACAATATTTTCACCTCGCAAGATGCATATAAAGGATTAACGAATGAGGAAGTGGCAAAAAAAGTCAGAGATAAATTTGAAAACCGGTATCAGTACGAATTAATGGTTTCATTAAAGAAAGATCTTACGAATAATAAAGATGAATACATAAAACAGATTCGGAATAAATATCGGGATCCTCTCAATAAATTCACCGTAATATATAACGAGCGATATTTCTCATGCCAACAGAATTTTGATTCACTCAATTCTGATATTTCTCAATTAGAGAATGATATAAACACATATAACCTGGAATTAGAAGGAATATGTGAAGAATATCAGAATGAACTTGAAAGTGAACTGACATCACTCGAATCTGATTTGAATACTATTATTTCCGAAAGTGAATTAATGGTTTGTGATGTTTCGAATACAGAATCACAAAATCAGGATGGATTTACATCGCTTCGTGTAAAACTCCAGGAGGTAAAAGACCATCTGGTTCAGCTGTCTTCAACATTACCACCTGATGATACCTGTCCGGTACCCTGTAAGGATGGTGAATATCGAAATAAGAAGACACAAAAATGTGAAAAATTGTGTTCTGACGGTTCAATCCCTGAATCGGATGGTTCATGTCCGGTCAAAGAATGTAACGGTGGTTTAGTATATGACAGTACATCTGACTCCTGTGTATGCCCTGATGGAACAACACCTGACGAACGGGGGAAATGTTGCAAAAATTCAGAATTTCTTAATTCATTTGGGGAATGTGAGTCCAAATGTGATGAATTTACCCAGAAATGGGATGACACGAAGGAAGAATGTGTAGACAAATTATGTCCGGATGGAAATCCAGTCCCACCAGGCGGGTGCCTGCCAACGTGTAATGATGATGAATACTGGGATAGCGAATCTTGCGTAAAAAAATGCCAGACCGGCGGACTTGTATACGATAAAGAAACAGACGGGTGTGTACCGCCTCAGTGTGGTTCAAAAAAGTACTGGAACACGAATACTGAAAGATGTGAATGCACAAGCGAGTATACCGAAGATAGTTCAGGAAATTGTATTGCTGATCCCCCTGTTGAAAATAACCCAGACTTAATATCAGAATTTATTACCGAAATTGATCAGCTTCAAACAACAAAAGATACCACAAAAGTAGAATCTACTCCAACGAGCACGATGATCAATGGATTAACTTCTATTGAAATCTTCGGGATCCTTCTTACGTATAACGATAGTGATGGATTATACCACGGAAGTAAAGATGGGCATAATGTTGAGTTTGATCCAACATCATTCATAATTGAAGACGTAACTGCCGGGGGAGAGATGGATGTTTCAAAAAGTGACATATTATATCCAGAAACTGGAGATACTTCAGAAAACAATTATGAACCATCAGAAAATACTAACAGAGATGATGTAGATGAACCGGTGTATCAGGAACCAGAAGAAGAGTATGAAAATGAGGACCCCACTAATTCTGAACCTGAAGTAGAACCTCAAGAACCGGATAATTCTAATGTAGAAGAGGAGACTCCCTCAACAGTAGAAGGCCCAACATGTGATCATCCATATTACTGCGATGAATCACTCTGGCCTGATATTAGCTCATCGGAGAGTTATGTATGGACCGTCATCAATGGACAAACCGGAATCGCAATATGGAATTCACAAACCGAAACTTCGAGATACTATGTATGGGTTCCAGGAGGATGGGTTCAGACGACTCGAGAAGGAGATGCAGTTTAACAGGGGAGTCAGTGAGACTCCTTAGTTTTAAATTTTCTCCAAGCACCAAAAACCTTGTGTACAAGATAGGTATCCGGATTACATTCCGTCGCAATCACTCATTACTCTCCAAAAAAGAATCCAGGTCAAAAAACGGATCAGTACAAATCGTTTCAGAGATCTGGTCCGGACCAACCTGCATCACCTGAGTTTTTTTCAGCGTTCGGCTCATTGCAGAAGCATACCAATAAAAAAAATTTCGTTTGGTTAAACCACTAAAAACAAAGCAGCCTTCTTCCTGGGCCAGTCCCGGATCATTCCCCAAACCACCATACATTATTTTTACCCGTATATGGAATTGAACATTTGACCTGTTTAAATATTATCGGTTATCCATTTTTTCAACGTTCTCATTTCATGGTCCTTTTGGACCAGAGAATGAATGAATTTTTGAAATCCGTTTTTTTCTTCATAATGAGGTATTGAATGAAGGCTATTCGGATCCCGGGGAAGGCCAAACTCACTCGGATCCATCTTATTGGCTTTTGCCCGCTTATAAAACCAATCCTCAAGTCTTGGAGAGATTTGAATGATATATGAACCATTTTTCATCTCCATTAATGTCAAATCGCCACATCCTTCAATAATATTTACTGAAGATAAAATACCTGGTTGATTACTATCGGGATCTTCATCGATCATACCAATGGTTCCGGGATTATTCACAACGAAATTAATGACTTTCCCTTTATTTCCCTGATGATTGCATTTTTTTCTCCAAGCACCAAAAACCTTGTGTACAAGATAGGTATCCGGATTACATTCCGTCGCAATCACTCATTACTCTCCAAAAAAGAATCCAGGTCAAAAAACGGATCAGTACAAATCATTTCAGAGATCTGGTCCGGACCAAGCTGTATCACCTGGGTTTCTCCATCTTTTCGTATAACAATATTGACTGCAATATCTTCCTTTCTGACTTTCTCAATCAATGTGGAAAGGAGATATTGGTTATGAGTAACAATGAAAAACTGATTACTCGAATCAAGCCAGATTTGCTCGGCAAGGAATTTTGTATAATAGGGAAATGTATGAGATTCAGGCTCTTCAAAAATAAGTGTTGCATTCTTTTGAGAAGCTATTGCTACCGTGTAAAAAGCAACATGTCGTAAGGTATCTGAAGAAATTCGGTATGGATAGGTATAGACGATATTGTCCTCTTCCTGCTGGAATTCAAACTTATTTTCTCCAGGTTTGAGAACAAATTTAAATTCATTGGATGAAAAGAGTTCCTTCATAATTTCCAAACATTTTTTATCGTACATGACAACGGAAAAGAGGTTTTGTCCAAATGGTGACTTGAGCGGAGCATTTGAAGAATCCGGGAATTCATACAGATCAACAAATTTGTAAAAAAAGATTGAATTTAACCCTGGAACACTGTTTATTTCATTTTTAATATTCCCGGATGAACTCATTATTGATACTTCTCTTCCGTCACATGATTTCTCGATCTCATCTTCATCCTTGCCTTCACAATGAATTACCTTGCATTCATCGCCATTCATGGTGATAATAACATTCTGAATGTGGGAATTGGTAATTGAGTTAGAAGACTCACGAATAGAGATTGAAACAGGATTATCAATCTGATATTTAAAAAAGAGATTTTGCATCTTCTCAAACCTGACATATGAGAATATTCCCGGTATTTGATGAACTCCATATGATTTTTGTTTTTCCGGAGGATATGAGGGAAAACCTGAACAATCGTTTAATAAGTGTGATTTATTTTTTTTATAGTCACTCTGACCGCACCAGCTTAATATCCCCAAAGCCTCCAAAATATTTGATTTACCAGTATTTGGTTCTCCAAGAAATATGTTTACCTTCCTGCATTTGAGACCCAGTTTTTTAATTGATTTAAAATTCTCTATTGACAAATTAGATATCATATCTCAAGTTTCACCATCTGGACATTGTTAACATATTCTAATAGATAATTCATATAGGGCCTTTCAGGATTAATACTTCATTCCATGTATGCCGTCATGCCATACCATAGTATGATAAAAGATAAGAATTTTTCAGGGTTAGACTCATTGCAGTTCCCACTCCACACCCTCCATAAAAAAGTCAAATAATTTATGAAAACCGTTCATCGCCCAATATATAAAATCTTACATATATATCTCAGAATATAATATTAACTAAGGAGAATGTCATGTCGACACACTTCTGCAAGTAAGCGGACTGCCAAACCGGCCCAGGTAACCCGGACCAAACAATCCTTTGACGATCAATTGCGACGAATCTCTGATGAAAAGGAGGATAATTCACTCATCATTCCTTTCTCCCTCCTCGTAATTGCTTCATACCTCAACCGCCTTCATTTCAAGGAAATCATCAACGAAAGACTACGCTGGGATCCTGCCCAATGGAAATACAGCCCCAGGGTTCTGGCTCAAATCATGGTTCTTTCAGTTTTTGTCCCTTCCAGAAAAAAGGTCGCCCTTTCCTGTATCCATGAAGCCTTCGTGGGTATCGACCTGACCTATCTCGTTGGCGAGGAGATTGATCCTGAAACTCTCAATGATGATCTTTTTGGTCAGCTTCTTGACCGGATGTACGAATATGGGTGTTCTACTCTGTATCGCTCGATATCATTGACCGTTCGAACAACGTTTGACCTTCCTCAAAATTATAGTCCCATGAAAAAGGTTTTAGAATATTATCAGTCATACGGAGGATATTCTAAATCCTGATCACTGAAAGAACTTCATTGTATGTACTAACTATCTGGTCTAATCCAGAAAGTCATATGTTATATTATATACATATTTATATTTGAAAGAATTATCGATAAAATTTGATTGTGCGTTTTTGTAGAAAAACAGTCCTGAAGGGACGCCAGATTAAAGAATGCGATTATATAGGATAAATCCATGTGTAAAAACAAATACATCAATACATGCATATAACCAAATAATAGCACAGTTGATATTTGATTGTAAATTATGGATCCTCTCGCCCTTCTTCGCATACACGAACCAGAACTTAAGCAAAGGTTCGGAGTTGAAAAAATCGGAATTTTCGGTTCTTTTGTTCATTGTAATGAACGAGAGGATAGCGATGTCGATGTCCTGGTAACATTTGAGAAAGGAAAAAAAACATTTGACAATTTCATGGGAATAAAATTTTACCTTGAAGAAATATTTCATCGAAAGGTGGATCTTGTCACAGTAGATGCTTTAAAACCACTCATCCGTGATCCAATACTAAAAGAAGTCGTGTATGCCTAGGGAACAACTACTCTATCTATCGGATATTATGCAGGCCATTAATAATATTCAGAAATATGTAGGAGATAATTCATTTGAAGATTTTTCAAACGACCAAATGAGAATTGATGCTGTTATCCGTAATTTTGAAATTATTGGAGAAGCGACAAAAAGCATCAGCACTCATATAAAGGAACAGTTTCCGAAAACAGACTGGAAGTCAATAGCGGGATTTCGTGATATTCTTATTCATGGGTATTTTGGAATTGATACAGAAATACTATGGGATGTAATCGAAAACAAGCTTCCGGAATTAAAGGAAGAAATTAACCAGATCATTAACTCAAAAAATTATTAGGAGATGATCTACCAGAAAATCTCCTTAATAAAGGGCGAAAGAACGCTGGTTTAAAGGATAAAATCGCTCATTCAAATTTTAATATTAAACCATCAATTCTCTGGAATATTTCATTCAAAAGCTTTTTCAGAGAGTTTTAATGAAGGTACCTTGTTTTAAATCGTAAATATAATTGTTAATTTTGGCCTGACTTTTTTCACCAAATTTTTTATCTCTCCTCCCGGATAAACAAAGCAGCCTTCTTCTTCGGCCAGTCCCGGATCATTCCCCTGACCTGTTTTACCAAAACCGTATACTTTCCCGAGATAACAATCCGGTTACCAGACTCCGAAAGTTCCAGGTCCGGAAGAAAAAGACCATTGAGAACCAGGACAAAATCACCGGTCGGAATAGTCCGAATCACCCCATGACCATCCAGGATAACCTCGATCTCTCCGGTTTCACCCGGACGAAGCCGTCCGACCTTCTCATACCTGACAGAAGGTCTCGGACGTTCTGACACAATTACGAATTTCATCAGATTACACCCGCATTCGTCCCTGTTCCCGGGCATAACAGAGATCACAGATACCAGTCTTTGTCTCATGATCATACCACGAAACTCCTCCGTGCCCACAGATTTTGCACCGGCCATAGTCCTTATCAGCCCGAATCATACCTGAAACATTGACCATTCCCGGAAGTGTCACATATGACAGACTGACCCGAGCAACCGCCTTTGAATAACACCTCTGACAGATGACATGAGAAACCTCCCCTTCTTCTTTCATTCTACCAGAAATTTTCTCAGTGTACAAAACCCATTTTCCTCCACAGACATCACAAGGACCAGTTCTAATACCAGGCAACAGAGCAAAACCTTCTGGATCAACAGCAGAGAGAGGAAGCATCAAATGTTCTCTCGAATCAGGCGGGAAATCATCCGGGAGATGAGGAGAGGTACATATCTCCCGACCGGTGATTTTCAGAACCGATTCAGAAATCACGGGTGATACTTGTGTTGATGACTCTTCAGAACTCTCTTGGGCGGGAGCACAATCCGCAGAAGTATGAGAACCATCAGGCATTGGTCTCCCATATACACACTCATTCTCCCGTCCTAAGGGAGAATTAAAAAAATTAATTTTATTATCAGGAGTATTTTCAGATTCTGCGTTCACATCAACCTCACCGGATAGGGCGGAACTTCCCGTCCCCTGAAGTTCTGCTCCCGCCTTCCCGCTCTCCGGTCCATCATCACCATCCGGATCAGTATCCTGATTCTTATCAGAAGTATGAGAAGTATCAAGCCAGCATCCACTCCCGGAGATCCAGTTTTGGTACACCTCATCATCCCAGACAAAACACATGCACCGTCTTCTGGTTCGGCCTTCGTCATCAACACTGGTCCGGTCAAGAAATGAAATTGCCGGACATTTCTCCAGCAGACCTGAATAACTCTTTCCATAACTATTGTACCCACAGATCTGTTTTCTGATGGTTTGTTCTGCTGTTCCGGTAACCTTTGAGAGTTCTGCAACCGTCCATTCCTGTTTGCCACTTCGAAAGACCTTGATAAGGGCTGATTCACTTCTGGTCAGTTTCGTAATCTGTCCACCAGACTCGCCATTGAGTGCCGCATACATCCTGCTGGCATACTCAAAATCATCAATATTTGCATAAATCACAGTAAATCCGTCTGTTTCAACCCGTTCACGCTGGAACTGATGAAGACATGCAATTGATTTGATCAGATCAAGAAGCATTCCCGGATTTCTTCTGTTGGTTGATGAGGAGAACCGGATATTTCTCGCATAAGGAATCACAACATACACCGGTGACAAAAGTTCCCATATCTGTTGGCAAATGAGGACCTCATCAGTGGTGATGGCTGCATCATCCGGAAGACATTCGGCACAGGCAAGCTCTCGTGCAAGCACTTTTTCATCCTGTTCACGACTATCATCAATCCAGCAGGTCAGCATACGATTCCACACCTGGTCATCACCAGTTCCCTCCATCTTTGCAACCCACCAGACACACCGTTCCGGAATAATACAAACCTGCCCTTTCCGGTCCTTATTTACCGTCCTGTACACAAACGGCTTTTGAAAAGAGGTCGTCACTCCTTTCAGAGTCTCCTGCATGGTTTCAGATAAAGAAACATCATCCAGACAGATTGCAGTCCCTGCCCTGAGATCTTCCACATAAAATAGGGCTTTGTCACTCATCCGCCCATCAAGACGGGAGTGAGGAGGAATATGCCGTATCATCGTGTCAAATGCATGGCTTTTTCCTTTTCCGGACTCTCCGGTGACCAGGACATGAAGACCGTTTGAATTCACCACCGACCGGGAAGCAAACGACATAATCAGGCATTGAACAAGCACGGTATCTCCTTCATGATCTTTGGCAAAAGAATTCAGGATGTACTCAACCGGACTTGTCGTCCTTAAAATTTCTAATGCAGTCTCTGCATATTTCGTCATTTCAGAAGGAGAATCAGCCTCCTCTGTCCGGTGAGAAAACTCGGGCCGATCTCCATAATACTCTGCCTTTGCCTGTGCACGATCCCGGGCAATCTGTTTCAGATGCTCCTCATAATCTCGTTTTTTTCCGGAACGTGGGCCTTCAAACCTTTGCCTGAGTTCCTGCCACCGCTGTATTCCTCCTCCGCAGGAGTTATGGTGACATCCAGCAAAGATCGCCCCGTTTTCAAACTGTATGGCATATGCTCCGTCCTTATGTGCAGATGAAAAGGGGCATTCATCAAAGATAAAGAGTCTTCCCCCGGAAAACTCCTTTTCCCGAAAGGAAATACCATGAATATGAAGCCATGAGCCAAGGTCAGGAATTGCTGTTCCTTTCTTCTTTTTTTCAGCAGATCTCCCTTCCATCGATGCTGGTGAAAGAAGTGATGATAGGGATATCAGGAGATCGGGCTGAACAATTCGAAGATCATCTGGAACGAAGAGAATCTCCGATCTTCTATGTGGACGCTCATTCGTTGAATCACCTTTCCGGGAGACTGTCCCATAGAGTTTCCATATCCGGGCAGCATTGGAAACAGAGGTATCCACATCTGATTGATCATCTGAAAAAAAGGCTGATAGCACGAATAGACAATTTTTTACCAGGATCAGACTTTCTGCATCGTTCGGAAGAGAGATCCGGTAGAGAAGATGGGCACCGTTTCCGGAATCTGCAACGATCGGATCAGGCCACCCCCGTTCAGACAAGAATTTTCTGATTCTGTTTGCCTTTCCAGCTGCCAGTTCATGTTCCGTTTCGGTTGAAGAGATCCCGGATAGACGCTTTGGATCAATGTCGATTGGAAACCATCGCCTTGTGATGATATCATCATCAGAAGTGGTCTTATCAGACAAACCAAGTCTCATCTCTATCCGGTTCGCCCTTCTGGCAAGCAGGTCAGGATTAATTTCATTGAGGGTTATGTATATTCCGGAGTATTCAGGATCGTTATCCAGGATTTGGACCTTTTCTGCAAGTTTTGCATAATCAGTGAAGTATCCGGATGAAATCCCGTGTTTTCGAAACGCCCTGACCTCTACAACCTGTCCGGGTGCATACAGGATCTCACAGGTCTGTCTGATGAAATCAGCACGAGACATCTTCAATCTCCCGTAATACACCCGGGAACTCACAGGGGAGAGACCAGGCGGTTACATGACAGGGACTTTTTAATTCGCAGCCCCATACAGGGAAATGGCGATTCATCACCGTGCCAATAACCCTTCTTCGTGATACCGAAGTTGCAGAAGAAAGACAAGGATACAGGTATGGATTTCTGTGGATTTCATCTTCTATCTTCCGACGTGAAACCACGAAAGAGGGTTTTCTTGTAACCGAATATACGGCATACAATACCTCGTCTGACAATTCTGCCTTCATTCTTCCCTCCATGTGATCAAGGATGCTCCACCTGGCTGGATCCTGTACCTGGTCCATCCTGGTCTTCGATAAATCCAGAACTGGATCTCACCAGGTGCAGAGCCGGATCGCACCATCTCTGACAAGGTGGCAATTTCCTGAGGAAAATGACTTGTCGTGAACCGTTTACTTGACCGGATAACGAGCCAGAGAGTCTGATTTTCCTTCCACCCGATGAGATCAAACCTACGATTATGACCAGTAATTTTTTCAGTAGAATAACCAGCTTTTTGAAGGGCAGTCATTGCTGCATACTCTGCTGCTCTTCCCGACTGCCAGGTCGCAGTCATAGATGTGGCCTCCATCCGGAGTTGAAGAGAGGATAAAGTCCTTTACTCATGAGAACATATGTTACGATTACCCCTGCTTTATTTCCGAAGCCTCCAAGCGATGAAAATGGGCGGGGGTATCCTCTTTTAATTGTGTGTTTATCGTTCACATAAATCACCAGGATACGTACTTTTTTGCAATCCGCGATTCTTTCAGATTTTTTCTGAAAACCCAGGATAGTACTTTCTTTAAAGCGAAATCTCCTATTCCCCTGAACGAACAAGGGTCTTACACAAATAACTAATTCGTAAATAAAAAGATACCTGATTGGTCTGAAACTTTTGTGTCATAAATGCATATAAAATACCGTATATGCATATCGTCTGATAATTCTGTGCTACATCGCGCTAAAAATAGTTATTTCGTATTACCCAGGAACGAGATAGTTTTCAGCAAAAAAAGTTTCGGGTATTTCATAGAATGAATGGTAGAATTCTTCGTTCAGGGAAATTATTCAGAAAAAGATGTAGGTTTTCTATCCGAATCGTCCAGATACTCCGATGATGTACAGATCACCCTCATCATTCAGGTCATCATCTTTCCACACCGTCCGGATAATCTTCCTGGCTGGTTTCAGATACCTGATCCAGAGTATCAATGACGAGATGCCGGATGCAAGAGACATAACAACTGAAACAAAACTGACTATCAATTCAATCGCCATCTTTTTCTCCAAATTGCATAAGTTCTGTAATATTCATTATTCCAGCTACATCTGAGGCATGAGTGAGCGTCTGGTTTGAATCTCCTGAAAAGCTACGTGTCAGAATAATCCCTGAGCCATTTATCTCCATGAGATACCGTGAAATATCCTCCGGAGCAGGGATTCTTACCGAAGAATATTCTCCCTGTTGCATAAGACCCAGAACATAGGTTTCATGGGAACGTTTTGTCTGGTTGCCTTCATTATCAAAAATACACAACCAGGGATCTTTGGAGGTTTGTTCCCGGACTGATGAATATTCATCAATCCCCATAGGACCTGCTGATTGTGCCACTACTTTTGCCTGGATCCGTTCTCCGGTAACCAATTCTCTGAAGATGGTAGCCGGATCGGTGGTAAAAAGGTCCTGTGTAAGAGATGTGCTCTTTCCAAGGACAGATGATGAGACCCATGATGCTCCGGAGCAGACAATAGAAGAAGAGACCGTATCAGCACAGACAAACCCAAAGACAAAGAGGGAACAAAAAAGAAAAACCACATATTGGTTCATTGTCACCTCAAAAAAAGGATTAAGCCAGTTCAGGAATGGTATCTGCCCAGGTCTCAATCGTGTTCTGGATAGCCACCGATTCAAAACTCGTGATGGCTACCTTATCCCGTTTGAAAGTCACATTGAAGAGTTCTCCATCTGAAGAATGGCACTTGAGGGTTACATGAAATGAATCAGTAGAGCTGTCATGAGAACCGGAACCTCCCATGGCTGTTTCAATTGCCGAATTGCCAAGAATTGTTGCAATGTTTGTGTCAAATCCTGCAGCGGTCTTGGAACGGACAGATATCTTTCCTACCTGTTTTCCTTCTGTGTTCTCGTAGATGATTGTACCAGAATAATATTCAGAACTTTTTGATACTGCCGGAAGAGTGGACCCTCCGGAGACATAACTGGTACATCCCCAGGGATTATCAGTGAGGATAGTATTGATGAGAGTGTTCAGGGTGTTTTTACTTGCAAACGGAGTGGCGAGTTTTCGCCCTACGTTCCGTGATACGGATTGTTCTTCAAAATCGGCCATAATTTTTCCTGTCACGTCCTGTGACAGAACAGAATCTGAATCTATGGATATACTCTTTTATCCGGGGGTAAAAACGTGAGAAATGCTGTGAGCGACGCTGTATTCGGGGATGTTTTCGCATCTGTCAAGGGTGAAATGATACAATGATGTGATTCGTTTTTGACAGAGGATACATCTCTCGTCTTTATGGATTTTTCATTTCTTGTCACAGGTCGAACCATACTTTCATCATATTGTGAGAGATAAGTAATATACTTATGTCTCACAATAAATTTATCAACCGGACTCATGAACTCACATTTCTTGAAGACCGGTTTCGTTCAAATAACTCTGAATTACTCATACTCTATGGAAGGAGACGGGTTGGAAAGACTGAACTTTTGATCCGCTTTTTAGAGGATAAAAAAGGAATATACATTCTGGCAACAACAGAATCAGAAAAGATTAACATCGGAATATTTGCTAAAGAAATTGCAGATTTCCTTGATGATCCAAATTTTGCACTCATATCTTATCCATCATTTGAAGCACTCTGGACCAGTTTTCTATCACATCATCAGTTCCAGAAAATTGCCGAAACACAAAAGAAAATTCCTATAATACTCGACGAATTTCCATATCTTATCGAAAGAAACCGAACAATTCCATCCCAATTTCAGCGAATCTGGGATCTGCATATGCGGGATAGTCCGGTGATGCTCATTCTCTCCGGCTCCAGTATCAGTATTATGGAACAGGAGGTTCTTGGCTACAAAAGCCCGCTGTATGGGAGAAGAACCGGACAATGGCAGGTGGAACCATTATCTTTTGAGCATCTCAAGGAATTTCTTCCATGGTCTGGTGTTGATCTCGCTCAGGTATGGTTTATAACAGGAGGAATTCCTGCATACCTTGAACTGTTTGATTCAACCATGGATTTCTGGTCAAATGTTTCCAGTCTTTTTCTCACCAAAGGTGCATACCTCACGATGGAAGCAGAATTGCTGCTTCAGTATGAATTCAGAGAGCCAGCAAATTATCTGACCATTCTTAAGGCAATTGCAGAGCGTCACACCTCACTTGGCGAGATCATTCAAGCATCCGGGCTTGATCGGAGTATGGTCTCGAAATACCTATCAGTTTTATTAAAACTTCATATTGTACGTGAGGAGTTGCCAGTTACCGCTACACCGGGGTCCAGAAAACGGAGGTACCGGATTTCAGATCCCTATCTCTCTTTCTGGTTCAGATTTGTGTATCCGGAGATGACCGCAATAGAAGCAAGGCAGACATCACAGGTTCTTAAGCGAATTAAGAATAACTTCCCCGGATTTTCTGGACCACTCTTTGAACTTCTGACTGAACATCTCATCAGGGAAAGAGTTCTTTTTCCGGATACCCCCATAAACCAACTTGGAAGGTGGTGGCATAATGAAACGGAGATTGACCTTGTTGGTATTTCAGAAAGTGAAGACCTGATGATTTGTGTTGAGTGTAAGTGGACTGATCTTTCCCAAAATGAGGCACATGTAATCCTCAAAAAACTGGAGGAGAAAAGTCAGATGGTCAGATGGAAGAATGAGAAAAGAAAGACCATCTATGCTCTGGTTGGGAAAAAAATTGCAGGAAAACGTGATATCAGGAAATCTGGATATGAGGTGTACGATCTTTCGGATATTGACCGGATTTTAGGATACCACTGAATAGAACAGGCGGATTGAAAAGAAGGTGATTTCTCTCAAATAATTTCTCTATGGAAAAAAATTATACCAAAAATGGGAATAACACTTTTTTAAACCACTTTTGACACATTTTTTCTCATAACGGTCATCATTCCAAAGTAGATCGTAATCACTCGAGCAAGGAGAAGACCTGATAAAAATCCTATGAAAGAACCGGATCGTGTGGAATTGGAATCAAGTTTATAAACCATACACGAATAGCATTTAGGATCCAATAATAAAGAGAAATAATGAAGCCGGAGATGACCATCAGACCAGACATATATTCAGAAATAGAGCAGAATATCGATATCCTACATATCGAACCGGTTTGTAAGGGATACTCTGACGACAAGAAATATCTTCTTACGACAAAATCCGAAGAAAGATTTCTGCTTCGGATAACAGAAACTGATGATACCGAAGTACTGTCCGGAAGGAAAGAGATGTTCACCCTGATGAACAGACTCGCCAGATATTCATCTCTGGTTCCCCGTTCTCAGGCATGTTGGATCTCTCAGGATGCTCATTTCTGTATTATGATCCACGAGTATATGGAAGGTGATGATGGAGAAGCATCATTACACAAGTATAGTTCAGATACCCAATATGAAATCGGATACCGTGCAGGAATTGAACTGAAAAAAATCCACCAACTTACAGCTCCTGCCACTCTTTCCTCATGGTATGCCAGAAAAAAACAGAAGCACGAACGATACTGCGAGGTATGTAACCGGGAGCATATGGTCCCGCAAGAATTAGATTTGGAACCAGTTCATGCGTATATTGCTGATAACATTCACCTGATGAAAGATGTCAGGCAGACATTTCAGCATGATGACTATCATCCTGCGAATCTGATAATAAATAATGGACAATTAACCGGTATTATAGATTTTAACCGATATGACTGGGTGACCCCATTCACGATTTTTACAAACTGGCATATTTTTCCAGCAGAATTAGTATCCCATTCTCACGCGGTCAGATTGATGGGTATTTCATGAGAAATATCCCTCCGGATTTTTGGAAAAGATATGCTCTCTATAATGCAATGAGCATCGTCCCTTCTCTAGTCTGGTCGTCGCGAATGGCATGTAAGAAAGAATTCAGGGACGAACTAAAAAAAGCAATTATGTATATTAAAACCCTTATCGATGACCATCAAGGATTTACTTCAGCGATCCCACAATGGTACCATAATTCTGTCATTCATGAAAAATGATGGAGTTGTCATCATTCTCTTCAACAGAAGATTTGATCCTGAATTGGTAATACCAGCAGTTTGACATCAATACTTATTGAAATGTTTTCCTCTGTCAATTTTTTTGAATACGTTTCAGATTTTAACCTGATTTTTCCATATTTTCAGGCTTTTTTTTGAATACCAGTTTTTCTTGAAATTTTCTTCTGAAAATCCATAACATGATCCTTATTTAATGATCACTGAATATGAATAATCAGTAAATCTTTGATATCATGGTGGCTATTCAGACACAAAATCTGACAAAACAATTTGGATCCCTTACTGCAGTGAATTCTCTATCTTTAACGATCCATAAGGGTACAATTTTCGGGCTTCTCGGACCTAACGGAGCCGGAAAAAGTACACTTCTTTCGATGCTTTGTACCATATTAAATCCGACATCCGGCACTGCTAAGGTCAATGGATTCGATATTCTCACTGAATCAGAAAAAGTCAGACAAAGTATAGGCATCGTGTTTCAGAGCATCAGTATCGATGACCGACTTACCGGCAGAGAAAATCTGAAATTTCATGCCATGCTCTATGATGTACCGGATGATAAAATTAAAGGGCGAATTGATGAAGTCCTTTCTCTTCTTGAACTCTCCGAACGGGCAGACGACCTTGTCAGGACATATTCTGGAGGAATGATACGTCGTCTTGAAATGGCACGGGGACTTCTTCATCATCCACATATCCTTTTTCTTGATGAACCTACCATTGGCCTCGATCCTCAGACCCGAGAACATATCTGGTCATATATTCAGGAATTAACACGAAAAAAGAAAGGAGATCTGACAGTCCTGCTTACCACCCACTACATGGATGAAGCAGATCTGCTCTGTGATGAAGTTGCAATTATTGATAAAGGGCAGGTTATCGTCCGGGATACACCCGGAAACCTGAAACAGGGTTTACAGGGCGAAAAAATAAGGATAAAAATGAACTCTCCGGAGATTCTTGCATCACTACTATCAGGAAATCCCAGAATTTGCAAAGTCCTGATAGAATCCGGACTCCTTGAGGTACAGGTCATTCATAATGGAAATATTGTTCAGGAGATCTTTGACATCGCCAGAGAATCTGGTATTGAGATAGAACATATCAGTATTCATGAACCCTCAATGCATGACGTCTTTTTATACTACACAGGTGAAGAGATTCGAAAAGAAGAGGAGGATAATTTCACATCACAATACAGGAAAATGAGGAGGAGACGATGAACAAGGAGATCAAAGCCATATACACCATATGGCTTCGTGAAATGACAAAATTCTCCCGGGAACGAGTGAGTATTGCAAGTTCACTGGTTACACCGGTTCTCTGGCTTTTTGTATTTGGTGGAGGAATGGGAATCAATGTCCGGATGGGTATTATGGGTAATGGGTATTCGGCATTTATTTTTCCGGGAATCATCGGGATGACACTTCTGATGACCTCAATCAGATCAGGAATATCCATCATATGGGATAGGGATTTTGGATTTTTAAAAGAGATCATGGTTGCTCCGATATCCCGTATCTCGATAGTACTGGGAAAGGCCCTTGGAGGAGCAACTACCGCAATTATTGAGGGAGTATTTATTCTCCTGCTCGCGTTTATTGTAGGTATACATCTGTCAATTATTCAGATTATCCTCGTAATTCCGGTTATGTTTTTGATCTCACTCGGGTATAACGGGTTTGGACTTGCTTTTGCATCGTCAATCCAGAGTTCTGAAGGTTTCCAGGGAATTATGGGATTTATCATCATGCCCACCTTTTTTTTTAGTGGGGCATTATGGCCACTTACCAATGCTCCCGGATGGCTGAAAACAATCAGTTATTGTAACCCGTTAACCTATGGGGTTGATGTTATGCGTCACATTATCCTGGGGGAGGGTCAGTTCCTGCTGCCTGCTGATATCCTGGTAATAATCTGTTTTGCTACAGGAACCCTGATTCTTACCTCTCACTTCTTTTCAATAAAAAAATGAATCAGTATGGCTGAATATTTCTCTTTTTTAAAAAAATATGATCACCATTGAGAATAAAATTTCATATTTTTAATATTCTTTGAGGATGAAAAAATACTATGATAAATAAAAGCAGAATATATGGTGCCAGAAGGTTTCTCTTTACAGTTTTACTTCTTTTGATTATTCCATTCTCAAATTCAGCATCCTGTCAGGTTTGTAATGGAGAAAATTTCACAATAGATTGCCTTATTCTAGGAGATATTGACGAAGATAACTTATCCTTTTTCCAAACCGTCGATCCAAAGGACATCGGAAGAGCTTTGGATATTAGCAGATACCCTTCGTTAGACAATAATTCATTCATGGCATCATTAATTTCCGATGATTCAGGAAATGATGATGGCGCTGCTGTAATGAACCTTGAAACTGAAGGAGTTCTTGCCATGCAGGAGGCAAACAAAAATCAAAAGCGTTTTGAGGTTCCAGAAGATTTAATGAATATTCCCGCAGGATCTTTCAGTCATCTTGAGATGTTCAATTACACTCCTTCTGAATGGGACCAGACTGGTGGAATTGATGAACATTGTGGAAATTGCTGGGTTTTTGCAGATACCGGAGCTCTGCAACTTGATATGGCCTATCACCAGAACATGACCGAACAACTATCAGTCCAGTATTTTACCTCTTCTTACCATAATGGAACCGGTATCTGGGCCTGTTGTGGTGGTTCGCCCATATGGTTTGCAGACTTTTATAACACTACCAAAAAAGCAATTCCCGTAACCAATACCAATGCATCATTTATTGATAGCAAAAGCATTTGCGATAAGGGCGAATCTACCGCGATACATGCCTCATATATATCAACAACTCCCTATTACCCTATAGAACAGATATCGGCCGAGATGATTAGTACCAACAGCAAGTATGAAGGAAGGGTAATTAAAAATGAGACCGCAATAAATTCAATTAAAGCTGCATTGCATAGTGAGAAGGCAGTACTTATTGTCTATACACCAGACGACTGGAGCAAAATGATGAATTACTGGAAAAACCAGACCTCGGAAGAGATCTTTGTTCCCGATTCTACCCCTGGTGCAACTCATAATGATGGAGGTCATGTAATGCTGATTCTCGGATATAATGATACAGACCCCAAGATGCGGTACTGGCAAATATTGAACAGCTGGGGAGGGCCATATAATCACCCTGAAGGTATATTTAAACTTTCAATGGACCTAGATTATTCCCTACAGTGTCCTGATGGTGTCAATGCCTATGAATTCTATGTCTTAAATGTGACGTATCCGGAGATCTCCACATAGGGCTTAATATCAATCTTTTTTCTGGTATTGTTCAATTTTTCATCGCCAATTCTTATGTATTTACATTATTTAACCATTTCAACAAATATTTTATAAAAAATTTATTCATTATAATCTCGTCATACTTTTTTTCATATTTACATACTTATGTGTGTTAAAAAAATAAATTCGCATAAATTATATGATATGAAACAAAATAGCACATAGTGATTTCTAAAAAAATAGCGGAATCACATAACTCATTTGGTGTATAATGAAACTAAATTCATAATATTTAATGCCATTGTTGGCATTTCTCGTTATTGCATTATTGTTTCAGCCGATATATGCGGACGAATCATATCCGCGAACCATTACTGACCTGGCAGGGCGAACAATTACCATTGAGAAACCCATTGAACGGATTATTACAAATAATCCGGATAACTCACGAATTGTAATCGCCCTTGGTGATGGAGATAAACTGGTTGCATCAGATGAATGTACTGTTGAAACCGGTGGCTGTGTCTGTCCGATGGGTTCAAATAATGAAACACTCTGTGAAGCCTGTTGGCAGGGGGTTACTCCGGGTGGCCTTGATAACCTTCCGGTAACCAACACGCGGTATACGATGAACCAGGAGCAGATGGCATCTTTAAAACCGGATATTATCCTGATGTCTTCAGATAAAGAAGCAGACGAGGTCCAGGAACATGTTGGTGTCCCGGTATTTGTTGCAGCACCGGATTATTCTATCCAGGGAATGAAGAAGCATATCACCGCAGTTGGTAGTGTTCTTGGAAAAGAAGCAGAAGCCAAAGACCTAAATTCATTCATTGACAGTGAAGTAAAGAAAGTCACCGACATCTCCAGTACTATCCCGGAAAACGAGAAGAAAAAAGTATATTTCGCAACCCGTGGGGCAATGAAAGGATTCTATGACGCAAAGGAAGGGAGAGACTTTACCCGGACTGATAATAAATACGACCCACTTGCACTTGCCGGTGGCCTTAACGTTGCCAAAGATGCTGCAGATGGGAATGTAAATGTCGGAATTGAACAGATTATTGCCTGGAATCCGGACGTAATTCTGGTCGCCTGCAGTTCACCTGAAGATTCCGGAGTAGATTTCATCCTGGATGCACCAGAACTTCAATCTATCACAGCGGTTAAGGAAGGAAAAGTCTACAATACCTTCTATCCAAACTGCCGGGGAAGCCCCCATGACCGAAACCTGATTAACATGTTCTATATTGGAAAACTTCTCTATCCAGAAAAATTCAAAGACATTAACTTCGAAGCAGAGGGTAATGCAATTATGAAGGAATTCCTCGGTGTAGATGGTGTATTCTCCGAGTACATGGATTATCTGCAATTTCCAAATACCCAAAGCACATGAACCCTATTATCAATTATAATGAACTCTGGCGTATTCTGCATCAAAGAAGACGAGCAGGAGGACAGGATTGGGACAAACGGGCCCATTCTTTTTTTAAAGCAGTGTCCGGAAACGATGAAGCAGAAAAAGTAATCCCTTCTCTTAACCTGACCGATTCTGATACAGTATTGGATATGGGAGCCGGAACAGGCAGATTTGCAGTCCCGATGGCCAAATACGCAGCCCATGTTACTGCTCTTGAGCCATCATCCGGAATGGCATCTTACCTTGAGAAAAGTATGGAAGAAGAAGGTCTTTCCAACTATACCCTCGTCAGGAAACGGTGGGAAGATGTGAAGATAGGTCAGGACATTCCAGTTCATGATGTCGTTTTTGCGTCAAACTCACTCGGTTTTCCGGATTTGGCAGATGGCCTTAAAAAACTTGATGCAGCAGCCAGAAAAGCAGTACATATTCTCTGGTTTGCAGGTCCACAGCGACATCCTATGGATCCTGAACTGAAAAAGCGTCTTGGAAGAGAGGAGGAAAGGGATTTCGGACCCGATTACATCTTTATTGCACAGGTTCTGCACGACATGGGAATCTATGCAAATGTTGAGGTTCATCCCACCCGGACAGTACACAGATATGAAAATCTGGATGAAGCAGTCGCCTGGTGGGAAGAAAGGGGTGATATCAGCCCTGAAGAAAAACCAATCCTGAGAGAATTTTTATCTGAAAAATTAAACTGCACTGTTGATGGACACCCGGTCATGCAACGAAACGGATGGCGTGCCAGAATATGGTGGGAGAAGGAGAATCGTGCCGAATGAGTTCACCTTACGAACCTGTCTCTGAAGCAGCAAAGAATCACCGGCAGAAACGAAATCAAAAACTCATTGAAGTTAAAAAAGAGTACCGAAGATTATTAGGGAGAAAAATTGCTTTTCTCACTGGAATAGTTCTCCTCATCATTTTTGCTGTTGCCTATATTATTACTCTGGGTCCACTTGGGATTACTATTCCCCAGGTCTATGAAACACTTCTTGCACGGTATTTACCCGGATTTTTCAACATGGACACAGTATTTGAGCAGGTTGTCTGGAATATCCGGTTTCCACGAATCATAGGTGGCATTTTTGCAGGATTCGGATTTGGCATCTGTGGCTGTGTTATGCAAGCGGTTCTGAAAAATCCTCTTGCAAGTCCATTTACCCTTGGAATTTCTTCTGGAGCACATTTTGGTGTTGCCATTGCAGCAGTATTTGGGGTGGCAATTATTGGTGGAGAATATCTCCTGATTGCAAACGCTTTTTTATTTGCCATGCTTTGTTCTCTTTTTATTGTATCTCTGGCAGCATTAAAGGGGGCAACTTCAGAAACCCTTATTCTCGCAGGAATTGCGGTGAATTACCTATTTTCATCACTTTCTCAGCTTATGGCTTACTTTGCCAATGATGAACAACTCCGGCTTATGTCACTCTGGGGGATGGGAGATCTTTCTGCCTTTTCCTGGAGTAAATTTGGCCTGTTTGTTGCGATATTTGTCATATGTACTCCCATCCTTCTATCAAAGGCCAGGGATTTGAACCTGATGACAATCGGAGATGACTCAGCGCTCAGTCTTGGCGTGAATGCCAACCGTGTGAGAATGGTTACCATGATGATTTCATCTGTTCTCGTTGCTACAATCGTCTGTTTTACTGGGACCATCGGATTTATCGGTCTAGTTGCTCCTCACATGGCCAGGATGCTTATCGGGACGGATCATCGTATTTTGATTCCAGCTTCTGGTATATTGGGTGCCTGTCTTCTTATCTGTGCAGACGCTGTCGCAATGAATATCATCGGACCTACTATCATTCCAACAGGAATAATGACTGCTCTACTTGGCGTACCGTTCTTCCTGTACCTGGTATTAAAAGGAAAAAGAAAGGAGTTCTGGTAATGAACATTAAACTCTCGGTTCAAAACCTGGAATTTGCCTATCAGTCTACACCGGTTTTTTCCGGGATGTGCATGGAAATTCCAAAGGGAAACCTGGTCTCAATTCTGGGACCGAATGGATCAGGAAAATCTACATTTATCAAGTGTGTAGACCGTATCTTAAACCCGAAAAAAGGGGATATTACTGTTGATGGTATAACAGTTTCATCATTTAACCGGAGGGATCTTGCAAAAAAGATATCATATGTCCCGCAAAGTTCGGTTCGGATCTTTCCACATTCAGTTTTTGATATGATCCTCATGGGTCGAAGACCTCACCTTGGTTGGGCAAGTTCTGGTGAAGATGAAGAACGAGTCTGGGATGTTATTTCCCTGCTGGGCCTTGAAGATATTGCACTTCATTCTTTTAACGAATTGTCCGGTGGACAACAACAAAAAGTCCTCATTGCCCGGGCCCTTGTGCAGGAGACGGACCTGATGCTCCTTGATGAACCAACATCCAATCTTGACATCTGGCATCAACTGGATGTTATGAGAATTGTTTCAGATCTTGTAGCGGAACAAGAAATCACAACGCTCATGGCAGTTCACGATCTCAATATGGCTTCACGGTTTTCCGACCTGATAATTCTTATGAAAAAGGGAAGTATTCATGCAGCAGGAAAACCTTGTGATGTTCTCACTTCTGAGAACATTGCTGAAGTGTACGGGGTAAAAGCTGATGTCCATTGTCATGATGGGGTGCCAGTGATAATACCGTATCAACAAATTCAGGGGAATGGGACGAGAAACACTCCTATTTTTTGTCATGCTACCTGATTCAGAGAAATTCTTTTATTTATATTGATTCGTGTATCAACCGGCCTAATGAAAAGAGATATTCAATCAAAAAAAAAGGATATCTTGCCTTCAGGATAAACGTACGCTTTTTTATCCCACTTTTGGCACTTTTTTTCTCGTAACGGTCATCATCCCAAAGTAGATTGTAATCACTAGTGCAAGGAGAAGACCGGATAAAAAACCCATGCCATACCCGGATGCAGTAATTATCACTCCGGTCACAAATGGACCGGATGAATGCCCGATATCCATTATTGAAGACAATGCACCCATAGAGGCACCCATTTCTTCTTTCCGAGCAATATCGGCGATATATTTTGTCGTTGCAACAGTTGAAAGTGACATTCCGAGTCCGGATGCAAGAGTGAGGATGAAGAGAAGGATAATTGTCGAACAGAATGGTATGAGAAAAACTGATACACCCAAAAGCATGAGACCTGCCATTATCTGGTACCGGGGATCTTTTTTATCTGCCATTTTTCCGAAAAACGGTTTTGTAAGAGCAATCGAGAGAACTTGCACGGCGAAGAAGATCCCAATGAGATATGCCTCAAATCCCTGACTGACTAAGTAAACCGGAAAAAACGTCTCGAATGCTCCGAAAACAAAATACGTTCCCATGTCAACATAGGCTGTTGCCCGGAGCCGGGAGTCGGCCCAGAATATCTGAAGACTTTTCACAAACACGCCAAAGGTCAGTGCAACATCAATCCCTTTCTTATCTCCGGGAATTCTGAATATGAGCAGACAGACAATAAGTCCGGCGATGAATGCTGCCAGATACACACTCTGGTACCTGAAAATACCTGGTGTTATTGCAAAAAATGAGATGAGCAGGCCACCGACCAGAGGAGCTAAGGTCCGGCCATAGAGTGTAGCAGATGAATACTGACCGATTCGTTCACCTTTCGTGACAGAAAACCGTTCGGCTATGATTGCAGATATCACCGGCCCGAGAATCGCAGTAGCCATCCCATGAAAGAACCGGACCGGGATGAGCATGAGAGGATCTGCTATGAAAAGATACAAAAGTGGAGCAGTCAGGAATACACCTCCGGCGAAAAGGAGCATACGTCTCCTCCCCAGACGATCTGAAATGACACCTACCGGGAAACTGAGCAAAATTCCGGCAAGGGGTGATATTGCAGAGATCAGTCCGATAAGAGCGTCATTTGCTCCAAGAGAAGATGCATACAGAGGAAGAACAGGGTTTTTAGATATAGTAGTGGAGAATATTGCGAGAAATCCAATTACTGAAAGCTGGATGATGTATGCCCTATCGGTAAGACTCATAGTATACTATGTAATAAATATTCATATAAACTATCACCGAAAATAAGTTTCTTTATCTTGGTATCAAAAATTATTCTGGCATCGGATAAGACTTCTTTTGAGAGCTGAGATTATGCATAGCAGAAGTAGCACAGTACAGAATACCCGAATGCACGTTAGTTTGTTCAACATAATATGCACATAAATTATGATAAAATTAAATTATTTTATGTTTTTAGCTGGATGATTCATCATAGATTCTATATCTTACCCATAGTCACTCTTGAATCCTAGAAAAATAAGGCAATATCATAAAATCAATAAAAAAATCTTTTGGTTACATCTTTAAAAATTTTATTTTTAAAAATATCTTACCTGACTATAATCTTAATTCAATATTATTAATAAAATTTCAAAAAATTTACATTTTAATAAATAATACATTTTTTAAATAAATAACACCCATAATGAAATATGCTACCGATAATTGAGATCTCAAACCTTACGATCTCATTTCACGGTGATGAATACTGTCTTACTGCAATAGAAGACCTCACCCTGTCAATTTTCAAGGGTGAAACACTCGCCATAATCGGAGAGAGTGGAAGTGGGAAGTCCGTACTCGGACAGGCAATACTGTCAATCCTTCCAGAATCTGCAGAGATTCAGGGTATAATTAATTACAGTGAAAAAAATCTCCTCATGGCAAGCGATTCTGAACTTGAATCAATTCGGGGCGGACTCATCGGCTGGGTTCCACAAAATCCGAAGATGGGGTTTAATCCATCCATGAAAATGTGGAAACAAATTGCAGAGTCCATGATAA
Organism: Methanospirillum hungatei; assembly: GCF_019263745.1. NCBI lineage: Archaea > Methanobacteriati > Methanobacteriota > Methanomicrobia > Methanomicrobiales > Methanospirillaceae > Methanospirillum > Methanospirillum purgamenti. Next base: position 991,284 of record NZ_CP077107.1, read on the forward strand.
TCCACACTGATAGTAGCTGGTCTGAAGCAAAAAGGCAGGCTATTTCCTTACTTGAACGATTCAAAGTTCTTCCTGCAGATCAATGGGCAGATGCATACCCGGTTTCATATAGTGGCGGTATGCTCCAGAGAGCCATGGTAGCAATGGGAACCAGTGTTAATCCGGATGTTATCATCGCTGATGAACCCACGAAAGGAGTCGATCTCCTGAATAAATCTGGAATAACTGATTTGTTTCTGGAAATGAAAAACCGGGGGATAACCCAGATTTTAATCACCCATGACCTTGATTTTGCACGAGAACTAGCTGACCGGGTAGCAGTATTATATTGTGGACAAATTGTAGAGATTACAAGCAAAGAAATATTCTTCACCCATCCACGGCATCCCTACTCCCACGGTCTGTTACAATCTCTCCCTCAAAATGGTCTTTGTCCGATTCCTGGAAATGCACCGCCCATGCATATCGTTCATACCGGATGCAGATTCAAAGACCGCTGTTCTGATTCAAAAAAAGAATGTAAAAATCCTGTCCCCTTCTTCTCAATGAATAAAGATTATGTCAGATGCTTCAACTATCATAACCGGGACCAGCCTTTGTAAAACATATGAATCAGGCATATTCACCCGCCAAAGTACATATGCTGTTCGGGATGTGGATTTTTCCATCCAAAAAGGGGAAACCTATGTACTTGTAGGTGAAAGTGGAAGCGGTAAAACAACGCTGGGAAAACTTCTCATTATGCTCATTCATCTCACCAGCGGGCATCTTTATTATAAAGGGACACAGGTGGACCCAAAACAAAAACAGGAATTGGGTTTATTTCGAAAGAAGATGCAGATTATCCCTCAGCACCCTGAAGATGCTCTTAATCCCCGGTGGAAAGTGAGTTATTCTGTTCTTGAACCATTCAGAATTCATGATGATCTTGAGTTACATGGAACAAAAAAAGAACGATTAACAGAACTTCTGGATATGACCGGACTCAATCATGAGTATGCAAACAGGTATCCTCATCAATTATCCGGAGGGGAACTTCAGCGGGCAGTTATAGCAAGAACACTTGCTTTAAAACCTGAATTCATCGTCTGTGATGAGCCTACATCCATGCTTGATGTATCAGTGCAGGCATCCATTATCCATCTTCTTCAAAGCATTCAGAAAAGAACACATGTTGCATTACTTTTTATAACTCATGACATCCGGATAGCATCTCTTATTGGTGACCGGATTGGGGTGATGTATCAGGGGCAGATCGTTGAAGAAGGAGAACATATCATGACCAAACCCTTGCATCCATACACCCGGTCATTATGTGGATGTGCATCTCCAAGACATCAGACCAATCCGAAAGCTGCTACGGGATGCCCATTTTATGCTGATTGTCCGGTTTCAGAAGAACGATGCAGAACACAGCCGCCACTGGTTTCATGGGAGAACCGAAAAATCAGATGCCACTTTCCAGAAAAATTGACATGAAGTATTACTAAAATCAAATAAATATTATTATGTATGGCTTGTTACATACTCAGTTTTATGGGGAAAATAGGTAAGTCATTCTTATTTTTCATGGTTGTATTGTCTCTCTGTCTGATCAGTACCATTGGAACAGCGGAGAACGTACTGACAGTTGCAGGACCCTGGGATCCAGCGGTAGATCCTCATGTTTCTGGGTATTCACTCCAGCGTCTTGGAGTTACAGAAACATTGGTAGATGTGGACCAGTCTGTTGGACTTATTCCAGGACTTGCTTCAAACTGGCAGGTTTCCGGGGATCAGTTAACATGGACATTTATCATTCGTGAGGGGGTTAAATTTCATGATGGTTCATTTGTAAATGCTCACACAGCGGAGAAATCTTTGGAAGATTCCTTGAAAAAGTCCAAGACATTTGCAAAAGTGCCGATCAAGGACATCACTGCATTAAATGATAAAACCCTTGAAATTTCGTTAAATTCAGCATTTCCAGCACTTCCCGCTTATATGGCGAAAGGTGAAAGTGCAATACTCTCCGAAGCATGTCTTGCCCAGGGCGATATCACAAGCCCGGTAAGTACAGGACCATTCAAGTTTGTCTCTTTCTCGCCAAAAGAAGAGATGATAACCGCATCAAATCCAGATTACTGGGGGAAAAAGCCATCTGTTGATCAGGTCGTGTATATGACCGTCCCTGAAGCGGCAACCCGGTCATTGCTGCTCGAAAGTGGTGATGCAGATATTGTCCAGATTATGCCTGCCGATGTTACTGAATCATTTAAATCTAAATCTGGATTTACCGTTAAATCACAGCCCATTGCTCGTACCCGTGAAATTCTTTATAATTGTGAGTCAGGCCCATTTGCAGACCAGACAGTCAGACAGGCAATAAATTATGCCATTGACCGACAGGCAATTGTGGATTATGTCATGGAAGGAGTAGGGTCACCTGCAGCAGGTATGTTCCCTCCAGATTTTTACTGGGCAAACAGTAATATTCAGCCATTTTCTTATGATCCGGAAAAGGCAAAAAGTATGCTAGAACAAGCAGGATGGAAAGATTCCGACGGTGATGGCATCCTTGATAAAAACCGCGAGAAGTTTTCAATCACCCTCGTCACATATCCGGAACGTGCTGAACTACCACCGACTGCAGAGGTTATCCAGGATCAGCTGAAGGATATCGGTATTGAAGTTGAGATTGTCGTGGTGGACAATGATTCATCAACCGCTCTGCGAGAAAAAGGTGATTACGACATGTACCTGATGGGAAGAGGACTTCTCTTTGTTCCGGATCCAGATGAAGTGATGATGACCGATTATCACTCATCACGGAAGGATAACGAATATGGTGGATATAAGTGGTCCAATGCCCGGGTTGATGAACTCATTGACCAGGCACGGAAGACGAATGATATGGCTGAGCGAAAAAAACTCTATGATGAAGTCCAGCAGATAGTTGTTGACGAAGCTCCAGTATCGTACCTGAACTATTATGTTAACCAGGATATCACATCAGACAAGGTAAGTGGATACCGGATGCATCCAACCGAAATGTCATATCATCTGGAAGATGTTACCCTCGGGTAACCATTTTTTCTGTTTTTCTGGTTGCATTATGCGAACATATATTTTCATCAGGCTTCTCCAGACGATACCGGTTCTTCTGGGGATTACATTCATTGCATTCATCCTGATGTATCTCTCTCCGGGTGATCCTGCAGAAATTACGCTTCGTGCAATTATGAATACTGATAAACCTCCGGATGAAGCAGTCAGGGAACTTCAGGCTGAAATGAATCTTGACAAGCCCTGGTATATCCAGTATACGAGTTGGTTATCACGGGCATTATCAGGTGATTTAGGATATTCATACCAAACACGAAGGTCAACGGTAGAAGAGATATCACGAGCGTTTCCAGTTACATTTTTACTCTCAACCATAGCAATGGCTTTTTCATGCCTGATTGCAGTTCCTATAGGAATTCTCGCAGGCATCAAACAGAATGGAGTAATTGATCACCTGTCACGAGGGATATCAATCCTTGGCCTTTCTATTCCGGATTTTTTCCTGGGGATTATCGGCATTTTGTTCTTCTCAATTTACCTGCATATCCTCCCGGTTGCCGGATATAAAGGGCCTGAGTATCTGATCATCCCGGCTTTTGCATTATCTGCATCACTGTTTGCTATTACTCTCAGACTTATGAGGACAAGTATGGCAGAAGTCCTGGAAGAGGAATATATCAGAACCGCTGTTGCAAAAGGACTTTCAAAACCGGTTATCATCCGAAGACATGCGATAAAGAATGCAATTATCCCGGTCATTACCTATATGGGAACCCAGTATGGGTGGCTGTTTGGAGGTGCTATGATCATTGAATCACTATTTGCTCTTCCCGGTCTTGGAAGGCTGTTTGTAGATGCTGCATCTACCCGGGATATTATGGTGATGCAGGGGTGTGTTCTTGTTTTTGCCTTGATTTTTGTTATCATCAATTTGTGCATAGACTTTTCGTATTATTTCCTGGATCCGAGGGTTCGTGAAGATAATGCATTATAATATCAGTATAGTCCATCCTTTCTTTGAATGGATACAGGAATATACTGTAAAAATCAGGAAAAAACCTCTGTTAGTTGCAGGATTTGTTATCCTTATCCTCATGTGCCTTATTGCACTAACTGCTCCGGTTATTGCTCCTCACGATCCCAATAAGCAATCTTTGAAGGACCGGTTTATGGAACCATGTCCGGAATATCCTCTCGGGACTGATCAATTTGGAAGGTGCGTCTTAAGCCGGGTTATCTATGGATCCCAGACTTCTCTTTCAATTGCTCTTGTATCAACGGTCATTGTTGTTGCAATTGGTGTATTAATGGGTCTTTATTCAGGTTATTATCGAAGACTTGATGGAATATTAATGCGGTTTACTGATCTCATGCTCGCCTTTCCCAGCATGGTAATAACGCTTGCACTTGTTGGGATTATGGGACCGAGTGTTTTTTCGATTATTCTTGCACTGACTATTCCGGGATGGGCAAAATATGCCCGTGTTGTAAGGGCAACTACTCTGACCATAAAAAACAGAGGATTTGTTGAGGGATCCAGGGCTCTTGGTGCAAGTAATACCCATATTTTGTACAGGCATATTCTTCCAAACTCCCTGGCACCGATTATGGAGATTGCAACCCTCGGATTAGGGGGGAAAATCATTTCTATTGCAGGTCTTGGTTTTTTAGGCCTTGGTATCCAGCCGCCTACTCCGGAATGGGGGACTATCATGAACCAGGGACTTCCACTTCTGTCAAAAGCTCCTCTCATCGCATTGTCTGCAGGAGTGATGGTCATGATCTTTGTCCTTGCAACAAATCTGATTGGAAGTGAAATCCGGGAGGTAATGGATCCGAAATCTGATTCGGTAATATTGTGAAATATTTTTTGATTCTTTTTTACTATCAAATATGAGAACTGATTATTTACCCCTCTAGAGGAATAGTTGTCAATTTTACGGTCTCAACACCTTTTTGTGCCATTAATCTTTCAGCAACTGTTTTTACATCCTGTGCCTCTCCTTTCACCAACAGGACTTCCACACACCGTGTATGTGATACATGTGAATGAAGAGATGCCTGGATCAATCCCATAAATTCATGTTCAATATCAGTAATCGCCGCTACAAGGCCTCGTTGATGGTGATCATAGACCAGGGTAATAACACCCTGACGCATACCGGTAACTTCAGCCATCCATTTGTGATATCGTATGTATGTTCGGATAGCATCCCTGATTCCTTCTGAACGAGATGAATACCCACGAGTATTCAGAATTTTGTCAAATTCGTTTAATAAATTTGATGGAAGTGACACACCAATACGTGATAGGTCGTTTTCCTGGAGATCATCAAGATCGGTATCTGCATACATTTGAGACATAATAGTATAATTTAAGTTAAAATATTAATTACTTATCATATTTGATATGAAAAAAAAAATTTGCGAGAATTTACTGGAAAAAATTATCGATGAAGACAAAATTTATAATATTTCTATTTTGAGAAAATAAAAGAAAATGAAATCACCCGAATGAGAGAAGTATACGAAGGATGTAACATGTTTCATGAAGAATTGGGAGATAATATTCTCCCAAATGTGTGTACAAGTGGATTATATGACGAAGAGGACCTATAATCATTAACCTCTCCCATATTTTGGAGTCTCTCTCATCCATCTGGAAGATAATTTTGAATATTTTCAAAATCTCTATCCATGCTTCTTTGTTTTTCTCTCCTAACTTTGGACGCTCATGATGATAGGGGGACAATTAGGATTCGGAGTGTAACAGTGCTTCATTTATCCTCGTTATCTTGGCTGATTTCCCCCTTATCTGCTACATTGAAAACCTACTCAACATGTGAGATGTAATATCAATTTGAGACTACTCTCACACATACTTGTTTTACTTACGCATACAAAAATATTACTAAATGATATTTATCCTGACATTATCCAAATAGTTAAGATTCATTACCTTACCGTTCCCCAGATAATATTCACTTCGCAATGTTCACCATTCTCTTTTTTATCGCGGAGAACCTGTTTCTGGTATTCAGAGATATCAGGGATATAACGGTGCATAACTTCGGATAATCCATTGGTGGTAAAAAATGATGCCAGGAAATCCATGGTGAGATCTTTTCCAAAGGGCAAATGTTTTGTAATTTCCGGAGAATACATCTGTTTCCAAAGTTTTTGCCGTTCATCCATAGATGATTCATCCATATCATCACTATGACCAAAACAATTCCTCGGGGTCAGATGACCATCGATTGCAATAATTATACCACCCGGCCGACAAACCCTTGACCATTCCAGGATAGCTTTGTCTGGATGGGGAAGAGTCCAGAGAAGATGACGACAGATTACCACATCAAACATCTGGTCTGAAAATTCAGGATTTTCTGCATCTCCCTGAAGAAACCTGATTGGAAGATCTCTTGTTTTTGCTTTTTCTTTCGCTAATTCAAGCATCTCCTCACACAGGTCAATTCCGGTTACGGTGTGTCCAAGTTCTGCAAGGTTAATTGCTATCATGCCGGTTCCGGTGCCGACATCCAAAATATTTTTTGGTTTCTCCCCAATGATATCAGAAAGGTGTTTTTTCCATAACCGGCATTCATACTCATCAGCACCATGACCAACGTCCTGGTCAAATGTTTTGCTCCGTTCATTCCAATACATTCGAATGTTATTCTTTACCTGATCCTGAATTTGTGCACAATTGTCCATATTATACCCTCTATCATCTTGATCGATCTGTTTTCTGGTTTTTTCTCATTTTCAAAAATATTACGTGGAAACCGGATATCCAAACACTCCATGATTATTCAGATCAAAGTAGAGATTCTGCCAGTTTGTCATATATTCATCCTGTACAATCTTCACATCCAGATCCCCAAATTGCTCCGGATATAACCACTTTGCAAATTGAACAAGTCCGATATGGTATCCTGGACCAAGAACATTGATATATGGAGTAATGTATACCCGATTGTTTTTCACAGCATCAATTGAGCTGAATCCAGGCTTTGCAACAACTTCATCATACCGTTTCTTCAGAACATCGATATCATCAGTTTCATGGCCTCCGTCCCAGGATAATCCGATAATGACCTCAGGGTTTTCTTTTACAACCCATTCGCTATCAACTGCTGGAAGAACACTCTGAAATCCACCTGCCAGATTTTTTGCAATGTTTTTGCCACCTGCAAACTCCACTGATTCAGAATATCCGCTTCCTTTCGACGTTGTGGTATCACCAGGACGATCTATGAACACACGAAGTCGTTTTTCTTCAGGAATCTGGGCAACCCTTTCTTTTATCGTGTTCAGGTATTTTTCCTGGTACGTGACGTATTGCTTTGCCCGGTCTACTTTGTCAAGCATATATGCCATGAGCATTAATGAGGGGACAGCCGTGTGTGATTCCCAGGTACCAAGACGAACTACATCAATCCCCTTATCTTTTAATTTTTCTTCAAGATCAGGGCAGCCACTTTCACTTTTTGCATGAATAAATACAGCATCCGGATCGAGTTCCAGGATTTTTTCCACATTGCAATCTTTTCGTTCCCCGATTGAGGGTAACTGACTCAATTCAGGGAAGTACTTGGATTTTTCAAGGATCATGCTGTCAACACCAACGACTTTATCCTGGGCTCCGAGAATCCGGATGATTTCAGCGGTGTTATCATAGACGACAATGATGTTATTGAGCGGGTGTTTCACGGATTCAACTTCATCATTTAAATTGACATAGAAGATAGTATCCTCTGTTCCGGAAATAATCTTGTTAATCTGTTCAATATCCGCCTGATCAATAATACCATCATTATTTGCATCAGCAAGTTTTGTTTTTTCTTTTGTTCCTCCAATAATCTCCTGGATGAATACAATATCCTGCTGATCAACAACCTGGTCCAGATTAGCATTACCCATAATTTGAACAGTAAACGGTTCACCTATCTGAACATCATCTGCAAAAACAGACCCCATTCCAATTATACTGACGAAACAACAGAATAACCATATGAGAGATTTCATGAATATACCACGAAAAGATCACAATATCTTTTCAGTAATGAAGAAGACAGATGATCATAAAAAATTTGTTATTTGTGTGAAAATGATATACAATTAAAAAATTAATGTGACAATATTATGAAATTTATACCTTCATAATAATGGTAATTTTTACTACACGGAATAAAAAAAGACAGACACAGAGAGTTATTCTGAATTACCACATCTTCTTTTTGCCTTTTAAGAAAAGAAAGAGGAAAAACGGGACACCAAGAACTGCAGTCATAACTCCGACAGGAAGAATTACCGGAGAAACAATTGTCCTTCCAAGAGTATCAGCACCGAGCAGGATAATTGATCCAACAAGAGCTGAGCCGGGTATCACATACCGATTATCTCCTCCGATGATCATCCGTGTGACATGCGGAGCAATAAGCCCTACAAAACCGATTATTCCGATAAATGCAGTATATCCTGCGGTAATAAGACCTGATAAAATCATGCAGATGATTCTTGAACGTTCAACATTGATCCCAAGACTCTTTGCCGTCTCATCTCCTGATCCGATGATATTGATGTCATTTGCCTTGTAGATGAGAATCGGCACTACGACCATAAACAGGATTGATGTCGAAGCTATCGTCGTCCAGGTTGATTTTCCTAAATTTCCCATCATCCAGAATACAACTGCTTCAACCTGGTCCGGAGTTCCAATATACTGAACAATTGATGTAATTGCGTTCAGAAAAAACATGATGGCTATTCCGGCTAGAATCATCGATTCCGGTGTCATTCCCCGGTATTGAGCGAGTAGATATACCACAATTGTGGCACCCATTGCAAAAACAAATGCATTCCCGATAATCAGGTAATGTCCACCAATAATTCCTGCTCCGGTGACAATTGCAATTGCTGCCCCGCTTGCTGCAGCTGAAGAAATACCAAGTGTGAAAGGTTCAGCGAGAGGATTCTGAAGCACTCCCTGCATCACTGCTCCAGTAAGGGCAAGAGCTGCTCCGGCCATAATTGCCATTACAATACGTGGGAGTCTGATTTCCCAAATAATGGCATTATACAGAGAACTTGTGGATTCAAATCCCGGAACAAATTTTGCAAAAATTGTCTGATAAACCTCCAATATCGATAAATTTGCTGATCCAAGCACTGCGGCATATCCAACCAGGAAGATGATGATAAAGAGAGAACCTAAAATAAAATAACTGCGTTTTACTAATTTTTGTAGAAATTGATTCCTGATATCAGATGCAACAGGAGAATTTGTTTTATCTGTTTTGTGTAGATGAGCTATTGATTTCATGGTTACGAATTTTTATTTTATCGACTTTATTAACACAATTATAAAATTATTTATTATTATATACTAAACTACCTTTGCAGATATATTTCTGCTGAAATGGTGTGTTCATGAAAACAAAGATTCTCTTGTTATTGCTAATGATTTCGGCTGTTATTTGTTGTACATCCGGAGAAGAGGTCATCATTGGTGAACCAATTGTTGTGCAGATCATGGGTAATGCAAATATGGACCAATATGTAGATGATCAGGATATTGCTTTCATCCAGGATTTAATCTCGGGTTCAAAAGAGAAAACAAAACTTGCTGATGCTAACAACGATGGTTCGATAGATCAGGAGGACATTACACAAATTGAAAAGATACTAGACCGGACTGCAACAGAAATCTATTATCTTGATGCGAATGAAGAGGTGTCTAAAGTCCGTCACCCTTTGAATACGGCCATCGTTGTCTATGATAATGCAGGAGAAATTATCAGAATTTTAGGGGCACAGGATAAAATTATTGGAACCGATAATATGATCGTTGCTCTTCCGACATATTTTCCCGAGTTTAGCAAACTTCCATCAATTGGGAATAGGAAGGATATGAATGTTGAAGCGGTGCTTGATATAGGTCCTGAAGCAGTAATTGTCCCAAAATTGTCCAATATTGGTCCGGAATTTAAGGAAAAGATAACAAATAATGGAATAGACTATGTGATGCTCCGGATGTGGGAGTCACATACGGCAGTTCCGTCTTTGATGACATTAGGATATATTCTTGATGAGACGGAAAATGCCAACCGTTACATCACATACCAGGAAAAAATACTAAACGAGATTAAATCCCGTGTTGCCACTATTCCTGAAGAAAAACGAAAACGGGTCTTTATGGATCGGCCTGGTGATACGACGGTTGCAAAAGGAAGCGGGTATTCAGAAGCTATTGAATTTGTTGGTGGAATAAATATCGCGAAAGACATTTCAAAAGATACCGGTACTCAGCTTCCGGAGGTTGATGCTGAATGGGTTGTAAAGGAAAACCCGGATGTTATCATTGGCCTTTCATGGGAAGGTGGGTATGAAACAGATGATATCAATACCCTGAAAAAGAGATATGACGAAATCATCGCAAAACCTGGGTTTAGTTCAATGGATGCAGTAAAAAACAACCAGGTCTGGGTAACAACGTATATTGATCTACTTGGTCCCGGGTATCACATCGGACTTGTAAAACTGGCAAAAATGTTATATCCGGAGCTCTTTGCCGATATGGATGTTAAACAATTACAGAATGAGTATCTGACGAACTGGCAGCATATTAACTATGATCTGGATAATCATGGAGTGTTCCAGTATCCTAAAAATTAATTTTTCTTTGGTGTTAGTTAGATTATACTAATTCTTGAATGTAAATTTTAGTTTTGTTTTTTCACCGTACCATATACTGCATATGTGTCATGGTGAAATGAGAATTTGAGGAACCAAGGAAGATTTTTTGACTGAATATCTCTGATATGATTAAGATCCTTTATCCGAATATTTTCCAGGCCACATTTCGTGAGATATGTAGTGAGATTCTCTTTACTTACGCCCGAATGATTTGGGAGTGCATTATTCAGTTCCTTAGAATATGATTTTCCATTAAAACTGGCATTCAGGCAGGCGAACCTGTATATTTTTAACATTCTCCCACCGATTTTCCTTTTTAATCCTGTATTTTCCCAGTTTCCATCAATTATACAGATTTTCCCCCCCGGTTTTGTAATTCTCACCCATTCAGATATCGCTTTTTCAGGATTTGGAAGAGTCCAGAGAAGATATCTGCAAACTGAGACATCAAAAGTATTATCTCCAAATTCCGGGTTTTCTGCATCTCCAGTGACAAATTCATAATTGATATTTTTCCTGGCAACTTTCTCCCGTGCAAAATCCATCATCTTCTGACTGAAATCTAGACCAGTCACATCATGCCCCATTTCTGCAAGAAGGATACCAATAAAACCTGTTCCGGTTCCAATATCAAGAATCTGCATCTTTTCGTATCCCAACATTTCCCGGAAATCTGACTTCCATTGCGCACATTCATCATCAGAACCAAGTTTACACTGTTCATAGAGTCTGCTGTTATAATCCCAGTAATCCTTAACTTCTTGTTTTAATTTTATTTCTTCTACAATTGGCACCATAATAATATTTTACAAATTATCCACTATATATTTAATAATAATTTTTTTATCACACTAAGTAAACTAAATATATGCATCGTAAGATGTCACTGCTACTTTGTTCCTGTTTATTCTGTTTAATTCTGGTTTTTTCTCCAGTATTAGCAGAAAAAACTGAAGTATCGCTTACAGATATTCTGGGTCGTGAAGTCAAGGTTGATGTCCCTGTAGATAATATGGCGCTGCAGTGGAGTGCTTCAGGCGGTCCGTTTTTTACACTTTTTGCTATCGAAGGGAAAGATGCAGCCTCAAAAATTGCTGCAATCGACAGAGAGAACCTGAAAGAAAACCGATATGATATCTGGGAAGCATTTTCAACAGCAGTTCCAGAACTTACATCACTACCTAACATTGAAAGTGGAAAAGACCTTAATCCGGAAACTTTGATTGCACTTCACCCTTCTGTTGTGGTTGCACCAAAGGACTGCTATAATGAAGGCATTGATATCTATAAGAAAATTGAAGATGCCGGAATTCCGGTTATAACCATTGATTTCCACGAAGAAAAACTTGAAAATCATAAAAAAAGCATCGAATTGATGGGTCAGCTTCTTGGGAAAGAAGAAAAGGCAGTTGAGGTTTTTGATTACTATAAGGCTCAACAGGAAAAAGTAACCTCAAAATTGGATAAAATTACTACTCCAGAGCCCCGTGTTTATCATGAGAATGCAATGGATCCAAATGAGATGAGCACGTCCCATAGTAGTGCATATATGTGGGGATCTATGCTTAACCAGATGCGTGGAGATGTCATTGCTGATGGGGTTATTGAAAAAACTGCAGTAATGAGTGAAGAATATCTTCTGAAAAGTAATCCGGAAGTAATTCTTTTTACCGGATCATACTGGGCAAATAAACCTGATTCATTACGACTTGGATTCCTTTCTGATGAAAAGACCGCAAAAGAAACACTTGAACCTTTTAAACATCGTGAAGGGTGGGAAAACCTTGATGCGATTAAGAATAATCGTGTCTATGGAGCAAACATTGGAATTGGTAGAGACATAACTGATTTTGCCGGTTTCCAGATGGCTGCAAAAGCTCTGTATCCTGATGTATTTTCTGATGTTGATCCGGAAGCAAACCTTCGGGATTTCTATGATAAGTATATGCCAGTCAAATTATATGGGAAATGGTTTGTTGAACCTTCAGAAAATTAATTTTTTCTACTCTTTTTTAAATTTTTTAATATCATATTCTTAAATATTAAAATCATAAATTTTTTATTACTATAATTATACAAAATATATTGATGTTAAAAAAAGTAATAATTTTATTATTATTATTGTTACTAGTAGGAGTTCTATTTACTCCAGTAATCGCTGAAAAAACAGAAACAATCCTCACAGATGTTCTGGGTAGGGAAATTACAGTAAAAACCCCTGTAGACTCAATAGTTATCCAGGGAAGTGGTGGTGGTGGCCCGTTCTTCACTCTTCTGGCCCTTGGAGGAACTGAAGTTCTCAATAAGATTGTTGCGATGGATAGCACTCTTGAGGATAATCGAAATGATGTCTGGCAAACCTATGTAAATGCTATTCCTGAACTTGAAAAAATACAGAAAACAGGCTCTCACACGGCTGATTTAAATCTTGAAACAGTAATTTCACTCAATCCTGATGTTGTGATTGTTCCAAAAAATGATTACAACGGAGCAGTAGAACTCTATAATAAATTCGAAGAGGCCGGAATTCCTGTAGTTGTCATGGATTACCATGAAGAAACACTGGAGAACCATAAAAAGAGTATAGAACTTGCCGGCCAGTTAATTGGAGAAGAGGAAAAAGCGGCTGATCTCTATAACTTTTACAAAAATCAGATGGAAATCGTTACTTCTCGTCTTGAGAATTATTCCGGCGAAAAACCCCGTGTCTATGTTGAATGTGCAAATTCCGGAGCTGACGAATTAGGGAACTCATATGGCAATTACATGTGGGGAGCACTCATCAAAAAGTGTAACGGAGATAATATCGGTGAAGGTGCTGTTGAAACCTATGGAATAATGAATGAAGAGGCAATTCTGAAAAAGGATCCTGAAGTAATTATTTTCACCGGATCTTACTGGCCAAAAAATCCTGATTCATTCAGGTTAGGATTTTTAGCTGATGAAGAAACAGCAAAAGGGACTCTGAAACCATTTTTGAGCAGAGAAGGATGGGACACCATGAGTGCAATGAAAAATAACCGGGTGTATGGTATCAATCATGGTATGAGCAGAGAGATATTCGACTTCGCTGCATTTCAGTTTATAGCAAAGTCTCTATATCCGGATCTATTTGCTGACATTGACCCTGAAGCAAATCTCAAAAAATTCTATGATATTTATATGCCAGTGAAACTGACAGGTAAATGGATGATAGATGCCGGGCAGATAAATGAATGAAATTAAAAAACCGGTTTCCAGTGAAGCAGTATGGCTCTATAATGAGATTACTGCTCACAAATTTTTAATTATTCTTGCTCTTATTTTTGCGGTTATAATTTCTTTTCTGATTGATGTCTTAAGTGGACCAGCCTGGCTGACAGTGCCAGAGATCATTACTGCATTGATATCTCCTGAAAAGGATACCAATTATTTCATTGTTTGGGTAATCAGACTTCCGATGGCCATTATGGCAGTATTTGTAGGAGCAGCACTTGGAGTTGCAGGAGCTCAAATGCAAACAATACTTGACAATCCACTTGCAAGTCCCTATACACTCGGAGTATCAGCTGCAGCAGGATTTGGAGCAGCTCTTGCGATTGTTTTGGGTGTAGGTGTTTTGCCCCTTGGAATTGAATTTTTAGTTCCAATAAATGCGTTCTTTTTTTCCATGGTTTGTTGTGTTTCAATATATCTGATAGCATGGAGAAAAAAAGGGACAACAGAAACACTAGTTCTTGCTGGGATTGCTCTATTATTTTTATTCAATGCGTTGACGACAATGCTTGAATATGTCTCATCACAGGAGGATCTTCAGGCAGTAGTGTTTTGGTTATTTGGCAGTATGGCAAAAGCTACATGGTCGAAAGCTGCAATTGTTGGAATAGTCATACTCATTGTCCTTCCCTTCTTTTTGAAAGATGCATGGAAATTAACTGCAATTCGTCTTGGAGACACAAAAGCTAAAAGCCTTGGCATTCATGTGGAAAAACTCCGGATAAAAACCCTCATCCTTGTATCATTTCTAACATCAATTGCAGTATGTTTTGTCGGAATTATCGGATTTATTGGATTAGTTGCTCCTCATATTTCACGAATGCTTGTTGGAGAAGATCAGAGATACTATCTTCCTGCATCTCTTCTTTCCGGGGCACTTCTATTATCAGCTTCTTCAATCGTGAGTAAACTAGTAATTCCTGGGGCAATATTCCCGATTGGTATTGCTACCTCCTGTATTGGAGTTCCCTTTTTCCTGTACTTAATATTACGAAGAAGGAGTGAATTCTGGTGAAACTGGAAGTTTTAGATCTGAATTTTGCATATAATGGAACACCAGTTTTAAAGGATGTTTCATTTTCTGTAAACGAAAAAATAACTGCAGTCATTGGGCCTAATGGAGCAGGAAAATCAACTCTTATGAGTTGCATTGCAGGTATTCAAAAACCTTCAGGCAGGGTATTTCTAGATGATACAGACGTATCTTTGATGAATGAAGAGATTATTGCCACTTCTATCAGTTACCTACCACAAGATGCACCTTCAAAAGCGGTAATATCTGTCCTTGAAGCTGTTCTTTTGGGTCGTCTTCACACACTTCGATGGAAGGCTTATCATGAAGACCTCGAAATTGCATACAAAACTTTGACTGATTTGGGTATTGAAACTCTGGCAAAAAGATCTCTGAATCAACTTTCAGGCGGGCAACGACAGATGGTATCTATTGCTCAGGCAATAGTTAAAGAACCTGATATCCTGCTCATGGATGAGCCAACTAATTCATTGGATCTTCAGCATCAACTTGAACTATTTGATCTGATTGAGGAGATTTCTGATGAGCGGAACATTACTACACTTGTTGCCCTCCATGATTTGAATCTGGCAGCACGGTATGCAGATAATATTGTTGTATTAAACTCCGGGATGGTCTGTTCCAGTGGACCTCCGGATGAGGTGCTCAACTGTGAAATGATTGAATCCGTATACGGAGTGCATGCAGATGTTTCCTCTGATCCGGATGGATACATCCATGTATGTCCAAAATGCTCGGTAAAGGGTAGAGAAAGAAAAATAAACCGACGTGAAAACACATGAATTTTTTAACAGATTATGAACAGGATTGGGCTGAACTGTGTACGAATGAAAGTAAACGATGCAGCCCGGAATACTGGAACAGTCGTGCAGAAGATTATGCTGATTTTATTGTGAATAGTGATTTTGATCATGGAAGAAAAATTCTCGAACTCTTCAAAAAAGAGGGACTAATAAATCAGGATATGCATATAATGGATATTGGTTCCGGGCCAGGTGCTATTTCCATACCTTTTGCTGAAGAGGTCCGGGCAATAACCGCTGTCGAACCTGCAGATGAGATGGCAAACCAACTGCTCAAGCAGGCAGCATTAAAATCACTATTAAATATATCAGTGATTCCACACATCTGGCAGGAAGTAAATACTGGAGACCTTGAGAAAAAAATTGACATGACAATCTGTTGTCATTCAGTATGGCATTTTCCAGACCTATTTACCCAGATAGAACGAATGCAGCAGGTGAGCAGAGGATATTGTGTTCTTTCCCATGGTGTACATACTCCGGATGATTCTTCACAACTCATTGAAAAACTTGGCATGCCCCAGGATGATGAAGACCGATTTATCCTGGTAAAGAGAATTCTGGAAAATAGAGGGATTTTTCCAGAGTCGAGTATTCTTCCGGTTAAAATGCGAAGAACAATAGGTTCCGCACGATCCATGTTAATTCTTGGTCTGAAAAAATACCGTGAGCCTGAAATACAAGATCTGAATCTTATCGAAGAACATCTTATGATGAATGTAAAAAATGGCATGTATGAGCGGGAAGGAAAAATGGGTGTTCTCTGGTGGAGGGTTTCATGAACCGATCTGCTGTTTTGAAATGGGAGGAGATGTATGATGCCCGTCTCTCCATGATGAACCGGGATTACATGGTTGATGACTGGTCAAAACGATCAGATGATTATTCTGAATCCAGAAAAACTGATAATTACCGGTATGGAAGAAGTGTTCATGAAATCCTGTTTAAAAATGGCGTTGTATCTCCCAAGACCCGGATGATAGAAGTCGGGTCCGGTCCCGGAACTTTTGTCATTCCATTTGCAGACAAAATTTCGCACGTAACGGCAGTTGAGCCTGCTGATGGGATGAAAGAGAGAATTCGCGAAAATGCAAAAGAGGCCGGACTTTCAAATTTTGATATCCTCTCTTCAATCTGGCAGGAAGTGGATGTTGACGGACTGTCCAAATCATATAATCTGACGATTTCTTCCACGGTTATCTGGATGTTCCGAGACATTGTGGAACAAATAAGACGAATGGAAAAAGTCTCATCAGGATACTGCTGTCTTTGTGCCGGAATTGATTCGAAAACTCATACCGGGGATGAACTATGGAATGCATTATTAGGAGATAAACCACGACCTACATTTCCGGAGTATCCGCTGACTTATGATATTCTCTATGAAGAAGGCATCCACCCGGAGGTCAGGATAATTGAGCATGAAAGCAGGAGATCTCCGGAGAATATCATGAAAATGCACCAGGTATTTTACAATCTTTTCACTGACATGAATCCGGATAAAGAGGAGATAATCAGAGATCATGTGATGAACCATCTTGAAAATGGTCAGTATGTAATGCGATTTAAGACGGCTGTAATCTGGTGGAAAGCCAGGGATATGTAAAGTGATATCATGGAAAATATTTCACAGGACCAAGTTATCCGGAATTACAAACAGGAGATCGAAGAATACTGGACAAAAGATTGTTCATTTTATGATAATTATCCGGAGCATGGCCTTACAAAAAAAGAAGAGGAGTTGTGGGAGGAGTTTCTCCATACAGAAATTGGGAACAAACCACTTAAAATTCTGGATGTAGGGACAGGAACCGGTTCTATCTCACTAATTCTTTCTAAATTAGGTCATGATGTAACAGGTATTGATCTTTCTCCGGGAATGCTTTCAGTTTGTGAAAGAAAAGCAGGGGAGAGGGGTCTTACCCTGGATCTTCATGTGGGAGATGCTGAAGCATTACCATTTCCGGACAATAATTTTGATATGATAACCAGCAGATGGGTACTCTGGACTCTTCTGCAACCTGAAATTGCTATCAACGAGTGGAAACGGGTGATTAAACCCGGAGGAAAAATCCTTGCTTTTGATGTTAAAACTCATGATTATGGCAACATCACCATGATGAATAAATTCAGACAATTTATTTCCAAAAAGTTAATATCCATTCAGGACGGGCGAAAGCCTGATAGTTACTCATATAAACAGGAGATTACTGATTCTCTGCCCCTTTCTTACCGGACTCCTGATTGTTTTGATAAACAGGTATTATTATTCAAGAATGCTGATCTCCGGGAAATTTTAGTAAAGATGGTCAAACCATTGACCGTAATGCAGCATGAAAAACTCGATAAACCTTGGAGATATAAGATCGGAAGGAGAAAATATGGCGACTGGCATTGTATTTCCGGGAAGAAAACAGAGTGAGATAGAAAAATTTGAGATCTGATAAATTACAGATTTTGCCTCCTCGGTGTTTTGTGTGGGTAACCTGAAGAAAATAATCCCATCCCACGAGCCTGCCCATAAAGGAGGGAGGGTTCGAGATGGGGAACGAAGTCCCCCTCCTGGATACATACGAATCCATCATTATTCATTATTATCGACATTAAACTCTTTGAAATGGGCAATAAAAAAAATTTTTCCGAATCTTCACCATTATTTGCTGTTTAACATACCCTTTGCCCAATTCACAACAGAATCTGCAAGATGATACGCCTCAAGATACTCTTCTCTATTGACGGGTTCATAGGTACCCGGATACCGGGTGGTTACTGCGTAATCTGTGAGTCGGGCTGAAACAAACAACTCATCAGGGACATCTACACCGGAGGAGACAAGACCATCCAGAAGATAACCAATATTATGAGAACGGGGAGGAGATATCCTTTTCAGAATCATAACTCCCTTTATTGCCTTTTCTGCCGCTTGTTGACAATCAAAACAGAGATCTTCATAATAGACAAGATCATCACTATCAATGCCTTTTGCATGAGCGAGAGAACTTATTGCCCGTTTTATCCATGATTCAGCCAGTAGTACTTCTCTCATAGATAACTTTCCCGGTCTTCTCAATCTCAGAATAAACAAGGTATGGGTTCTGTTTCAGTTCTTCAAATCCTTCCGGGGTTTCTACAATTATATCAACCGGAACACCCACATGAGTAAGGGCCTCATATAATTTCATTGCACATCTTCTGCGATGAGAAATTCCGGATTTTAGAACACATATATCATAATCACTGTCTTCTCTGGCATCATCTGTAACTCTGGATCCAAAAAGGATGATCTTTTCCGGATTTAGAGCACGAACAATAACTGCTATGATTGAATCAACCGGAGAACTCATTCATATGTAATATGATTGTAAGGGTAATTTAGTTGTTGACTTAGATCTCCTGTGCGGCAATGAGCGAAGCGTACATCCCATCCAGGGCCATCAGTTCCCGGTGTGTCCCCTGCTCAATTATCTCTCCCTGATTGAGTACTAGGATCTTATCTGCATGAACCACCGTGCTGAGCCGATGTGCTATCATAAACACAGTTCTCCCTTTCATCAATTCCTGAATGGTGTCCCGGATCATCAGTTCTGTCCCGGTATCGAGGTTACTGGTCGCTTCATCCATGATAAGGACCGGAGCATTTTTGAGAATTGCCCGTGCAATTGCTACTCTCTGACGTTCTCCGCCGGAAAGGCGAATACCCCGCTCGCCTACAAGCGTTTCGTACCCCTCCGGAAGTCCTCGTATGAAATCATGAATCCTGGCAAACTTTGCTGCCTGCTCTACCTCCTGATCGGTTGCATCAGCTTTTCCCACCCGGATATTTTCCCGGATAGATGTATTGAACAGAAAGATATCCTGGGTAACAATGGAAATGGTTTTCCGCAGATCTGAAAGACGGAGATCCCGGATATCATGCCCATCAAGCCTGACAATCCCATTTTCTGGATCCCAAAACCGCATGAGAAGATGGGTCAGAGTTGTCTTTCCCGCTCCTGTCATTCCAACAATTGCAGCCGTCGTACCTGAAGGGATCGAGAATGAAACTCCTTTCAGTACATAGGGGTCCGTTTCCCCATACCTAAACCAGATATCCGAGACCTCAAGGGTTGGAGCAGTTGAAATCGTAACCGATGGAGTCCCATTCTCACTAACCACGGGAGTATCATCCATAACAGTGAAAAATCGTTTTGCCCCGGCAATTGTCATGCTGAGTTGTTTTGAAACATCGACAACTTCCCTCATTGCTGTGAATGCACCGGCGGATAAAATTACAGTAATTGGAAGATAGAAGGAATTAATCTCACCCATTTGAGCTAGGATAGTTGATACCACGAGAACAATTACAATACCACCAGATACAAGAACAGCATACGAAGCAGATGCACAGGCATTTACACGGACATACGCCCTTTGCTCCTTTCGATATTCAAGGACCATACAGATAATTGCGTCAAGCCTGTCTTTTCCTCTTCCAAATGCAAGAATCTCCCAGATACCCTGTACACTATCAATCAGAAAACTTCCCATATTCGCAAGGTACTGCCTGAGATGATCTCCTTTCTTTTCATTCATTCTGATAGCAAGAGTGGGAATTAAAGCTGTCAGAATAAGGAACACGAGAAGAATTACTGCAAGAAGCGAGTGGATGTATGCAAGACCACAGAGTATAATTAATGGCACCAGAATCGCTACTAAAATCTGTGTAAGGGTATGAGCAAAGAAAAGCTCTAAAATTTCGATATTATTTATTGCAACAGAAACAAGATCACCAGTTCTTCGGGAGATGAAAATCGCTGGAGCGAGGGGGTCAACTTTGCGGTAAAATTGGTTCCTGAGATCTGAGAGAACATGAAATGCAGCAATGTGGTTTAAGTATGGTCCGAAATACCCACATACACCCCGTGCAAGAGCAAAAATAAGAATTGCTGTTCCTATCAGAAGCAGAGCAGATGGATTGCTTTGTTCTTTTGCGGTATAAATTAATAAAACTCCAAGAAGGCCAATTCCGACAGTTACCAATTGTTTTGTCGCATCACAAATCATACCGGCTGCAAGAAGCCATATATGTGATTTTACCAGACCAGTAAGGCGCAATAGTTGTTGGAATGGTGCCATATCAGTCATACTGCATCTCCTGAAATGTGACTACACTCAGTGGGAGTCGTCCCGAGCATTCGTACCTGTGCCTGTACCAGTCTGGCATAATGACCCCCTGTTTTTAGGAGCTCTTCATGAGTTCCTGTCTCAACAATTCGTCCTTCATCCATCACCATGATCCGGTGTGCCCTTCTTATGGTCGACAAACGATGAGCAATAACAAGAACGGTCCTGTCTTTACAGAGTTCATTCAGGGCAGCCTGGATAAGTTTCTCACTCCCTGCATCAATACTTGAAGTGGGTTCATCAAGGAGAAGAACCGAGGAATTCTTCAGAATTGCCCTGGCTATTGCAATCCGTTGCTTTTCACCGCCTGAAAGCCGGGTTCCCCGCTCACCGGTAATCGTATCATATCCTTCCGGCAGTCCGGTTATCCATTCATGAATATTGGCTGCAGTTGCAGCGGCAATAATTTCTGTTTCTTTGGAAGCAGGATTTCCAATAAGGAGATTATTCCGGATAGTATCGTAAAAGAGGTATGTCTCCTGTGAAACCAGGGAAAACTGCTCCCTGAGTTGATCAAGCGGAAAAGAATGAATCGGAGTCTCTTCAAGGTAGATAGTCCCTTTCTGTGGATCATGAAACCGGTAGAGAAGATCAATAACCGTACTTTTCCCGACACCTGATGCTCCGACAAGAGCCACGGTTTCACCGGATTTCACTTCAAAAGTCAGATTTTTTAAAACCTCTCGTCCGGTTTCATATGAGAACGAAACGTCATTAAATCTGACGCCAGGAGGTGGGGTCCGATGAACAGAAACCGGGATATCCGGAGCCGATACCATTGGTTTTTCCTGCATGATTTTCTCCAGGGTATCTAAAGCCCGTTTTCCATACAGGCTGTTATGGAAATGTTGGCTGAGTGCAATCACATGCTCATAAAAGATAGGACCGACAAGGAGAACGGTCATTACTCCTTCAATGCCAAATTTTCCATATGAATACTGAATACAGGCATACAAAAGAGCAAGCCCATACCCAAGGTACGGAACAACATCACAAACATAATGTACCCCGAAAAAAATTTTCAAGGCTTTGATATAGGTTTCTTTGAGTTTTTCTGCTTTTTTATGTAATAATCCTGCACGGTGAGCACTCATACCAAACATTTTCAGGGTAGTAAGACCCTGTAGACTTTCTGTATAATATGAACTTAAATCATGATAATCTCGCCAGATATCAAGTTTCTCGTTCCATGAGAGTTTGTATGAAAGGGCTACAGAAAATGGGACCAGCGGAACAAATACAAGCAGAATAAGAGCTACCGGGAGATCCAGCAGGATGGTAAAAGCCACGAAAAGAACCGAAGGCACAACAAAACAAAGAACCAGGCAAGGGATGAAAAATCCGACATACTGCTCAAGTGTGTCGACGCCATCTGCAATGGTTGCAGCGACAGAACCTGAACTTTTATGCTCAGTGTATGCTGGTCCGAGCCTGAGAAGATGTTCATAGACTCTTTTTCGAACCGAGAGTTTCATCAAATCTGATGTACGTTGGGCAGAAATATCCCGAAGGGCTTCTGCTCCGCCACGTATCATGAAAAGGAGGACCATTCCACCAATAACAGGGGCAAGACTGGAAAATGTATTTCCATTAATTACTCCTGCAATGAGCAGACTTACCAGAAAAAGCATGCCAATATTTGTTCCAGAACTGATGAGTCCGGCACAGGTAGTTACTGCCATACTTCTGCTCATCCCTTCAGCAAGATTGAAAATCCTCTGGTCAAAAAGGGCAGTGGTAAGCCATGAGATTAATGAAATATTATCTTCTTTTAGTAATTCAACCATGAATGAAATCCTGTATGTGGTAATTTTGATGATAACCAGTTTTTGAATGTAAAAATTTCACAATGATAATGAAATTTATAAAATTGTTAGATGAGTATAGTATTTAATCATATGATTTTCATACTTGTAATACTAAATGAGATCTATCATGAAAGACTGCATCATACAGTATTGGAATTCCGGTGCAAACGGATATAACAAAGGTGTACAGCGGTTATTGCACTCACATAAGGAAAATTCCGGGTGGAAATCAGTATTTTCAGAGTACCTCAATGAAAAACCTCTGAAAGTATTGGATGTCGGGACCGGTCCAGGTTCTATGTCTATACTCCTCGCTGAAATGGGTCATTTTGTTTCCGCTGTTGATTTGTCAGAACAGATGCTTCATTGTGCCAGAGAAAATGCAAAAGAATGTAATGTGACGGTGGATTTTAAAGTAGGAGATGCTGAAAATCTCCCTTTTGAGGATAATTCGTTCGACGCCGTGGTAAACCGCTGGGTACTCTGGACTGTTCCAAATCCAAAAGCAGCACTCTCTGAATGGACCCGGGTCTTAAAACCAGGAGGACGCCTTTTAATTTTTGACGGAAACTGGTATAGTGGTGAAAAGACTTGTGTCCAGAAGGCATGGAAACATGGCTCACGATTTTACACGCTTCTTTCCGAACGAAGGAATATGTGGAAACGGGATATGGATAATACCTTCGTTGATGGATTATGGTCAACTCATGCAAAACGTCCGGAAGATGACTGTACTCTTTTTCGGAACGCAGGACTTATTAATGTAGAATCATCGCTTGACTTGAATAAAAAAGTCTATACACTGAGTGATTATCTCAGGCAGGGTCACTGGGGAGATACGTTCATTGTTACCGGAGTAAAACCAGACGGAACTGAAAAATAATAATAATTCGTTTGGATATTACAGAGTATTTTCCAGGTTTTTTGTGCATTAATAACAATGCCATCAGTACCAGATACTGAAGATTTCCTGCTATCAAGCTGGTGTTATTTCATTATAGAGACAATCAGAAAGAATAAAAAATATATCGGATTGAAATGGAAAAAAACGGAATCAATTTAAATAAAATAGAATGGATAAAATAATTATTCGCTTACTACTACATCCCAGGACTTTTCGTCCAGAATGGTAGTATAATTATCTTTATCCCTCAATTGGACCGTAACGGTGTATCTATCCGGATTATAATAATTATATGTAAAGGTCGGCTCTCCGGTCCATGCTACCGGTTGTCCATCAAAGAAGGCTTCTCCCATGTCCCAGGAATAAGAGGGATTTGCCGGAGGATTATTTGTGTTTACCGTAAAGGTAACATCCTGTCCGGTAACTGGTGATGATGGAAGATAAGAGAGCCCGGTCAGAATCCCACCTCCGCTTGAAGGTGCAGATATCGTAAACGGTTGGGAATACAAAAACTTTCCATTTATGTATATATTGGATGTCCAGGTACCTGGATTCTGGGCTGGATCCCATCCGGCGATGTTAATATATGAATAGAGTGTGTATGTCTCCCAAAATTCCAAATTCTGTTCTGACGGATCTGAAATGACATAATTTGATGTGTAATACTCTTTTCCACTAGGATCTTTCCAGATAATCTGTACCTGCTCACCACCATAAACCGGTCCTAATTCGGTCCAGGTATATACGTTGTTATCAGTTATTGAAAAGGCTGACTTCCTATCTGAATTGAGATAATTATCATCAACTAAAGATGTAGTGGTATAATCAAGAATTGGTACTGGAAATGCTGCCGGGGGAGTATATACCTGTCCGGTCGGTCCAAAATCGTATGTCCAGCCTGAAGGAAGTGGTGCTGCTCCGGTTCGAAGGAGTTGTACCGTACTTCCATCATAGGAGATAGTAAATGTTCCCTGTTGGGGATACCCGTCTGCAATGGTAAGCTGTGTACCACATACAGAATCACCTCCGGTCCAGGTTCCGGAAATTGTTCCTGACCCTTCCCATGACCCCCCGGCAAGTACTCCGTTAAGAGTAAGGGTAGTACTGGTAAGCCGGATGTTACTCTCACAAACACCGGGTTTTGATAACGTTCCGGTCACAGCGGTTCCGGTTATCGCAAGATTCAGAGTAGCCGGCTGTTCATCATACGTGGCAACTCCTGAGTAGGCAAAATTAGCATCTGCTGCATAAACGACATTTGCTGAGATAATTACCATTATGCTGCAAATCAGGATGAATAACCATCTGTTCACTGCTCTCACCTCATATTGATACCTGAAAATGAAGTTATTAATATATAAAGCTAGTGCTCAAAAAAATTCTACCAATGAAAAGAGAAACAGTTATTTTTAGGTTCAAAAAATAGGATTTTTAGTATATTATGATTCATTCTTCCGGATTCTTTCATTTCCCGGATACTTAATGAAAACTGCAAGAATCGGACATATTATCGTTGGAATAACCATCAGAAACATAGCATCCGGGAGCGAACCCATAGCATCAGCAGCCCATCCGATTATTGCAGCACCTATTCCTCCGACTCCGACACAAAGCCCAAGTGTAAGTCCGGATGCAAAACCAACACTTCCGGGGAGAAGTTCCTGCATCATGGTAACTGATGTGACATAACAGAAACATGCAAAAAATGAGTACATGAAAATCCCGACATACATAAGCCATCCCTGTGTCAGAAATATGAGACAGAAAAATGGAACCGCAGATGCAAATCCAAATACCAGCATGTTTTTCCTGCCAAACCGATCAGAAAGATACCCTCCTGTAATCTGACCACTCACGCCGATAAAGAGCATAATCGTCACAATAAGCGATGTGGTGATAGTATCCATTCCCTGCTGGCCAAGAATCAGGAGAGCAGGCAGATACGTTATGATTCCTACATAAGTCCAGGCTCGAAGAGAACAGAGTGAGACCACAAGTCCTGCCGGTACCCACCAGTATTTTTCCCGATCTACCTGTTGAACTGGTTTTTTTCTCTCATACAAAGCAGCATGAGAAGAACGAAATCTTTTATCAACTAAGTAAATCCAGAATGCCCCGATAATCCCGGGAATTGCGAGCCAGGCAATACTTGATAATCCATAGAATGTTATCATGATGCCTGCAATAAGTGGTCCTATTGAGTAACTGACACTTCCGCTCGTGGTAAAAATCGAATTAAAAACTCCACGTTTTTCCGGAGGGCTCAGCCTGAATACTGTTTCCATTGCCGCGGGATGAAATAATGCACTACCAAGTGCTGCACAGGAAACCAGGACAAGCATGAGAAGATAATTGTGAGTCAGAACGGCAAGAGAAATACCTACACTGGAGAATAATACACAAATCCAGATACGTGCTTTTTTTCCAGTCCTGTCACTATATAAACCGGCAAAAGGTTGAACAACAGAAGATGTTACATTAAATGCAGTTACTATTAGGCCTGCAAGAAAAAAAGAGAGGTTCATGTTAATGATAAGTGTCGGCAGAATAATGGGGAGTATGGGAGAGTAGAGATCAACTAAAAAATGACCACCAATTGAAGAATAAATTTTATCTTTAATTTCTTTGTCCATGAGTTTCAACTATAAAAAAAGAGTGGAAATTTGTTCATCAATTAGATAAATCAGGATAGATAAAAATCCCATCCTTCTTTACGTCAAGACCTGGAACTTTCAGGAATTTGTCAACATATTCCTGATGGATCGTATATGGATCAACATCGCTGAGTTGGTCAGGATACAGAGCTTTAGCCATATACAAAGCCCCTAGACAATTGCTGTGAGAAACAATATTTACATCAAGCAGATAGACCTTGTCGTTCTTTACCGCATCTATCTTATCAAAGCCTGGTCTCGATTTCACCCGGTCAAGAACCATCTGTGCTGCTGCCTTATCTGTGAAACCATATCCAAGAGCTTCATCAAAATCTTCCATCACAATTGCTTCCGGGTTCTTTGCAATCACAACTTCCGGATCAATTTCAAAGTAAGACGCGGTATCCATTACTTTACCTGCCGTATCCTTGGTATCTGTGGTCATGGTATTAGCACCAAGGAACTGAAGAGTCTTGATGGTCGGACAATCATTTCCACCACTTCCAAGAGCGGTCCCCTTCCGTGGATATAGATAGATGACCTTTGTTTTCTCTTCTTCCGATAATCCGGATAGTTTATCATGGATACTACCAAGTGTCCCACCCATCCAGTCAACATATTCATTCGCACTTTGCGGAGATCCTGCGAGGTATCCAAGAAGCTTTGAATACCCAAGGCTGTTCTGGATATCTCCATGATAAATCATACTCAAAGGAGTAAGACCCGCGGTTCTCAGTTTACTCATGAGCGCTTCATCAAAGTATTGATTGTGGGCCACAAGATCCGGTTTTAATCCAATAATTTGTTCAATATCTGGTTCATCTGCAGAACCGACATTGGTCATTTTGCTAATCTCCGGCAGAATTACCCCACGGGTTACTGTATTCTCATCGATACCAACAATCTTCTTGCCTATCCCAATTGTCTGGGCGTTTTCGGCAATCATCCGATCAAGGGAAACAATACGGTTAACCGGAGTTTTTACTTTCACTGGTTGTTCATATGAATCCTGAACCCATATCTCTGTGGCGCTGCCATCCATGATCTTTTTGACCTGATCTGCATCAGCACTATCAACTTTTCCATCCTGATTCGCATCTACAAGATGGGTTGTATCTGTTTTCCCTGCCGCAATCTCATTTATAAGGTCAATATCCTGCTGATCTAAATTCATGTCACTATTCGCATTACCAAATATGAAGAGGGTATATTCCATTCCTGACGCTGATACAAAACCACAAAAACAACTAAGAGTGAGTAGCGTTATGATAATGCCGCTCAAAAAAATATCTTTTTTCATACACATTTCTATCTAGACAGTATAAGTTAGAATGAGATTTAAAAGATACATACTGAGTGTCAATAATTTCAAAATAGTAATAACATATCCCACCCATTCTTAGTTATCAAGATCACCAGGAATAGAAGAACATCCTGAGGCATCGAGTAGTCATGAGTCAACATAATTCAGAAACAATTGCTCATAATTCTTCAATTCAGGGGATTCGGGAATCGTTTCATCATTATCATTCGAGAAAGATTCTGTTTTTATTCACCGTTTGTGTTGGTATTTTATTATTGATCGGTATTGCCGCCACTTTTGGTTCATATGATCTGACCCTGACCGATGTGTATACCACCATCCTGGCAGGGATTTTTCCAGGAATGGGACTATCTGAATCAGTAGCAAGTACCATCATCTGGGAAATTCGCCTCCCCCGTATTGCCATGGCTATTGTGTCAGGTGCAAGCCTTGGTGTTGCCGGGGCTATTATGCAGGGGGTTTTACGAAACCCTCTTGCTGAACCATTTACGCTCGGTATTTCATCAGCTGCGGCAATGGGCGCATCTCTGGCGATTATTGGAGGCTTTCGAATCTTTGGATCTTACAGTGTGGTTCTGAACGCTTTTTTGAGTGCATTTGTTGCGACCATGGTCATTTACTCAATTGCAAAAAGTAAAGGAATGACTCCGGAAGCAATTATTCTTGCAGGTATTGCCATCATGTTCCTCCTTGATGCAGTCACATCCTTTACTCAGTACCTCGGAACAGCAGAACAGGTACAAGCAGTTGTATTCTGGATGATGGGAAGTGTCTCTGTAGCAAGCTGGGAAACTGTCTTTATCGTTTTTATAATTGCAGCCCTTTCCATCCCCTACCTGATTTACAGGGCTTCTGACATCACCATAATCGGGGCCGGTGACGAGACTGCTCATAGCCTGGGGATTAATGTTGAACGAGTCAGAATGAGAACTCTCGTTTTCGGAGCTCTCCTGACTGCATCGGTAACCGCATTTTGTGGAATTATTGGATTTGTAGGACTTGTTTCTCCTCATATTACCAGGATGATAATTGGAGGAGACAACCGGTATGTCATCCCGGGATCTGCACTGGTTGGCGGAATACTCCTATTGGGAGCTGATACTATTGCACGGACAGTTCTTGCACCAATGATTCTCCCGGTAGGAATTATGACTGCTTTTGTCGGAGTTCCGTTCTTTATGTACCTGTTTATGAAAAAGAGGAAAGAATTATGGTAAATGTAGAAATTGAAAGAGTATGTTTCAGTTATCCGGGAGCAGATATCCTGCATGATGTAACGTTTTGTATCGGACCTGGAGAGATGACCGGGCTTATCGGTCCGAACGGTTCCGGTAAAAGCACTCTGATAAAATGTATTGACACCATCTTAAAACCAAAGGGTTCAATCTTGCTCAATGGTAAAGATGTCCTGAAAATGGACCAGGTTGATCTCGCAAAAAATATCGGCCTTGTGCCTCAGCATGGGACAAGTGCCATGGATTCAACAGTCTTTGAAACAGTACTTATGGGAAGACGTCCCCATTCAGCCTGGCGAATTCGCGATGAAGACATTGATAAGGTTGCTGACACTCTGGACCGGCTCAATATTGGGGATCTGGCAATGCGGGATTTCGCAAGTTTGTCCGGCGGCCAAAAACAGATGGTTCTCCTCGCTCGGGCAATCTGTCAGGAACCTCAGGTGCTGCTTTTAGATGAACCGACTTCAGCCCTCGATATCAGGCATCAGCTGGAAGTGCTGGATATCGTAAATAACCTGGTGAAAGAACGACATATGTCGGCAATTATTGCCCTTCATGATCTGAACCTGGGTGCCCGATATACAGATTCAATGGTCATATTAAGAAATGGCAAGATTTTTTCTGCAGGAAAACCAGATGACCTCTATACTCCTGATATGATTGAAGAGGTATATGGAGTAAAGTCAGTGGTTCTGACAGTATTAGGTAAACCTCACGTTGTGCCGGTAAGTCCGGTAAAAAATGAAACCTTTATTCCAGCACTTATGGAAACTGGTTTTAAGGAGATACCTGCCTGAATGGCACATGAAGAATCACCGGAATATACATCCGGCTATGATGGATCTTTTTTTCACCGTCTCATCTCCCTTTGTATTGACCTCAGACTTGTTCGTCTGATCCCCGGACTAGGTCGTCATGTAACCAGGACATTTTTTGCTGCTCTTTTGAGTTCATTGGCATCTATCCTGCTTCTCTTTTTAGTGAGTACATTTATTTCCGGCCTGATTGACGGAAAAGATCTCATAGTCATGTTTCCTGTTCTTACGGGAATGATCGGGATACTAACCATACGGATCGCAGCAGAGGTCTTTCGAGAGCGATCTGCACATACAACTGCCGGAGTGATGAAACGGGCGATACGATCACGGATGTATGAACATCTCCTCCAGCTCGGACCCGGATATACCGATAGGAATGATTCAGGCTCGATTGCTGCAACTTTTGTAGACGGGACAGAGCAACTTGAGCAGTACGTGGCATACTACATACCCTACATCCTCCTGTGCATGATCGTTCCGGCAACACTTTTTGTCGGATTTTCTGTGTTTGTAGATCCTATCACTGCCCTGATTCTCCTGATTTTTGTTCCCCTCGTTCCCGTCATGATCATGATCTCTAACCGGAAGAGAAGAATCGGGAGAGGAGATGTTTGGAGGGAATACAAAAACCTGAGTGCATATTATTCTGAAAGCCTGCAGGGACTTCCTACCTTAAAACTCTTTAATCAGCATAAAGCACGTGCCGGGGAGATTCGGATACGGGCTGACAGACTCAGTCTTACCTGGATTCGGAGGCTTCGAATTGGACTTTTAGTAAGTTTTGCTGCTGAAATGGTTCCTTATCTTGGATATGGATCAGCATTACTGTATGTCTGTATCCAGATGAGTGTTGGAGTCATGTCTACCGGACAGGTGATGCTAGTTCTTTTACTCGGGCCTGTTTTTTATGAGCATGTCATTCATCTTGGTCAGTACTATCATAACAGTATCAATGCAAAAACCACAATAAATGCTATTTTACATCTTATTGAATTAGAACCTACCATCACCGATGGAAAAAAACCATATACAATAACTCCCCCATTGAAACAGACAATCCAATTTTCCCATGTTTCTTTTTCATATGAACCGGATCGTCCGGTTCTGAATGACTGCTCCTTTTTTGTAAATGAAGGTGAAATGGTAGCACTCGTTGGAGCTTCCGGAGTTGGAAAGAGTACAGTGGTTGATCTGCTCTTTCGGTATTATGATCCAGATAACGGCAATATAAAGGTGTGTGGCCTTCCAATCAGGGATATTCCTCTTGATCTTTTGAGGCAGCAATTATCTCTAGTTTCCCAGGATACGTACCTTTTCTATGATACCATCCGGAATAACCTCCTCTTTGGGAGACCTGATGCATCTGAAGAAGAGATAATGGAGGCTCTTTCTATCTCATGTCTTGATAAATTCATCCTCTCTCTCCCTAATGGAACAGATACGATGACCGGTGAGCGAGGTCTTCGACTGTCAGGTGGAGAACGACAGCGTATCGCTATTGCACGAGCAATCTTAAAAGATGCTCCCATCCTCATTCTTGACGAACCTACTGCAAGTGTTGATGCAGAAAGTGAGCGTCATATCAGACTGGCTCTGAAAACACTTCTGAAGGGGCGGACGGTTCTGGTGATTGCACACCGGCTTTCGACAATTCGTGATGCCTCGCAGATACTGGTTATGGAAGAAGGATATATCGTTGAATCCGGAACCCATGAAGAACTGATGAGTATGAACGGAAGATTCGCCTCTCTTGTTCATGCTCAGGAACTTGCAGGTGGAAAAGAGTATACAGGTTCTTCCGGGGGTATTCTATGAAAAAGAACTCACCTTATATCCGCCTTTTTAGTGTATTAGGGCCACAGATCCCTATTCTTTCTACTGGGATTCTTGCAGAGATTGGTAAGTATGTTTTTACCCTGGGTATTGGTCTTCTTGGAGTAGATCTTCTCCGGATGGCTCGGGCTGGAGAACCAGCATCTTTGTTAATTCCAGTAGGATTATTCATCCTTTGTCTTGCCATATTACGGGGAATTTCCGGATATTTAAGCCCATATCTCTGTCATGTGGGAGCATACCGGCTCCTGGCAGATCTTCGGGATCAGTTTTATAGGACTATTGAACCTCTGGCTCCCGCAATTCTTATGCAAAAAAGAACCGGAGATATTGTTTCTATCGCAGGAAATAATGTTGAGACTTTGGAACTCTTCTTTGCTCACACCATAGCGCCCCTGGTCACGGCTATTGTCATACCAGTTATCGTATTTATTTCCCTATTTTTCATCCATCCAGAAGTTGCAGGAGTATATGCTCTCCTTACTCTATGCATTGCTTTTCTTCCAAAACTTGCTCTTTCACTCAACGATGAACGGGGGAACCAGCTCAGGGAACTTATCGGAGGAATCAATTCATTTCTTATTGATAGTGTTCAGGGTATCCGGGAGATACTTGCTTTTTCCCGTTCAGAATCACGGTTTAAACAGGTAATGTCCATGAGTGATCAATATCAGGATGAATACGGCATCTATGTCCGGAAAAATTCAATTATTACTGCATCCTTTATCCTGATTCTCTCTGGAGGTGTTATTGTTATGTTGACAATATCCTCCATCCTTGCTACAAGAGGAGAGATAGATCCCCTGAACCTGCCGATTATCATCCTCTTCACTTCGGCAGGATTTGCATCAATGGCTAATATCGTCGAGATTTCAAAGCAATTCAGCCTCACGTTTGCCGGGGCGAAGCGATTGTATGAACTGATGGATCTTACCCCGTCTGTCCAGGAACCCGACAAACCTGTTCATCCAGTATCTCTTGAACCATCTCTTTTAGTGGAAAACGTCAGTTTTCGGTATAATCCACAGGAATCATTGGTTCTTCAGGATATTTCTTTTCGTGTTCCTGCCGGGAAAACAGTTGCAATTGTAGGAATGACGGGAGCTGGAAAAACTACCATATCTCACCTGATCATGCGATTTTGGGATCCAGTCTCCGGAAGAATCATGATTGGTGGTCATGAAATCAGTTCGCTTCAGCTTTCTCTCCTTCGCGATACCATAGCGATAGTAACTCAGGATATTTTTCTTCTTAATACCTCAATCATGGAAAATATCAGGCTAGGAAGAGCAGATGCAACCGATGAAGATGTTATAGAAGCAGCTCAGGTTGCCCGGATTCATTCTTTTATATCTGCCCTACCAAAAGGTTACCAGACTCTTGTCGGAGAGAGAGGCGTCCGGCTCTCTGGTGGGGAGAGACAGAGAATTGCAATAGCACGTGCTGTACTTAAAAATGCCCCGATTCTCATTCTTGATGAGGCTACATCAGCTCTTGATACCTGTACTGAACTTGAGATACGTGAAGCACTAAAAGATCTCAGTTCCGGACGGACGGTGCTGATTATTGCTCACCGTCTTTCAACGATAAAACATGCAGACCAGATCCTGGTACTCCGGGAAGGAACGATTGTTGAACGAGGAAACCATGATGAATTGGTCAGGTTGAATGGTGTCTATTCATCTCTTATAAAAGCCCAGGAGATATAATATCATTCCATGTGGGTTCCTCATGGTGACAACCTCATATCACACATGATATCCCCACCGATTAATGAAAAGAATATTCTACCCTGTCCCTGAGTGCTTCATTCATTTGAAAAAACCCCTCACCAGTGCTTTTCATCATAATTTTTTCCATAAGAGGAAGAATTAAACCAGAAAAAAACTCTTTTTGAATAAAAAGACAGGTGCCATCACCTTTGGCCCTGATCTCTAAGACATGCTCTCCATCAAGAAGCCCCGGAAATAGGAGGTGACCAAGCCATCTCATTTCATTAAACGGATTCACCTTGAGAAGGACCGGTTTTATATTCATTCCAAAACTTCCTGGTGGCTGCAAGGAGATTTTAAGATTTGAACCTTCACATATTTCTCCCTGGATTTTTTTGATAAACGGATTCCATTGAGGATATTTGTCAAAATCAGTCAGAACGGCCCAGATATCTTCAGGAGAGGCATGAATTGTTATCTGGCTGAACAATTCACCAGATCTTCCAGACTTTGTATAATGAGTTGAACCATGCTCTCTCTCCATGATAACGTCATATGTTTTCCGGGTAAAAGATGATTATCATTCACAAATATTTCCCAGATAACGAATCTCCAATTCATGTCCAAAAATCAATCATCGTTTGGTAGATATGGAATGTGTAAGAATTAGCATTAAGTATTTGTACACAAAATAAGGGTTTGGTGGTACCTGTGATCGATATCGGATCCTATGCGAAATACCCCAAAACCGGAACCTTTGGAACAGTCGTCAGGTTCCAGGAGCAGCATGGGCAGACCTTTGTAGAACTTGACAGCACCCACCTGTTGTACCGAATTGACCAGTTAATTCCAGCATCTTTCGAAGAGCAAGCCACCATTGACAGCAAGGATAAAGAGATCAAAAAGATAGTGTATGAACGGGAAGATCTCGGTGAATCAGCATTCAATGATGCGGCATTTCAACAGGACGGAGCATGTCATGGAGGGGGATAACCCTCCATTTTTATTTTTCGCAGGAATTATTCAATATTATTGAGAATTTATCCATATATCCGCATATGGAAACAACATACATGGCAGGAATGAATACCCCTAGTTCTCAACATTCTTCCCGTCAAATATCTGAATCACCCGGTCAAAATACTCAATATCTTCATCTTCATGTGATATCATCACAATGGTCTGTCCGTTTTCCTGGTTTAGTTGTTTGAAAAGATCAAGAATTCGTTTGGAGTTGACACTATCCAGATTTGCACATGGTTCATCAGCAAAGATTATATCCGGTTGATTTACCATGGCCCTGGCAATAGCAACCCGCTGCTGCTCCCCACCAGATAACTCCCGTGGTAAATGAGACAATCTTTCTTTCAGACCCACAACATCCAGGATATCAACACTCATTTCATGGCATTCTTCATCAGATTTTCCAAGTGCCATTGGGAGGAGTGAAACATTCTCTTCAGTTGTCAGCTCGGGCACAAGAGCATAATCCTGAAACACATATCCAAAATGTTTCAGTCTGAACTTTGTCCGCTGCCGGTCAGATAATCTTCCAACATCTGTTCCCTGGACCGAGATAAACCCGGATGATGGTCTATCAAGCAGACTGATCTGATACAGAAGCGTTGATTTTCCACTCCCAGATGGCCCCATGATCCCGACAAATTCCCCTTTCTCGATGTCAATTGAAAGACCATTCAGTGCATGAACATCGACCGTGCCAAGGCGATAAACCCGGAATAAATCCCGAACTGAGATAACATTCATCATTTCAGCCCCTCATAGCCGTCAGGATGTCTTCCTTCGCAATCCTCATCGCAGGGAAATAACCTGCAATTACAGATGCAATCAGGAGTAATATGGCACTTTCAATCATAATTCCTGACTCTACATAAAGAGAAACATTTCCATCAGGAAATTCTATCGGGTATACTGAAAAATAAAGAATCAGGGTCTGTATGATACAAAATCCAATTACTATTCCGATAATACCAATAATGAGTGTTTGAAGCACATAACTTTGAATAATAATATCCTCATCAATTCCGATTGCCTTTAAAACCCCAATCTCTCTCCGGTTATGCAGGGTTTTAATCATTATCACGATGAACAAAACAACAATTGCAATAATAAGACTGACTAACAGAGTAATATTATTGATTATCTGAAAACTCTCAATAGACTCATCAAAAAGACCTCCAGCCTGTTCTTTCCATGTCTTAACATCCTCTTTGATTCCGAATGACATCATGGTTTTTTTCACACGATCTTCACGTGTTCCAGGTTCAGTTTTGACCAGGATCTCAACCGATTTGTCAAGAGGATATCCAAGGACATCTTCAATCTCATTCCAAGAGACAAAGACCATGTAATCTGTCTGATAGGATTTTGTCTGAAATATTCCCTTTATCCGGTAATCTCTGCTTACCCCGTTCACATAATTGACTTTGATAGAATCTCCGGTCTTTACCCCTCCTAAAGACTCAAAAAAATCCTTACTCTCATCCTTATTTCCGGCAACATAATTCCCGATTAAGATCTGCCCCCGGTCTTCTCTTGTCAGGAACTGACCCTCTTTCATCATCTCATGGATTTTCGTCACCATCCGTTCATCATCTGGATTAAAAACACTAACAGGAAGAGCAATCTCATTTGATTTATGAACGAGCGAGGCTCCCATTTCATACCTGGCAGAAGCATGGTATACTCCGGGAATACGGTTCACCTTTGATACAAGCCCTAAACTGTTATCGATAAACCGGTTATCATCCTTTGGTTTGATGATGATATTGGAGATATAGTAATCCACAGTCTGCTGGTTCATCAGTTCGATTGATCCTCCAATCACAGAGGAGAGGAATATCATATTGGTGAAGACCAGGGCAATGATGAAGATGGTGAGGAGTGTTCCAGCCTTACTTGACCGTTTCAGTATCCGGGTTGCGAGAAAAAATGAGATTTTTACGTCGGTAAGCATTCACACGTCCCCTCTCCGTGTCCACATCCGGTATCCGAGAAATCCACCTATCAGGAGCAGGATTCCTAAGATTATTGAAGATGTATTATCCGGAGGACTTTGAACAGTGAGCGTGAGATTTTCCGTTCGTTCATGTTCACCCCAGTCATCTTTGTAAGAGACATGCAGCGTATATGGATATTCACCTGATTCCCCTGAATCCAGGATAAATACTGCCGGTGCATCGTTATGAGGTTCGATTCTTCCAATAAATGCCTCTTTATTTCCCAAAAATGGAAGCGTGATCCAAGCCCTGACTGCTTCTGCATCACCAGTTCCTGAATTATCAAGCCGGATTACCAGATCAAAAGGAGTATTTTTCATAATGCGGGAAGGATCTGTCTCGATAGACATGAGTGATACATCGGCTTCACCTCTGATATCAAGAGAGAGGGTCTCTGATGTGCCTATTTCGCCTTTGTCAGGAGTTGTATAGAGTATCTCAATCGGGATCTTGTGAATTCCAGGATTGACATTTGTATCAGTGTTAAAGGTGATTTCTCCAGATGACTCCTCACCCTGTTTCAGTTTTTCAATATGAAATGCATTTGTCTGGAGTGGAGCTATGGATGTTCCAGTCTCTTTTACCCGAACGGTGATGTCTTTTGCCTGACTGACACCGCGGTTTGTCAAAGATATCCTGACAGGAAATGATTCTCCCGGGCGTATCGGGCCAGATGACGACTGCGAGAGTATGAGGGCTGGCTGTCGTACGGCAGAGATCGGAGTATTCACATTTACCGCAATCGGGTATTTGATACTCTCCTGGTTGCGAAGCCTGATAAGAAGTTCAGCAAAGTAAATTCCATTTGCAGGCGGAGCCTTGATAACAAAAGAGATCTGAACAGACTGACCTGGTCCAATCTGCCCTTCAAACTGCCCGTTCCCGGCGAAAACATCTATATCCTTTTTCCCATTCAGGAATACGCTGTCAATGACCGGTGAAGGAAAAACTCCTGTTGATTCAGAGATCTCGTCATTCGTACCAGTCTCAAGCGATGCAGGGATGGTATCTCCAGAGGTTTTTGTATTTGACAGAGTAACGGTCACAATTCCTTTTTCTTCAGGCATAAGAACTGATGGTGTTATCTGGTAATCGGTCACTGCAATGTGAGAATATGCTGCCTGTACTGATCCGCCGGATATCAGGATGCACAAGATGAAGATAAGAGTGTAGACATGTTTTTTCATAATTGTCCTTCTATATGTGTAGTTCTATCCCGCAGCATGTGAACTATTGGTGACAGGATACATGTAAGTATGCTTTATAATCAAAACCTGTTTGTGCCATACATGTATGGGTATTATATTGAGTAAACAGCATTGAGAATATATAGAGTGTGGGTTATGCCATGAGAAAAATGACCATAACATGCCAGATTTCAGATTTATTCCGGACATTTTATACTGCACGGTTTTTTGAGGCAGTAAAGTCGATAGAGCTGCTTCGGATGATCCGATTGGATTTTAAAGAAGGGACAAAACTGGGTATTGCAAAAATCACATGTAATCCTGGATTTTCAGTAAAAGATATCGAATTTCCAAAAGGGGGAGAGATTATTGCAATATTTCAGGAAACCGGTGATGAATCTATACTATTATTCAAAGGAACTGCACCTCCTTCCATTATGCATATCAGTAAATTATTTGCGAGAGATGTTATCTGGTCAACACCTACTATCCTGTATAAGGATAAAATTACGTACAGTATCATTGGTGAAGAAAAAGAACTCAAATACATGCTTCGTCTAATAAAGTTAATCCTTGGGCCGATAGAGGATATCGCATATGAAAAAGCGACATTTGGTCCATATGACCTGATCCAGTCATTAACAAAGAAACAACAGGAAATACTGGTCCTCGCGAAAAAAGCAGGATATTATCACAATCCCCGGAAAATTACATTGGACGATCTCTCTGAACTATCCGGGCTTTCAAAAGCTACTGTCGGTGAACACCTCAGAAAAGCAGAAAATCAGGTTATGAATTCAGTATTAGCCGGATACTGATTTTTCATCCGGACTGGTGCTTGTTGAACCAAGATATATTGCTCCAAGGGTAAGCACCACCCCGAGAAGAGTAACACTGGTAAATGGGAGCCTGAAGATGAGAATATCCCAGATGAACGCTCCGGCAGGTTGGAGAAGTAATATCAATCCGACTTTAATCGGGACGGTGTACGGAAGCCCTGCCGATATGAGCACCCATGCAATAACCTGACAAATTACGGCATAACCGATGAGATACAACCATGAATCAACTCCGGGGACATCAAAACTATCTCCTGATCCGATGACCACAAGTCCGGTAATGATGGTTGTAAGAATTGAAATCATGCAAAGATTTGCAATTTTTCCTTCCAAGTCAAATGAGGTCTGTAATAGCCGGAGTAATAATACATAGCCACCATACCAGAATGCAGTGGTAAGGGCAAGCAGGACTCCTAATTGAAATCCATCAGCAGCAGTACTCCATTGCACCCCGCAGATAAGGTACAGACCTATGATAGAGACAGGGATCGCAAGAATCAGCCGGAGTGTGACTCTGGTGTGAAGAACCAGCACACTAAACGCTGCCAGAACAAATACCTGAAAATTTCCCAGGATCGTTGCAAGGCCAGGACCGATGAGAAGAATACTCTGGTGCCAGAAGCTCAGATCAAGGCTGTAGAATATACTGGCAAGCAGAGCAATTCCACAGTTTCGGAGTCCAAGCCATATCCTTCCCCTGGTATACATGAGAAGCAGAAGAAGGGGCGGAAGAGATAATGCCATCCGGTAAAATGCAGATGCACTCGCACTTACTCCTGAAAGAACGACAAAAACCGGGGATAAACT
This sequence comes from Methanospirillum hungatei, assembly GCF_019263745.1. NCBI lineage: Archaea > Methanobacteriati > Methanobacteriota > Methanomicrobia > Methanomicrobiales > Methanospirillaceae > Methanospirillum > Methanospirillum purgamenti. Next base: position 1,030,428 of record NZ_CP077107.1, read on the forward strand.
AATAAGTGCGGCTCCGATAACAACCAATAACTGACCATACACCGGCCCCGGGTTACGAATAATATTCATAGAGGACAAAAGAAAGAGGTAATTTTGAAAGCATGTGAATTTAAGAGAAATAATTTTTTAACGAATCGAAATTACCTTCAATTCAGGAATTTTTTTAAAATCTTTAAAGTTATCTGTTAGAATGCCATCAGATTTGGTATCTAATGCATGTTGTCCAATAATCGCGTCATTTGTCATTACATTCAACCGATTTGAAAGATCTATTGCGCGAATTATTGTTGAATAATCGATTGGTACGTAAGTGATATATGATGAATTAAGGATCTTATTCATTCTTAACACAGATTCATCAGAACCGAGTAATTTTCGTAATTTATAATGAACTTCAGATACAATGATAGAATCAATAAAAAACTGATGATTTTTCTGGATGTAATCATGAATTAAATCCCTGACTATAGGGTATTCTGGTGTATCACCAAGATTTGCGAAAATCAGAATATTCGAATCAATGAAGTAATTCATTATCCCCAAATCTCATCATCGATTTTTCTGAGTTCTTGCGATGTAACAGGCCGGCCTAGTATAGCAGGGTGATCGATGAGATCAATGAGTGAATCCTCTTGTGATACCCGTTTGAGTTGAATGGTAGAATCATTTATAATTTCTAGTTTAAATGAATCATGAGGTTTAATATCCAGAATTTCCTTTAATTCTTTTAAAGGAAGAGAAATATCTTCTGTTACTTCAATAATTGTTGACATAACACGTCCTTATTGATTTTTCGCTATGTATGTAATTGGTGAGGAGATTATTAGATTCTTTTTCATACTGGCAAAAAAGAATAATTACTGATACATAAAACCGAAATTTTTGAAAGAAAGAAAATATGATATTATTCAGTTTTCGCTACTTTGGGCCAAACAACCTTAAAGATCTCCATTATTACGACAATTATACATGCTGCAGCAAAGAGAACTCCCCACTGTGTCAGTGTAACCGGCTCGAGTCCCAGTACATCCTGTAAGACGGGGATATGCATAGCAATCTGGTGAATCGCCTGTGCTGCAATTACCGAACCAACCAGGAAGAGATTTCTCGATAAGGGCATCCGGAATGCAGAGACAAATTCAGACCGGCAATTAAACACATGTACATTTTCAAGCAGGACAAAGAGAAGAACTGCAAGATTTCGGGCAGTATTCTCTTCTACACCAGTTGAGATCATGTAATACCAGGCAATAAATCCAATTATTCCCATGATTACCGATGATACCAGGATCTGACTGATCATCAGACGGTTAAATATCCCCTGAGATGGAGGACGGGGCGGACGGTTCATGGCTCCCTTCTCCCCTGGTTCAAAGGCTAGACCTACATGCTGAATTCCATTGGTTACCAGGTTTAACCAGAGCAACTGAACAGCAAGAAGTGGCAGAGGCAGATGAGCGATGAGTGAGCAGGTAAAGAGTATCACCTCTGCTGCTCCGGTTGAGACAAGCAGATAGGTTACTTTTCTGATATTATCATAGGCATATCTCCCTTCTTCGATACCAGCAACAATGGAAGAGAACCGGTCATCGGTAATGATCATCGAGGCGTTATCCTTGGCAATATCTGTCCCTGAACCCATCGCAACCCCGATATGAGCTCGTCGAAGGGCAGGAGCATCATTCACCCCGTCTCCGGTTACCGCAACAAAATGACCCATCCTGATAAGAGCATCAACAATGGAAAGTTTCTGGACCGGTGTGACCCGGGCAAAAACCCGTGCTTTCTGGACAAGATCGAAGAACTTAGGAATTTCAACAGACCCGAGAGCATCTATCTCCATTCCAGTAAGAACCTGATCCTGGGTATGGGCGATACCAAGGGTTTTTGCAATGGCAAGAGCGGTAGCCGGATGATCTCCAGTAACCATTACAACAGTAACCCCGGCTTTTTGACATGATTCAACAGATGACCGTGCATCAGGTCTTACCGGATCAATAAATCCGATATACCCGAGGAGAACCAGTGAAGGAAGGCCTGATTTTATTGGATCATTAGGAATTCCCGGAGATACCGCTTCAGCTACTGCAAGAACACGATACCCGTTTTCTGCCAGTTCCTCTGCTTTTGCAAGGAAACGTACCTGATCAACATCCACATCTCCTGTTGGTGTCCGCATTCGGGTACAATAGGGTAAAACTGCTTCTGCTGCACCCTTTATACCAAACCGTTCCCCTTCAGAGTCAATAAATCCGGCTGCCGAGTACCGTCGCTCAGCTTCAAAGGGAATAAATAACGGTCTTTCAACAGATTTTTGAATGAGAGTAGTATCCAGGCCTGATTTTCTAGCAAGTGCGAGAAATGCCACATCAATGGGATCACCGGAGTGATGCCATCCGTTCTGATTTTTGTCAAGATGGGCTTCGCTACAGAGTGTTGCAATGTGACAAAGCCGTTGTACCTGAGAACGTGCTGATTCAGGTAATATTTCTCCGGAGGTGGTCTGGATTGTTCCCTCTCCGGTATATCCGGTGCCGGTAACCTCGTAGGATTCACGTTCTGGAAGCAGGACGATATGAGCCGTCTGCTCATTCATGGTCAGGGTTCCGGTTTTATCACTGGCAATAAGAGTACAGGAACCCAGACTTTCAACAGCGGTCATTTTTCTGACAATCACATTCCGTCCTGCCATCCGATGAGCGGCGATGGAGAGTACAACAGTCAAAGCAACCGGCAAACCTTCGGGAATTGCTGACACTGCAAGAGCAACAGCAAAGAAGAAAACATCAATAATTCCCATACCCTGGTAAACGGCTATTACACCCAGAATCGCTGTTGCAATCAGAACAGCAACTGCAATATGCTGGGAGAATTTTTCCATTCTGATGATCAGGGGTGGTTTTGACAGCGTGGTATCCGCAACAGCTACAGCAATTTTCCCTACTTCGGTACAAATCCCGGTATTAACAATATACCCCCGGCAGATACCACGGACAACCGTCGTTCCGGCAAAGGCCATGTTCTCCTGATCACTGATTGGAATTTCTTCAGGGAGCACAGTAACCTGTTTGGTCACCGGGACCGATTCTCCGGTCAGGACAGATTCATCAATTGAACAATCTGCAACCTGTGTTATTCGAAGGTCGGCTGGTACCCTTGTCCCGGCCTCAAGAAAGACATAATCTCCGGGGACGAGTTCTTCGGCTGGAATCCTAACTTCCTGGCCGTCACGAGTAACTACTGCAGTAATCCGGAAGAGCTGCTGGAGAGCTTTTGCACTCTGTTCTGCTTTCCATTCCTGTATCGTCCCGATAATTGCATTAATAAGAATTACAACCGTAATAAATGCAGTATCGGTCAGGTGATCCAAAAACCAGGATAAGAGAGCAGCAGCTATTAAGACATAGATAAGCGGGCTCTTGAATTGACTCAAAAATATTGTAAATACAGAGACCTTCTTTGCTTCAGGCAGTTCATTCTTTCCAAACTCCTGAATTCGTGTTACAGCTTCCTTGGAACTCAGGCCATTTGGGCCGGTAGCAAGTTTTTCTCGTACCACCGGTTCAGAAAGGGACTGCCAGGAGATTCCCTTCCTGCAATGGGATGATGAATCCGGGACCATAACTCACCATCTATCTCTCAATTATTAAAGCACTTCCTTATATCGTCCAATTTTTTTATCGCCCAATAATCGCTCATTTAGGCCACCATATGTTATATAAACAAGTGTGCTCAAGTGAACAACATCAGGTGAGGATTATGCTGGAAAATGTAAAAATAGGTAAAAAATTGATTGGTGGGTTTCTCCTTACTATCATAATTATGCTCATAATCGCCGGAACCGGGTTTGTATTCATTAGTGATCTGGCGGTGAAAAGTGAGGGGATGTATAATGACAGGTTGATACCCATTCAACAAATGGGAACTGTGGTTGAAGCATTTACACAATTTAGAGGGGATGTGTATAAAGCAATGCTGGTCCCTACAGAGAGAGATGTAAGTCTTGCATCTGCTGAAGCCGTTTTAATGGGAATAGATGAAAAAATTGAGAGCATTGATAAATTAAACCTGGATCCTGAAGAGAGAAAGGTTTTAGAATCATTTAAAACCGCATTTGTAGGATATAAATCAGAATCTGAAATACTCATTGATCTCATTAAACAAAACAAAGTTGAAGAAGGAATTGCCCATCTTGCTGCCGGAACACCTCTGGCAAATTACCGGACACAATGCATAACTGCTCTCTCAACCCTCATGGAAACGAACATGAAGGTAGCTGAGCAGATAAAAACTGACAACGATAATAACGCGAATGCTGCCAAGACCACCATGATCATTGTCACTCTCATTGGTGCCATTATAGGAATCGGGTTTGCATATGCTCTTACGAAAAGCATCACTGGGCCTCTTGGTAAAACCGTGGAGATGTTAGATGAGATGACTCATGGTCACCTTGGTACACGACTTTCTATGCACCGGAAAGATGAAATCGGAATCCTTGCCGGAACAATGGATACATTTGCAAATAACCTGCAGCATGAGGTCATCGGCATCATGAAAAAGATTGCTGCAGGAGAAAAAGTAGCATCTGTACCCATTATGGATGATAGAGATGAGATTGGACCGGCCCTCAAAGAAACGGTTGATACCCTCAATGACCTCATTGAAGAGACAAAAGTCCTTGCCGATGCAGCAGCGGAGGGAGATCTCAATATTCGTGGAAATGCTGAAAAGTTCAAGGGCGGGTACAGGGAAATCATCGCAGGAATCAATGCAACTCTTGAAAATATCATCGGTCCTGTGAATGAGGCTATGAATCTTGCCGGAGCGTATGCTCTTGGAGACTTTTCTGCACGATTTAGTCCGAAGGTTGTAGTGAAGGGAGATTTCATACCATTCCGGGATTCGCTCAATAAAATAGGAGTAGAAACAGGTCTTGCAGTTGGACAGGTGAAAAAGGAAGTTGACTCTCTTCTCGCTGGTATGGAGGAGACCAGTGCCAGTGTTGAAGAAGTGACTGCCGGAGCCCAGAACCTTGCACACAATGCCGGGGTGGTCAGTGATCTGTCAGAAAAGAGCGGAGCAGGAGTCGGTCAGGTATTACAGGCGATGAATGACCTTTCCGTTACGGTTGCAGCTGTTGCAGGGCAGGCAAATGAAGTCGCAAACCTTACCCAGGAGACAGACGATCTTTCCAAACAGGGTTCTTCACTGGTTCAGAGAACCGATAAGGGGATGCAGAAGATTTCAACCTCCTTTAATGAGACCGATCAGGTAATAGGAGAGATAGGCAAACAGATGGAGGATATCGGAACCATTGTGAATGTTATAAGTTCTATTGCCGACCAGACAAACCTCCTTGCCTTAAACGCTGCCATTGAAGCTGCCCGTGCAGGAGATGCCGGACTTGGCTTTGCAGTGGTTGCTGACGAAGTAAAAGCCCTGGCTCTTGAATCACAACAATCTGCTGAAAAGATTGCCAATTTAATCACAGACCTGCAGAAAAAATCCAAGGCAGTTACAGAATCCATGAAGAATTCCCTGAATGATGTTGAAGAAGGGAATACTGCAGTCAGAGAGACGCTTTCAGTCTTTAACAAGATTGCAGAAGCAATTGCCAATGTTTCTATCCGGGTTGGTGAAGTTGCCGGAGCAAGTCAGGAACAGGCTGCCTCTGTTGAGGAGATTAGTGCAAGTGTTCATGAACTGGGCAGTCTCATCGAACAGGCGGCAAAGGAAGCAGTTGATTCATCCGCTGCAACAGAAGAAGCATCTGCAGCTCTTGACCAGATCACCCGGGTGATTACTGATGCAACCGCTTCTGTAGATCGGATATCACAATCCATGGGCAGATTTAGCACCTAACTCTTTTTTTCAAATCCACACCATATTTTATCCCTTTTTGGATATTTTTCATGATTATCTTTTTTTAGATTATGAAAAGGGATAATCAGATCTTTGGTGCAAGACGTTCTTCAGCCTTGCTTAGAAGAATGTCTGCCCCGAGTGCAATAATCATGGCAGGGATAATTCCGATAAGAATGCTTGTAGTATGATATCTGACCAGTCCTTCAAGAACAACAGCTCCAAGCCCTCCGCTTCCGATGAACACCGTCACAATGGCTACAGAATTTGCAACAATTGACGAAAGACGCAATCCTGCAAATATTGGTCGAATCGCAAGAGGAAACCGGGTATATCTCATCGTCTGGAAAAATGTAAAACCCATACCCTCTGATGCATCAATATAGACCGGACTGATAGTAGAGAGACCAATACTGGTATTTCGAAGAACTGGAAGAAGTGTGGTTACTATTACCACGACAACTGCCGGGACAAACCCTATTCCAAGAAATGGTACGACAAGAGCAACGATGGTGAAGGCTGGTATGGATTGGAGCAGGCTGGAGCCTGAAAGGAGAAGAGTTTTCAGGATATGCCATCTGACGGTGAGAACACCTCCGATTATTCCAATTCCGGCAGAAATAAAAAATCCGGAGTATACCAGGACAAGATGCTGCCAGATTGCAAGCTCCAGCGGTATCATGACTGGTCTCCATATCGGTTAGTCAGGAATCGTTCACAAAGTCCGGCACATGCATCCATAAAAACTGCCAATAGTCCAATCCATAAACCAGTAACCAAAATTAGCGTCATATTATTCCGGGTTATCCCGGCCTGTAAAGCTGCACCAAGTCCCCTGGCTCCAATTATACCGCCTAGCGTTACTATACCCATACTGTATACAACCGCTGTCCGAACACCCCCGGCAATAAGAGGGAGGCTGAGTGGAAGCCGGATATGTCGTAAAATCTCAATACTCGTCATCCCAAGTGAGCTTCCCACCTCCAGGAGTTCAGGCCTTATGATGGTAAGACCTGTCATCGTATTGCGGACAATGGGGAGGAGAGAGTAAAGCACTGCTGCTGCAATGGTTGGCGTTGCACCAATACCGGTGAGAGGTATCAAAAGGAGCAGAAGGGCGATGTCAGGGATCATCTCAATGATATTGAGTATCTGGATGATAATCGAAAACCGGGGGGATAGGGCAGCAATGATACCAAGAGGCAGTCCGATTACTAGAATAAGGATAAGAGCAGTTCCAAAGAGACTGAGATGAATGAGAGTAAGACCAGTAAGATTGAACTGAGTCCAGACAGAACTGACCATAGAAAACATGTTTTGTATCATTCAGGTGAACCAAAAAGGAACTGCAGGATATCATCCAGGAGAATTATCCTGATTTGAGAATCACTCATTTCCTGTGAGTTTACCGAAGTATGCATGACTGCAACGTGTGATCTGGCATTCGTGTATGCTGTAACGACATCCTGAACCGTTGCATCCTCATCTACCAATGAAACCGGAGAAAGAGTATGCATTGATCCAGGAGTGGATGCATGATAAATGCCCTCTTCACCTTTGTACAGGATAACCTTCGTTCCATAATCAGACTGGTTTATTTGTGAGTATTCTGCCAGGGGGAACAGTATGAATGATCCAGAGCGGAGTGCAAAAGAAATTGCAGGAAGGCTGGTTCTATACGAGAGATGGTCATCTCCAATAAAATAAGAAAGAACCGGATCAGAACGGGCAGATCCGATGAGATCCTGTGGTGTTCCCACCGTATGGAGCCGTCCCTCATGGAAGAGGGCTATTCGATCACCGAGAAGAAATGCCTCATGGATATCATGAGTAACAAAAATAATGGTAATTCCAAGATTTTTTTTAATTTCAAGAAACTCTTTTTGTAGTTTTCGTCTCAGGAGCGGGTCAAGTGCTCCGAATGGCTCATCCATGAGAAGGAGTGGTGGGTTTGTAGCAAGTGCCCGTGCCAGGCCGACCCGCTGTTGTTCACCCCCGGAGAGTTCTGCAGGCTTTCTGTTCTGAAACATTTCAGGATCCAACCTGACCAGGGAGAGCAAATTTTTAATTTTCTGTGATATCTCATCCTCTTGTGCTCCAGAAATACGTAAAGGCAGTCCGATATTAGCGGATACCGATAGATGAGGGAGGAGACCAATTTGTTGTATTACATATCCGATTGACCGGCGCAATGAGAGGGGATGAAGAGAAGAAACCGGAATATCATTGATGTATATAACACCATTATCTGGTTCGATGAGCCGGTTTATCATTCGGATAGTTGTTGTTTTTCCTGACCCACTCCCTCCCATAAGAACAAGAAGTTCTCCGCCCTGGATAGTAAGTGAGATATCCTGGACAGCTGGGACTCCATTATAGGATTTACTCACAGAATCGAGTTTTATAGTGGTGATGTATTCCCAGGGAACTGATGACTTTTCTGGTCTTTGCAACATAAAAAATCAGAGTAGTCCCTGACTTATCAGGAATTCCTCTGCTATCGCTCCGGTGTCCATTTTATCCACATCAAATTTGCGGTTTAGTGAACGCATTGTTTCAGTATCAATCAGTCCCATAACCTGCTCAAGTGTGGACATAAAGACAGGGTCAGTACCTCGTCCAGATGTAACAAGCAGAATACTGTCATATGGGGCAAGGGCAGCCTTATCATCTGAAAGTGTCGTAAGATTGAAGAGATCTATTCGTGCATCAGTAGAACTTGCCGGAATGATATCAACCTGCCCCATATCAACCGCCTGATACAGAAGAGTGGGTTCCATTGGCACGACATCCTGAAAAGAGTATCCATAGACTTTTTCAAGATTAGGAAGCCCATAGAGTTCATCCAGATGGAAAACAAGATCAGAACCTAACACCATCTCTGATGTGTAAGGTGCCAGATCACTTATTGTTCCTACCGGATATTCAGATGCAAATTCTTCAGATACTGCCATCTGGTAATCATTTCGAAATCCGACTTTTCCACCCCATACAACATCATCTTCGGTTACCATCTTTTTCACTGCAGTGGTCACCACATCAGGATCAAGACTTTCAAATGCTGGCGCTTCTTCAAAATATGTCGGAATTGCACTGGTATAGTCAACATACAGATCTATCTGTCCGTTTTTGACTCCCTGATATAGCATGACATTATTTAAACCTGAGTTTATCTCATACGTATACCCGTTTTTTTCCAGGAGCTTACCAAACATTTCTGCAAGGATATACTGCTCATTAAAGGGCATTGCTCCGATAACAACGGTTTTTTCTGAAGGAGAACTCGTCTGTCCCATGACCGGAATTATGCACCCGCTCAGAAACAGGATAACCAAAATCCCCAATACCATCTTTCGTATCATCGTAAAAGGGGAATATGATGAAGAATAAGATTAACCTTTTGATGAAGAAAAATTATCCAGATGAAGATAAATCTAAAAATTACAGGTATTAATCAATAAACCGGTATGCCCCGTTGGGAACAAATATTTCAAACCGTGCTCCCTGACCAAACTGACCGGACTCTCTCATTGAGAGACCAGTAATTGCCAGGATCTCCCGACTTAAAAAGAGACCCATACCAGTATTTTTTCCATATCCCCGCTCGAAAATTTTTTCTTTTTCATCAATGGGAATTCCATTTCCATTATCTTCATATACCAGGATAAGCGAATCACCCTCCTCATAAGAGGACAGCGTAATACTCGTGACCTTCTCTCCGTGACGGATTGAATTATCTATCAGATTTGGAAAAATGAGTGGAAAGAGAGGATCTGCAAATATCTCAAGGGAAGATACTGACTCTGAAATTATTATCGAATGATTCGGATAGGAAGGTGTAAGCTCATGAAAGTATCCTTTAATATTGTACCAGACCGGTTCTTTCACCCCGATATCCTCGTAATTCCTCGTAAACTCAATCTGTTTCTGAATGGTGTTCATGATCCTTTGTTCTTTGTGAATTATCTCAAGATGTGCAGGATCATGTGTTAATTCTTCAGATAAATCCATATATCCAAGGAGCGGGGTTAACTGATTGAGAATATCGTGACGAGTAATACTTGAAAGCAGGTTGAGTTTTTTATTGGCAGTCTTAAATGCTTCTTTTGTCCTCTCAAGCTCTCCGTTCTGTATTGCCACTTCATCTCTGAAATGAGTCATACATGCAACAATGGATCCGGCAATATACGCAATCATACAAAGCATGAGTGCACGGAAAACTGGTTCATAGGCAAGATGCCCTGAATTAAAATAATACACCACAATATGGAGAAGACCAAAAAACAGGGCAAGATAAACGGCATCACGCTTGTACCAGATCGCTGCAAGGAGTATGAGCAGATAAAAAATATGCGTATAAACGTATGGAATTTTGAGTGAATAATGGACGACATATTCAAGAAGAACACCGATTAAAATAAAGATCAGAAGTGATAGGACTTTTGATTGAACAATAAAGACCTGACAAAAGTCATCCGGTTTAATTGGCATCCCTTAGTATATAATTACGAACCTGATGGTACTCAATAGTATCGCTCCATCACTTTGTGATATCCCGGATCATCAGGGAAATCTCCCCATCCATACCTGAAAAAAATGATGATCCGTTTGGTTTGAATGAGTCATAGGGTATTGTTCCAGCCATGTGAAATCCACATGATCCAAACGCCTGGGTTGAAGCATCACTCGTACAGTCCGCAATTACATATGAATATCCTAAACCTGCACCATGAGCCATGATTTTTTCAATGCATGCCCGTGCAATTCCGCATCTCCGGTACCGCCGGTCAGTTCCTATCTGAAATACATGCAATACAGAACCTTTCCTAATTTCAGAGACGGTTAAAAATCTCCTCTCAAGCTCATCAATTAACAAAACAGTATCCTGAAAAGATGATAAAAACCGCACCATCTCTTCACCTTCATTCCTGATATCATCTGTCAAATCCAGACAGAAAATAAATCCTATAACCTCACCAGTCCTGGTATCAAGGCTTACAAAACTCAAATTTTTAGAGATTAATGATCTCACATAATACTCAGCATAGGGAAGAAATTGTGTGGGATTTGGGGCATGGCGATGGGTGGTCGGTTCATCAGAGATAAAAACATGAGAGTAGAGTCTTGCAGCCTCCCGGTACGTGTCATGTGAAAGAGGTTGCATATGAATGTGTTCCGAAGAAAAGGGGAATATAGTCGTCATAGAATCATTTTATATTCATCTGATTCTGAATATTTTATGTCCATCGATGAGATAATTCCCGAACCAATCTGTTTTTACGTGTTCATTGATGGATCATGAATGCGTTTACACCCGTTATTCGATCAACCTGATTTGTCAACACGAATTATAGCATATTCTGACACCAGAACTCATCATCAGATCATCGTTTCTTTTTGGATACCCTCATCTCTTTATATTCTGGCGATGAGATCACTCTCCGGAGGAGAACAATGGAGGACAACCGCATTTCCTACCACACCTCAGTGAAAACCGCCTACAAGCGGATCAAGGAAGATGGACTTACGAACATCTGGGACCGGTTTGAGGCACAAGGTCTGGGCGACCCTGATAAACGATGTGCCTTCTGCATGGGGGGAGTCAGATGTGACTTCTGCTCAAATGGTCCCTGCAGGGCTGATGCATCAAAAGATAAACGGGGTGTCTGCGGTATTACCGCCGATGGGATGGCAATGCGGATGATGCTCCTTCGAAATGTCATGGGGGCATCGACCTACCAGTATCATGCAGCAGCAACAATCAGGACGCTTCGAAAAACGGCTGAAGGAAAGACGCCATATTCTATCAAAGAACCTGGAAAACTGAAAGGGTTTGCAGAACGTCTGAAGGTGGATACTTCAGGATCAGAACAGGACCTTGTATTCAGGTTATGTGATTTTCTTGAAAAACAATGGCATCTTCCCGGATATGAAGAATCTGCGATCGTAAAAGCATTAGCTCCGGAAGAGAGACAAAAAGTCTGGAAATCATTGGATATTTTCCCCGGAGGGATATATTCAGAAATGATGATGGCGACCTCGTCATCGCTTACCAATGTAGACGGATATTATGTCAGTCTTGCGAAAAAAGCGATGAGAATGTCAATCGCCATGGCATATCAGACCCAGATAGTCCTCGAATACCTACAGGATGTACTATTCGGAATTCCCAGGCCACATGTGTTCCGGACCGATCTTGGGGTGCTGGATCCTGATTATGTGAATATCCTGCCAAATGGTCATGAACCCTTTATGGGATTTGCCCTTGTTGAAATTGCACGAAAACCTGAATGGCAGGAGAAAGCACGGAAAGCAGGTGCAAAAGGAATTCACATCATTGCAAACATTGAAACCGGACAGGAGATGATCCAACGGTGGGAGATGGATGATGTCTTTTATGGGTATACCGGTAACTGGATCATGCAGGAAGCGGTATTTGCAACCGGTGCGGTCGATGTCTTTGTAGCAGATATGAACTGCTCCATGCCGATTGATCCGATGTATGCACAAAAATACCAGTTTAAACTACTTCCGGTGAGTGATCTGGTTGCCTTCGAAGGGATTGATGAGCGGCTGAATTATATCCCTGAGGATGTAAAAATTCAGGCAGAAAAAATCCTTGATATGGGAATTGAAAACTTCCCAAAACGGAAGAGCCAGGTAAAACCATTAACCGGTCTGCCAGTTCAGGAGGCAATTGTCGGCTTTTCTCCGGAGAGTATTCTCGGAGCTCTTGGTGGAACACTCGATCCCCTGCTTGATGCAATTAAAAACGGCTCCATTAAGGGGATCGCCGGACTTGTGAGCTGTACATCTCTTCGTGATAACGGACAGGACGTTCACAGCGTTGCAATCGCAAAAGAACTTATCAAACGGGACATCCTAATCCTCGCTATGGGATGTGGCAGTGCTGCTATGGAGGTATCTGGTCTATGTGATCCAAAAGCAGCAGAACTCGCAGGTCCAGGTCTGAAAGTAGTATGTCAGGCACTGAAAGTGCCCCCGGTCCTGGCATTTGGAACCTGTACAGATACCGGAAGATGTGCAGACCTGGTTGCCGCAGTATCGGCAGCACTTGGTGGTGTTCCGATTCCTGATCTGCCTGTAGTCGCAGCGGCTCCTGAATATATGGAACAAAAAGCAACCATTGATGCTATATTTGCCCTGGCATTTGGTCTGTATACGTATGTAAATCCAGTGCCATTTGTTACCGGAGCACCATCACTGGTAAAATTACTGACTGAAGATCTCCCGGGAGTGACCGGAGGAATTCTCCATGTGGAGCAGGATGCAGTACAGGCAGCAGATGCCATGCTTGCTCATATTATGACAAACCGAAAAAAACTTGGAATATAACGTTGGAGTGAAGTAAGTGGCAGAAAAAAACAGAGAAGAATTACTTGGAAAAGTATTGAATCTGAAAGACCTGATTGCGTACCAGGACGGAACCATTGCAAGCCGGATGATAATTAATCAAAAGACAGGATCAATCACCCTTTTTTCGTTTGATGAAGATGAAGGACTTTCAGAACATACGGCACCGTTTGATGCCGTGGTAACAATCCTTGATGGCGAGTGTGAAGTCTGGATTGATGGTGTTACTTCACCTATGAAAGAAGGTGAGACGATAATTTTTCCGGCAAATGTCCCTCATGCTCTGAGTGCGACTACCCGGTTTAAGATGATGCTTACGATGATTCGGGAGAAGGCAGATGAGTGATGACAAAGATGGTGTGTATTGTAAAGTCTGTGGGGGAATAGTTCCAGAATCTATACAGATCAAGCAAATCCTGGTAGATGGGAAAGCAACCGGGATTAATCAACTTGATTTTATCATTGCTGAAGTGAAAAAACTAGGGTTCCTGAGCAATGCTGAAATTAAATCAGAACTGTTAAAACGAGCAAAGGTTCTCAACTATATCCCAACAAAAAAAGAAGAAGCGTATGCCCAGGGGTTACTGGAAGCCTATTTAAGATGAAAAGGTACGGTATGTATCAGAGAGATCAGACATTGTGATTTTCGTTCATCTCATGAATATGTGCGGGTGGATTCGTTCTGCTGGTTATAGAAATCCAGGCCCCTGCATACCATATTCCGGATAACCATTACTCTATCCGGAATACGCTGGATGTATACGTATGTGTACCAAAAACAGGTACATCTTCATGATATTTCAAATCTGATATATCAAAAAAGGTGATGCCCATGGTAGGATCTTACAACTATCCGGTTGGTACTATTTTTATTCTGCACGGAGAGCTTCTATTGGATCCATCTGGGCACCCCGCCATGCCGGATATAAACCGGATAGGATACAGATTATCAGGCCAACACCCATGGCATATGGAAGATGGATGAGACTGTCATAGGTAAAGAAATGTTTCGTATTTCCCACCATTATCAGGATAAAAAAATACCCCATGATAATACTTAAGATCATACCCAGGATTGCTCCAAGAAGCCCAATCAGGGTTGCCTCATAGACAAACATACGAAGAATTTCTTTCTTTTGAGTCCCGATACTCCGCAGAACACCAATCTCCCTGATACGTTCAGTAACCGACATCATCATAATATTAAATATTGAGACTGCAGCGACTAGTAAAGAGATACTTGCAATCAGTGTTGCAAAACTGGTGATCGTGCTGACCGAGGAGGAGATCATAGATACCATTCTACTGGAGTCCTGAACACGTACGGTCTCCTCTCTCCGGTTCATCTGCGATTCTATCTCATTGGAAACCGTCGTAGCATCATTGATATCATTGAGAACGATATTGACCTGGTTATATTCATCCTTCGCCCCATAGAGTGATTCATACATATTTTTTGTCATAATAACGGCATTATCTGTACTTAAATCCATTGACATTCCTCTGGACTCGATAATGCCGGATACCTTGACACCAGAATTTGATATTGAAAAACGGCTCCCAACCTTAAACTCATTATCCTCTGCAAATCCTGAACCGATAAGGACCGAGTTATCACTACTCGGATACCCTCCTGCAGAGAGGTTATCCAGAATAGTTTTCATGGTACTCACTTCTAGACCATAAATTTGGGTATTCCATTCATCTTTTCCTTTCTTTACCTTCCCCCGAATGGAATGAACGCCATATACATACCCATATTTACTGGCAATCTTCACTATCGACTTATATTCATTCTTTGTAAGATTGTCTGATCCAGACGATGCACCAGGTGGTCCGCCTCCTCCGCCTTTTCCGGAATATGGACTGACGGAGAGTTTATCTGCCATTTCAGACAGAGAGTCGGTAACAGATGCAGTCATGTTTGTTCCGAGCATACCCATGCATGCAATCGATATAATCCCGATAGTTATTCCCACTGCAGCTAAAATCGACCGAAGGAGGTTGATTTTTACATTACGGACAGCCATTGCAAAAATAATATCCTTCATGAGTTACCATCCGTCTTCTACAATTTTTCCATCCCTGATTGTGATGGTGCGGTCTGCCTGGGCTGCAATTTCCGGATCATGTGTCACGATAATCAGGGTCTTTCCTTTTTCGTTTAATTTTCTCAGAATTTTCATCACCAGAACACCGGTTTTTGAATCCAGGTTTCCGGTGGGTTCATCACACAGGAGTATTTTTGGATTGTTGACAAGTGCACGTGCTATTGCTACCCGTTGCTGTTGTCCGCCTGACAACTCACTTGGTTTATGCTTTGCGAGGTCTTCATTGATCCCAACCATTGAGAGGAGTTTTGATACCCTGCCAGTTGTGTCCTTTTTCCGGTATTTCAGGGTGTAGGGGTATTCCACGTTCTCATACGCAGAAAGAAGGGGGAGAAGGTTAAATTTTTGAAAGATAAACCCGATCGTCATCAACCGGAGTTGGGTCAGTTCAAAATCATTCATCTGGGTAATACTTCGCCCCCCAATCAGCAGGTCTCCATGGGTAGGTACATCAAGGCATCCAAGCTGATTGAGAAGGGTTGATTTACCAGACCCGGAAGGTCCAATAATTGCAACAAACTCGCCTTTCTCTATGGTAAGAGAGATATTATCGAGAGCAACAACATCTCCTGAAAGAAGGGGATATATTTTTGAAATATTTTCCAGGCGAACTACTTCATCAGCCATGTATGTCTCCGGTTATTTAAAGGTGATACGGATTTTACGTCCATTCCCCTTCCGTTTCCAGAGTCGCCATGCAACAAGAGCCACAACCAGAATCCCAATCCCGATGAGGATCTCAGTTATTGGAAGATTGTTCATGCCAGACCCCATTCCTGATAGTGGATTCATCGGATTTACTCTATTCGAACCTTGGGATGATGAACCGGTTGGCGCTCCGGATGGGGGAGATCCTCCTTCAGAAAATCCGGCTGGAGGTCCATTATGGCTCAGGTCCATCCCGCCGTTCGCCTGATTGGTATCAACAGAGATATTTTTCGTGAACTGGTTGCCGGATGAGTCTTTATATTGGATAACGAGGGGGACTGTTTTCAGATTTCCTGGAACGGTAATCTCAAAACTTGAAAAGTCTCCGGTTGTGATCGTTCCGATGACATACTTCTGGTTCGGGTTTCCACCTTCGCCTGCTGCACTCTCAAGAGCAACAACGACACCATACGCATCCGAAAGCCCTGCATTTGAGACGTCGCCTGCAATGGTATTACCACCAGAGCCAGATGTGACTTCAATGTTGTTAATTATTGGATCTGCTGCAAGTTTATCGGTTCCTAGCGGAATATGAATGGTATATGCGGTCTGATGTGCATTCATTCCGCATGTATAACTGATATTAAAATTTAGATCGGTTTCTTTCGATGGAGTAATCTCAAATAGGATTGCTTTTTCTGAATGAGGGGCCAGATTTCCGATAAATGCTGATGTCCGGTTGCATTGGATACCATCTCCGGTTGGGAGAATCGTAATCCCGGTCATGTTGACGCTTTTTGCATTTCCAAGCATCAGAGAGAGTTTTGTTTTCACCCCACTAGAAAAGACCTGGGGGATTCCAGACACTGAAACAGCCAGATGAGGCTCTTCAACCCGGATTGGAACATTGTACCGAAGACTCCCTGCATCCTTATAATTAATGTAAAAAGCCGGATAGTAGATGTTTTCAGGCTGATTTGCAAGAATAGTAAACGTAAACTCTGTTTCAGTCCCGGCTCCGATAGTCCGGCTTGTCTTGTATACATCACTATTCAGGACGACAATATCTTTGGAGATCAGTTGTGCATCGGTGATAGCTACATTAGATGTTCCTGTATTTTCTACCCTAAAGGTGATAAGACCGACATCGCCGGTCATGAGCACTGCAGGATCGATATCCACATCAGTTACAGTGACCCTTCCGGCTGCATCAATGGTCTCATTTGTCGCTGCAGATGCTGATTGAATCAGAAGGAAAACCAGAACAAGAGCTCCGAATACGGATAAAAATGCTCTCACGAATCCGTTATCTTTTTTACGTACCGGGTTACAACTCTTTTTTATTCCAGGTATATTCATTATTATCCCCAATTAAATACAAAATTCAATATCATCATATCCAAAAACAATCTTAATTAGTAAACCCGGAATGGGATAAATTACTCGAAACCAGCAGGTATAATATCCAACCATCAGGTTCACAATTCATTATCATTTCTTACGTTCGAACCACTAGAGAGAATAGTATGAATAATCCAGAAATACCCCCTGATCCCCGTATCCAATCTGGTAACTTTTCCACTCGTTTGATTTTTCTCATTATGTGCATATCCAGTTGCCTCATGGTATGGACCGGTGTGCTTGCTGAGACAAATGATGGAGAGCAGACTCCCCAGGTGATCACATTTCAACTGACCGATTTAGGAGACGATGATATACTTCGCGTATCCCTGATGAAAGAGGGAGAATCCTCGAAAAATGGTATGGTCAGGCAGGAACAGAATATTGAATTGAACCGGGAAACGAACTCCGTTGAATGGAATCCATGCAATGATAATGCCTGTATGGTTGCCTCACTCCCGACAGCAGGAGGAACAACCGGACGGGACCAGCTCATCCTTGAACTAACCTTTCAAAATCCTGCAGTAGATACCAGTTCCTGCCATGGAAATCCAACCTGTGAACGACTCAAAGGAGGAACATATACGAAAAGTGGCATGCTTGATGGAATGTTTTACACCGGAAAGGTCTATGCAGTATCTGTGCAAAGTCTGAAAGCAGGTATCGGGGAAGCGTTCACCATTACTCAGGTATCATAACATTTTTTCTTTTTTCAGGTCTCGGCTAACTGATTCAACGTTGTCATGAAATCAGAGATATTCTGATACCGCTCGTTTGGATCTGCTTGTAATGAGCGTTTTATTATCTCATCAAAGGGCTTGAGATTACTGTTCACTTCTGAAGGAAGAATGTACTGGTTTTTCTGAATCCGGGAAAATAGTTCCCCGATATTTTGCGTTCCGTATGGGGGAGCCCCGCATAAAAGTTCATAGAGCAATACACCAAGCTGATAAATATCGGTTCGTTGATCACCATTCCCATACTTTTCCGGGGCAAGTTGTTCCGGACTTGCATAAAAGAGTGAAAAACTCGTATTTCTGGTATCATCAGCCCGTTCAATGAACCGCGAAAGGCCCCAGTCAGTAAGTTTTACCGTCCCGTCATCTGCAATAAGTACATTTCCCGGTTTTATATCCCGATGGATAACCCCGTTCTCATGGGCATAGGAGAGTGCTGATCCAATCTGCACTGTTATTGAGACGGCTCTTTTTGGAGGAACCGGGAGGGTTATGTCTTTGAGTGATCGGGGAATATACTCAAGTTCAACATACGGAACCGGAAAGATATTCTGATCTGTTATTTGAGCAATGTGTGGGTGGGATAAGTCCCGCCATACAGACATCTCATTTAAAAATGTCTTTCCACTGGTCTCATCAGCAGAGAATGGGATTTTCAGGGCAACCACCATATTGTCAGAATTTTTATTGGCCCGATAGACAACTGCCATTCCCCCACTCCCAATAACAGATATATCATGATATTTTGTTGTCAGTTTTTCCGGAAATGAGGGAGGGAGGTCCTGGTTCACCAGAGGAAGGGATCGGGTAATAGTATGATCTGAATTTTCTCTTAGTTTCGAGAAATCTCCTTTCTGCACAAAATGACTTGTGATTAATGAGAAAGCTGCTCCGGGAGTGATGATAGTAAGTGCTGTTACAATACTTATCTGAAGAGAAAATGCCACAGGAAACCGGACGGATAATAGGAGAATGATGGCAATTACCGCAAAGAGAATGTGAGCCTGATGTATTGGGACCATCGGACGGTTTTTAATGAGTGATACTGCCTGGATTAGCGATGAGAGAATAAGATAGATGATAATCCCGAATGTGGCATAGATAGTGCTCACAAATGGATCCATCCCATTGTTTGAAGACCGAATCTCATAAAGAGTGAAAATAAACACCCCAATCAGGAATGCACTCAGCAGATGGCACCCGGCAAGCATGATACCAGCCCGGTGAGAACAGGTATACCGGAACTGTGATCCAATCACAATCCCGGCTATACTCATGATAAGAAGAATGATGAGGCTTACACCGATTGATATCAATGGTAACTGCCAGTTTTCAATTGGGAGAATCATATCCGGAGGTATCGCATCCCGGGGAAACATTCCCCCCTGACCCTCTGGTGTGAAACGTGATTCTGACTCAGCAGATTGATTAAGATTTCTGGCATTCAGGTAAAAAGGAATACGATTACTATCATTTGGACCTGGAAATGAGTCAGGCTTAACTTTTGGACTGGAATTATCAATAGTCTGATCTGCCTGAACAGGGATACATGAGAATATGAGTGCCAGTATGAGGCATATACCTATACAGAGGGTTTTTTGATGAACCATTCTTTATCCAGGTCACAAAGAGAGAATTATTCTGCAATAAAAAGGAACCGTGCTGACATGTTCCCAGTTCCAAGAATGACAATATCGCCGTCCACCAGTTCCCGACGGGTCTGAGGTGGTATTGGTTCAGTATTAATGAACGTCCCTGAAGTACTGCCACAATCCTCAATCTCCCAGGTTTTTCCCTGATACATTCGGGCATGGGGACGACTAATTCGTGAGACTGATTTATATTCCTGGGAAAGCATCACGATACCTTTCCCCATTTTTGAGAAACTCATGTCGGTTGGATCAATTCTGCCCAAGGGGATCTTCTCGCCATGAAGAGAAAAAATCTTACCTTCTTCAGGACCGGATGTCAGATACAGACAGGGAGACGTTACTCCAAACTGTGTGCTGATGTCTTTTCGTATTGTGCTCAATTGGTTTGCAAGATCTGCATGAGTGATAGTCAACGGAACTTTTGAGAACATAGAAAGATTCGTTATTATCTGCTCCATACCGCCAGGGGCAAGTGAATATTTCCATACCGGATGGATTCCGGTCATGGTCTCTGAACTCATCCCTGCATCTTTTCTGACAAGACCGGCAAGAAGAAGTTTATCGATATGTTTCCTGATATTTTCATAACTGGTCCGGGTGATCGCCGCGATCTCTTTGAGTTCCATCGGCCTTGTCTCAAGAGAGGAGAGGATCTGCAGCCGGACAGGATTTGCAAGGGCATTTAGATATTCTGACATCTCTACGAGATACTCAGGGTCTCTTTTGCCCTGAATGGTATTGTCTGTCATTATCAGGTACCCAAATCTTATGCACACTGGGAGATTATGGCTTTTCCGTCTAATGAAATCCGGATCTTATATTTCTTGAAATTGATGCAGAATTTAAGGGCAATTTACAAAAAACATTTAATAACTGGCATTATCAGATTCAACTCCTTAAAAACGCGGAGAATAACTCTGCCATCCATTCCAGGTATAATTAGATTATGAGGAGTATCATCAACAATGAGAACCCGCTGCACCATATTATCAGGTTATTGTCGACCATAGAATACATTAGATTGGTAGATAATCATTTTCAAAAGAAGGAAAAAGAAATATCCTATGAGTTATAGATCTTTATGAAAGTTTATTTGTAAAAAATACAAAAAAATGTTTTTGTATGATTTCACCAAATATGAATTCCCATTTAATAATGGAGATGATCCATCAAACAACAGGATCCAACTGTAATGTAAGATATCCCAAGAGAAGAAATCCAACAAATCAATGAGTGAAAATACTGAATCCATAGAAACCAGGTGCCATGTAACAATTGATGTACAGCACTCCATCTATCCTCTCCCTGATATTCCAGTTCAAGCCCGTATCTCACACACCCCATATGGACACAGATATGATCTCATGGAACCCTTACTAAATGAGTATGAACGGGATGTCTATACCTCACTCATTTCATCATTAAAAATCCATTTGCAGGACAAGGAAACATATCGTTCTTTTCAAAAAAAATATCATGAAAAAATTCAATCTCTTATAAATGCCATCGCTCCTGAACTTTCAGAATCATCTCTAGCGGTATTAACATATTTTATTACCCGGGACATGAAGGGATTCGGTCCACTCCAACCTTTTCTTCAGGATCCTGACCTCTTTCACATTACTATTCCCGGATATAATCTCCCGGTTATTGTACGACATAGACATCACGGAATGATGACCACGGGATTAATTCCAAATGAGAATGAATGTCAGAAGATCATAAAAAAAATAGAAAACAGAACGAAAGTAAAAATAACCCCAGAGAAAATTCCTCTTATTCTTAATTATAAAAATAACAATATCAAAATCAGTGCTTCATCAACACATGACAACGGCCCTTTTACTATTGAATTCCAAAAACAAAAACACACTGTTGAAAATCAAATTATTCATCAACAAGAGCTAAAAACACAAGAAAAATGCATCATAAAATCTGAATATCTGAATGGATATGCATGTGGAAGATTAATACCAGAACGAAATGGAAATTATCACTTTATTATTGGCTATCCATCTTTATCAGACAATGAACAAGCCATCGTCCATGAGATGCGTATTTGGGTACACGAAGAAAAACCAGAATTACGCAGGTTTCAAGATGCAAAAAACAAAATTCTTACTCATTTACAAAGAGAATACCCAAATATTTCAGTCAAATCCAGAGAAAAAATAGGAATTCGATTACTCCTATCTCGAGATTGTACCCGGTGGATCAGACTCCTTTGCGCAGATCCTCTCGTCAAGGCTATCTATTGCATGGGTCCTGGCATCCCGGTTCAAATTCTGCATACACAGGTTCCTGGAAATATCAAAACAAACATCAAACCAACATCAAAGGATCTAGAAAATATATCCGTTTTTTTCTGCAAGGTCGGGGGGAGAAAACTACACAAAAAGTCCGGGACTATCTCTCTGCATTTCACTGGAGGAATAGACATTTCTATTGTCCGCGAGAAGGAAGGGCAATACCCTGAAATCAGGATACAAAAATCCGGGGCACTGAGTTCATCGTCACCGCAGTTTTCATCATCAGGAAATCCATCAGAACCTTTTTTAGGAGAAGAAAAAACTGAAGAGATATTATCAAAAGTTTTTGATCTGACTGAGCAGAAGCAAAAACCAGTCCCAAGACTGGAAAAAAGTGAAATAGAGAATGAAAACATATCGACCAGAAAATCCTGGAAAGATAAATTCGGGAGAACATTATACTGGAAAATTCCCAGTGCAGGATTCAAAAGAAGGAAAAAACGTCCAGATCTAAATGTACAGACTCAAATCCCAGAAATACCCGAGGTACAATCAGTACTTGATGTTCAGGTTCAGGAAGGCCTCATTGTAGAAGAGGCATACTGGCTTATTAGTCCCCATGCGTACGCAGTCGTCCTTAAAGATCCGGCTGGTGACCGGATGTACCGGGTCATTGAACCAGACCTGACACCCCGTGAACGTATCGTGCTTGAAGAGACACATGAAACACTTCGTGACGTGCTTATCTATGATAAACCAGTAAATAAAGGAGATCTCTTACTTGATTATGATGAAGCAGCGAAAGTTATCAGGGCGTATGATCCAAAGATTACCGATGGCCGACTTTCAGTATTATACTACTACCTGAAACGAAATCTCAATGGGTATGGAAAGATTGACCCTCTAATGCATGATGAGATGCTGGAAGATATCTCATGCAACGGTCATCATCTCCCCGTCTATGTCCACCACCGGTTTTACGCAAGTATGCCAACATCAGTAATCTTTGACCAGGAAGAACTTAACCGGTTTGTATTAAAGCTCTCACAAAAAGCGGATAAACAGGTGTCTCTAACATCTCCGTTACTTGATGCTGCCCTGCCAAACGGGTCACGGGCACAGATCACGTATTCAGATGTGGTATCAACAAAAGGAAGTTCATTTACAATCAGAAAATTTCGATCAGACCCGATGACGCCTATAACACTTCTGGGATTCGGGACATATGACCCTGAGCTCCTGGCATTTCTTTGGTTGGCACTTGAAAACCGGAAATCACTCATCGTTGTAGGAGGAACGGCAAGTGGAAAGACATCTGCGATGAATGCACTCTCTTTTTTTATTCCCCATAATTCTAAGATCGTATCTCTGGAAGATACTCGTGAGCTCCAAATCCCACACCAAAACTGGCTGCCAGTTCAGACAAGGGAGAGTGCTACACTCAATGAGCGGGGGAATATTGATCTTTTTGACCTGCTGAAGGCATCACTCAGACAACGACCAGAATATATCATTGTTGGAGAAGTCAGAGGGAGTGAAGCACAAACACTTTTTCAGGCGATGAACAGCGGTCACACAACAATCTCCACCCTCCATGCCGGAACAATTGAGGAGGCGTTAAACCGTCTCACCAATGAACCAATAAACGTCCCTCCAGCCATGTTTGGTGCATTGAATCTTATGGTAATTCAGACATTCCATTATCGAAAGGGGCAAATGATTCGCCGATGTGATGCCGTTCATGAGATCATCTTGAAGGAAGGGGATAAACTTGGTTGGAATACCCTCTATGAATATAATCCCAGCACAGATGGCTTTGACCGGAAGTATGCAGAGTCAAAAACTCTTGAGAATATCAGATACATGCATAACTGGACCAGATATGAACTTGAATATCAGCTAAAGATACGCAAGGAATTTTTGAATCGTATCAATAATCAATCAAAATATGATCCTACCCATTTGATGCAGTTAATAACCCGTCTCCGGAGAATGGCATGAGTATTTTCAGACCTGAGCAGGTTGATGAGTGGCTTGAAGGAACGACCATCAGGAAATCCCTTAGGGCTGCCCATCTCCCTTATTCCCAATATTCCTTTTTTCTTCTCATGGTTAGAGCATCCCTTATTTCTACCAGCATTTTTGTTGTTCTCGCCTGTTATCTTTTCATCACCGAAACATCCTTTATCCCAAATTTCGAACCCTGGATAAATATTCTTCTCCTCTTTATTTTTCTAATTCCGGGAGTAATTTTGGGGATATATACCTACCCTGCAAGTATTGCAAACGGACGGAAAACATCAATCGACCTTGAGCTGCCATATACGATAACCTACATGCAGGCCTTGTCTACAACAATGACGCTCTACAATGTCATCCGTCGTGTGTATGAAGCAGAAGATCTATTCGGGGAAGTTTCACGGGAGTTTGGGCTTATTGTCCGCGATGTTGAGGTCTTTGGTGATGACCTTTATTCCGCAATTGGGAACCTCCAAAAGGTAACCCCCTCTCATAACCTAGAGGATTTTCTCAACGATCTGCTTCTTCTTTCAGGAAGCGGTGGTGATGTGACGAACTTTCTTTCATCACGATCGGCTTATTTTAGGGAAGCTGCAGCCAGGGAATTGGATCAGATTCTTAAAACGATTGAGGTCATGGCTGAGGTATATGTTACTGCTTTTGTTGCAGGCCCTATTACGATGATCATCATCATTGTCGCCCAGAACCTGGGAGGAAAATCTGAACTTTCGGGATATATTCCGATGATCATCTTTGGCCTGATAGCTGGATCGCTTGGGATGATCTATATCCTGTACCTCATGCTCCCGAAGATTAAGATGGATATCACCCGAAAACCAATAGGGGATTCTGAATTTATCGGAATAGAAATTTCCAAGGATGAATTTTCCAGAGTGGACCAGAAATTTCTCAAAGAGGTCGAGGCCAAACGAAAACGATACAAACTTGAGAACCTTATTAAAAATCCATTCCGAACATTTATCTCTGATTTTAACATAGGATTTGGGATCGGGATTGTTGCTACACTGCTTGTAACTCTGCTGTACCTGAATGGAAATCTGGGCATTTGGTTTCCGATTAATACATTTGAGATATTTATCTGCCTCTCGGTCATCGCCTGTATGATCCCAATTACTCTAGCATATGAGGGTCGGAACTGGTTTGTCAATAATGTAGAGAAACATACTCCGGAGTTTCTACGCCAGCTTGTTGATATGAAAGACATTGGCGTTACTTTGCAGGCGGCAATCGGCCTTATCTCAAACTCAAAACTAGGAGTATTATCTCAGGAGCTGGTGATAACCACCGAAGAAATAAAACGGGGAGAGACTACCGTGAACGCCCTGGTCCGGATGGAAGAGCGGATAGGGCTTGTATCTGTAAAACGAGCCATGTCCCTCCTTGTTAAAGCGAGTCAAGTGACCGATTCAATCAAGGACGTTCTTATCATTGCTATTAATGACTTCGAACACTACCTAAAATTGAAAAAAGACCGGTTTAATATCTCAATTACCTATGTCATGATCATCTACCTTGCCGTAGGGATATACTATTATACAGCATATTCACTCAATGTCTCATTTGTCTCGTCTTTTACGAATTTTAATATCAGTTTTGATACCGCCGGGAACCTCACCGACATGTTCAGAATAGGAATTGTACTTGCATTATTTTCTGGACTGATGGCGGGTCAGTTATCTGCAAACAGCATTCTTGCCGGGTTTAAGCACGCAATCCTCCTGTTATTAGGGGCGATAATCCTGTTTGATTATGTAATTCCATACCAGATTGAACTTTCAACAGAAGCAGCGAAAGCGGCATTGGAAGGGACTGTATGAAAGACGATGCAGTATCTTCGGTGGTTAGTGAGATGCTCCTCATTACCTTAGTTTTAATTCTGATACCTTCAGTAACAATCACTCTGATGAACCAGTTACCAGGTGAGCGGGTACCCACCGTGAATATCAAAATGGGGCCGATTGATGAAGGGATGGTGACAATGTATCATAAAGGAGGGGATTACCTTTTACAAAATGATCTCATGATTGTTGTCCACCATCGAAATACTATGAATTCAGAATCAAAAGGAGGAATTGAATTAAATTTTCATTCATTATCAAATTCAAAAACAATCTTTGATTTAGGTGATTCTGTGGATTGCAACTTTGCATCGTTGCAATCCGGAGACCAAATTCAAGTGATTTCTACGAAAACCGTAATATTTTCTGGAATAGTGCCATGAAAGATTCTGCCGTATCAGTTGTTATTGCGTACATGATTCTCCTGGTTATTACCGTCTCATTTATTGCTCTTCTTAATGCTATATGGATCCCCCAGATGAAGATTCAGGCTGAAGTGGAACATTTATCAGAGATTGGAGAGAGTTTTTCGAAATTATCAGCGGATATTGAACGACTAATTGTTTTTGGACAAGATGGCACCATAAAAGAAGAGATATCTCTTGGCGGGGGTGATGTATTATTTTCCGCAGTTCGCTCCTCAGGATATGTGAAGGTAACAGATTTGGGCCAATGGATAAGCATTGTGATATCTGGTGAATCATCAAATCTTCACATTTCATCAATTAAATATCAACCTATTGACAATTTTTGGATAAATCAAAGTTATTACTGGAAAAATGGAATAATATCAATAGAAAAGCCAAAAAGAACGACATTCTTATATTATTTTTCTGATGAAGATGCTTATTACTATGAGAAGAATTTTCTACAAAATTGTTATCAGGTAAATAATATAACCAAAAATGGAACAAATATTTCTGATTTTTCAATTATTGTTACGAATATTACCCCACACACAGATAAAGAATCATTTGGAGGTAATGGTTTAGGAACAATTATTCTTGATATGGATTTTCATAAGGGAAAAAAATATTATCCAAATATTGAAGGCTTTTCAATTGTGATTAATCCATCCAATCTCTATTCCGACAGTATTTG
Organism: Methanospirillum hungatei; assembly: GCF_019263745.1. Lineage (NCBI taxonomy): Archaea > Methanobacteriati > Methanobacteriota > Methanomicrobia > Methanomicrobiales > Methanospirillaceae > Methanospirillum > Methanospirillum purgamenti. The sequence continues at coordinate 1,057,444 of NZ_CP077107.1, forward strand.
CTCTTCATTGTATGCAAAAACCACAGAAATACTTGATTGTTCAAACATTCTTATTACTCCATCAACTCATGGATTTAACATTCAAAAAAAAAGCAGTGATTCACATCCTGTTAATGTTACAATCGAAACGCAAACCATGAATATCGGCATTGAGTAGTAATATGCATACTTTTTTCATCAATTTTTTGAAATAGGTATGAATGTATGGAGAAATCAATATGAATATGACACACGAGCATTATCTTAACCGCATCACTCAGTACGACACAAACCTCTTTCGTATCCTTCCCAATGCTGAACTCTTCTTTACCACATGTCTTTCATTCATTCCACACCAGAAGATCTCTATTATGGAACTTGGTTCAGGAACCGGCTATTTCACCGCACTCATGCTGAGCCAATATCCTGAATACCAGATCACCTGTATCGATAAATCTCCGGAGATGCTGGAACTAGCAAAAAGAAAAGAAGAAATATCTCGGTGCACTTTCATCGAGGGTGACATCACTACAGGCCTGCCTGAAGGAACCTTTGACTGTATCATATCAACACTCACCCTTCATCACATCTCTGATAGTTCCAGAGAAAAACTCATTGATGAGATATATCAGAAACTAAACCCGGGCGGTGTTTTCATCTGCGGGGATGTCATGAGACCTGAAGAGGATTGGATTGAATCGATATACCGAAGCAGATGGGAGAACCATATGAGAAAGACCGGCATGCCTGAAAATCAGATTCGTGAGACAGTATCCGGAAGAGAACAGGCATGGCCCCTTCTTGACACAAAACATGGTTTCTACAGAAAAATGAAAGCCGCAGGTTTTGCCCGAATCCTTTCATCATTCCAGTATGATATGTTTGGAGTTTTTATTGGATGGAAATGATGAACGGGGAGAGCCAAAAAATCCGGAACTATTTTACGCATACATGGGGTAGATATATTAATACAGGCATCTGGTATAAGTTCAATTTTTAACGTGATTAAAAGTTTTCAACTGATTTGCAGGATCCGGTCCTCAAATTATGGGATGCAATGAAAGAGGAACTTGGTATTAAACGCGAAGACTTTACTGAATTGAAAAAAATCGTTCTGGATTTAGCCAAGGCGCCAAAGGAGACGGATAGGTCAATAAAACATTTGTCAGATACCATAGATTTAAGAACGGAGGACTTGGAAGGCGATGGGGAATTGATTCTGAAAAATCATTTAGAAATGGCCTCGCGGAAATCCTTGCAGGTACCGGGTATAGCGTACAGAATTTTGTTACATCTGATACCAAAGGAGTAGTATTTGGCCGTCCGGCAGAGATAGATATTGACGTTATCATAAAGGGTGACCGGACAATCGTGGTAGAGATCAAATCTTCAGTAAGTAAGAGTGATGTGTTCATCTTTCTGAAAAAAGTAGATTTTTACCGCCAGATTTCGGGAAAACAAGTAGATAATATTCTCATGATCACCCCCTACATCGATGATGCAGCACGTGATATCGCCTGCCAATATAATATCATCGTATGTGATACTCTGTCCGATATTAAACCATCAATCCAAAAAGCCTGAGTAACGATAAGGTTCAATATTCTATCCCTCTTCTCGCTTTCACCCCCGTATCAAAATAATGTTTCACCTTTTTCATCTCGGTGACCAGATCTGCAGCTTCAATCAACTCATGTGGAGCCTTTCTTCCGGTGAGAATCACTTCCACCCATGGTTTTCGGGATCGAAGCATGGAGATTATCTCTTCAACGTTGATTAACTGGTAAAAGACACTCAGGATTATCTCATCAAGGACGACCAGGTCAAAATAACCGGATAAAATCACGCTTTTGCAATGTTCAAACCCTTGTCTGGCCTGCTTTCGGTCCTCTTCAGTGGGATTATTGGTAATGAACTTCCCTGTTCCATACTGTTCCATCACAAAGGTATCAAAAAGCGAACACAAACCCATTTCAGCTGTCTCTGATCCTTTACAAAACTGGGCAAAATACACTGACCCTCCAGAGAGAAGAGTCCGGAGGGAAAGACCCAATGCAGCGGTTGTTTTCCCCTTTCCGTTTCCACAATAAACCTGAATGTATCCTTTCCTATCTTTGTGCATGCGCTTTTAATCCCCATTAGGATTTCCTTCTTCTGAATGAAAACTCAGAATTACATTCGAAAAAAGTAAGAGAAATAAGAGTTTGAGCATTCAGGCAGGTGAGAGTTGAATCTCTTTTTCTTGTCCGATAGCCCAGATGATAAATTCATCAGGTGATGAAAATGACCTAGCAGGATATTCATTCTCAAGGACGGTATCTGTTCCAAGCCGGACCACCTTTGACTCTTCCGTAGGATGGTATGTATAGAGAACTTCAAACTCATTCTCTCTGCCATGAAGTTTTGTAATACCCATCTGGTTAAATCCCACAGCTAGTTTCCATTCATCCTCCATGATGTCAACAAAAACCCTCCCAACGAGGGATTTGTTATTTCTACGGATTAGAAGTTTGTTTTCAAAATCTTCGGCTACCTTTGCTGTCTTGGGCTTTGGTTCATAACCAACAAATTTTGACATAGATCAAAATATATTGTTCATAAAGAAATACTTTACGGTACTACCGGAGGGGGATAAATTAAATGGAAGTCGGGGCCGAATAAATAAAACGGATGAGTTACGATTTTTTACGTGAAGTTTTTTGATTTTTTACAATTATATAGAAAATAAACAATGTTTTTGTCAAACCCAAAAAAATTCTGCGGATTATTATCATCTCGCATAACGTAAGCATCATTGGTGGTCATGATGTATGCAAACCTGACCGGACAAAAGCTGGAGATAATTCAGCAACTGGAGAAAGAGCTTGGTGTTTACCTCCTGGCAGAACCGTACTATGCGAACCTGTCACCGGATGACCTCAAGTCCATCAAGAACCTTGAAGGTAAACTTGGAGCTGTTCTTGTAGCATACGAAGCCTGAAATCTCATTCAGGCATTATATTTTCATGAACTCTTTAATCACCTATTCATTTCTAAAATTCTTCCCTCCCTCATTAGCCGTTCCCTCAGCTGCGGCGGCATATGTACCGGATATTCCTGCCCACTCTTCGTTCCTGATGACTGGGGTTGTACCTGTCCATCCGGAGTATTGATGCTGATATCAAGGGTTGCATACCCCCCGGATAGCAAGACTTTGAAGTCTCCTTCTTTATAGACAAAGAATTCTTTTTCCTTTTCACTACTGAACTCACGGTTATATCCATCTTCATGCAGAATATTCAGGAACGGATCCTGAACCGTGATTCTTGCCCAGGAAACAAGAGGAGTACTTATCGGATGTACCGTGTACCTCACCGAAAACGGTCCCTTTTCCGCATGAATTTTCAGTTCTTTGAGGGTTGAGTTTAAGGGTATACCAGATGCAGTATACACAGGATATAAGTTCACAGGCCCTTTGTGCGAAGTATTATGAGAGAAATAAATAGAAGAACGGGAAGGGATGAATGCATCTTCAGACAAGGTATCACCAAGCCGGGTGACAAACGATGTGGGTGTTGGTACCGGTGTGTGAGTCAATGGTGTGTTTATGTCCTGGGTCTTTTCTCCAGAGGAGGGAAGTCGACCCTGCCTTATCAACTGCTCCCTAAGTTGTGGAGGCATATTTGGTGGGAATGACTGATCTGTTACCTTATAACCTTTTGAGGACTGATCCGAACCAGGAATAACTGTGGGCGAGGATAATTCTCCCACATTATGAGATACAGGCGGGAGGTCTGTATTTTCATCCCTGGATGATGATACCTGCATACAACCAGCTGTGATGAGGAGCAGTAATAATACTATTACCAAGAGGAAAAGTTCTATATTTACTGTATTTATAAAATTGGAATTCGTTTTCATGGGTGCTTATGTGGAGTAGGGGTAAGGGACGGGTATTGTAAGGTATGCAAAGTATTTTGCTACATCAACTTTTCTTTTTTAAACATAAAGAAAGTTTAGTTAATGATGGTCAGGTCACATAAAATCGTGAATTCATTTCATGAGAATATATCACGAAAATCAAATATCATATAGTCATTATGGTTTTTCTCTTTCACCCAAATCGAGAGGTATATGCGTGTTCTTACTCATGATTGTTAATCCATTCAGTATTGCTTTTTCCTAGAGAGTATACAATAGTATGCCATCTGACGATAGCAAATTATATTTTCTTATAGCAAAAAAAATTACTTTAGCTAAGAAAAGATTTTCTTAGCACAAAATAATTGAGATGAAATGATGATAAAGAATATTATTGAAAGGACTGAATCGGCAGTCTCTCCAGTCATCGGTGTCCTCCTCATGCTCGTGGTGACGATTATTATCGCTGCAATAGTGAGCGGATTTGCCGGAGGTATGGCAGGCGGTGAAAAAGAGGCCCCACAGGCTGCAATTTCTGTTACATTTCCATACAATGAAACAAGTGGCATGGGTAATGTAAATAGTCCCATTTATTTTAAACTTATGAGCGGAAACCCGATTTCGACAAAGGATCTCTCTATTATAACATACTTTACCAACAGTAGTGGTTACACGTATAAACACGAACAAACAGCCAGCAGTGATCTGGTTGACGTATATCCTGGCTATAATTACAATACACGGGTCCCTTACCTGCAAAATTTAGGAAAAGGTTGGGCAAATGAAGCAAATATGCATTTTGGTAACTTTACCTGGGCAGTTGGGGATATATTAACAACCGGCACTAATCCTGGCTCTGCAAGCCTTCTGGGAATGCTGGATTATTATACCGAAAAAGGAACATTGGATCCGGATTTAAAAACCGGAAGTATCGTGGAAATCAAAATCAAACATATTCCAAGCAATAAATTCATCTATGACAAGGAGGTCATGTTATCATGAAAACTATTACAAATGAAGCTGTATCTCCGGTAATTGGAGTTTTACTTATGCTCGTAGTTACCATTATAATCGCTGCGGTGGTTAGTGCTTTTGCCGGAGGTCTGTCTTCTGAACAATCAAAGGCACCACAGGTTTCATTTACTGTCAAACCAGAGATTGTCAATATATCTGATACAAATACAGGAAATTATAATCCTGATCATGATAGCGGGTACACTGCAGCAAATGGAATTCTCTTTGAGCATAAAGGAGGGGATTCTATCTCATTGAATGAGATTGCAATTCATCTTGAGGATAAGGGTGTCAGTATGATTGTTACGGGAAGTGACAAATTAAGTACCACATATAACGTCCTTCCTTCAGACATTACCGATGGGGGATATTTCGCAAAAGTTGGAAATGATGTATCTGATAAAATCATCGAACCTGGTGACAAGTTCATGATGTATGCTGATGACAATTATATCAGCCAGGGAACGAAGTATTTGATCTGGGAATTTCCTACAGGAAGGGGATATGCACCGGTTAATGATAAAATAAAATATACGGTGATTGACCGGAGATCGAATAAGGCCATATGTAACGGCGAATTCGTGTTGAAATAATTGTAATGGACTTCAAAAATTTTTCTACAGATTTCTGAGTATTGAGGAATTTTACCCATGTATGGGTCAAATAATGACCAGACATGGTACCAATTTCCTCTACGTTTTTTTATTGTTTTCCTCAACCACCCGGCTATCATCGATCAAATTAAAAGGAACTGGTAACTTCCTAAAATATGACTCCAGGGCATCGATATCAGCCGGACCGATAGTAACATTCACTCCCGAGTCCCACCCTGGTGTAAACTCTCCCATCCCATATGCCATGTAATAATTCATCGCTACCGAATACGTGGCATTGTGACTAATTTCATTACCATTCACCCATATCCGGGTTACCTTGTCTCCAACAGGTCGTGAAAGATTATACCAGTATACCAAACCTGATACGGACAGGTTCTCTTCTGGTTTCGGCTCTTCCCATTGACGTTCCAGGATATCTTTGATTTGCGATCCGTTCAGCTCACGCGATGCAACCCGTGGACGGCTGTACCATCCTCCATACTCCTCGGCCATCGATGCATCCGGTGGAAGCACCCTCTCAAGATCTGCCCAGGTGATAATCCCTGCCGGAATATCTGCATGAAGAGAGCCGGCAAGTTCTCCCGAGGTTACAAACGCAATCTCCGTACCCATGGCATCCCGTTGTGAATCAGCAACCAGATTTCCAAGCGATGATTCACCCTTTTTATTCTGTATACGGCTAATATTTATTATCGTAGTCGAGATGAACTCTGATTCCACCTGACTTACAGTATCCTGTACATCCTCTAGCAGTCTTTGGATGTCCGGATCAGGTTCCACCCCAGCCTGATCTGCATAAACCGGAACGATAATCGCGGATTTACTTATTATATCCCTGCTTCGTCGGTCAATAGATACATTTACATCTGCATATGCCTTTCCATACGAGTATGCCTGCACAACCAGGACATCTTTCTTACCAGTGTTTGGCAGATAAGCATTGGTAAAATCATGTGAGTGAGATGCAAGAACAACATCAACATCAGGGTCAAGTTGAGCCGTAATATTTTCGACCGGACCGGTTACATTACATCCCGTTCGGGTCGGCCCTTCATATGACTCCTGGTTTCCACCTTCATGTAAAAGAACGACAAATGCATGAACTCCCTGTTCCTGCAGGGATGGAATGTACCTGTTAATCCCATCTGATTCATTGAGAAATTTTACCATCTCCACATTCATGGGCAATTCAAGGATGGGGGTCTCGATAGATACCGCACCGATAAAGGCAACCGGAATCCCCTCGATGTACCGGATAGTATATGGCGGAAATAATGGTGTATCATTTTCTTTCCAGACAACATTGGCACAAATTACATCAGCAGCCATACCAGGATAAGGATCAACGATATGAGGAATATCTGAAGAACCATTCCCTCCCTTGACCTTCCTGAATAATTCATCAGGACCATTGTTGAACTCATGGTTTCCAGGGATTGAAATAACATTACAATAGTCATGTTTCTTTTCTTTCCTTCCCATGCAATTTTCATTTGCAAAGATATTGAAGAAAAGAACTGTTGGTTCATCAAGAAGGAGAGCCGAATACCGTGGTGAAGCCCCGACTGTATCTCCAGTCAGTGTAAGAATGACATTACCATTGCCAGGTGTATTCATCACTGCTTTCAGAGACGAAGCAAGAAACGGAGCACCTCCTGCTGAACGATTATGCTGGTCATGCCCGGGAAACAGGTGTCCATGAAAATCATTTACTGCCAGAATCTGCAGATGAACCGGAGATGATGTTTCATTATAAATAATCCCAGTAAAGAAAGAACTGATGATAATTATCGCCAGGATAACTGACATAATACAAAAAAAACTGAGCCATTTCATAAATAGATACCAGATAGTATTACTCATATGAATTATGTATCTTTTTTTAACTTAAATAAAAAAATCTTTATCTATTATCGATGACGTTAATTCAGTATTAAGATACAAAGAGCACCCTACTGGAGGACATACAGGTGAAAATATTCTATATCAGCGCTGGAACGGGTGAAAATCCCTGGATTATGAATGCCGCATCCACATGCAGGGAGAATGGAAGAAGCGTAGATGCATTTCAGGCTACATCCGAACTGATTGATTCAGAAGAAAAGGAATTTGCAAGAATTCTAAATGAATTATATGATACACATCTCCTTCTGATAGATAATCATGGAAGTGCGACCTATTTCAAAAAATTTGACCGTTTAATTGCGAAGGCCAAAGACCTTCATATTCCAACCTTCGTCTGCAGTTCGGTTCCGGAGGAGATGAAAGACTTCCGTATCCTCTTTCCTTTTAGCACAGATGATTATGAGTTTGTTCATTCCTGCCTGGAACTGAGTGGGCTTGAAAATACAATCTCTCTCATTCTTTGGGCCTGCAAAACCATCGGAGGAGAAAATATTGAGATCCCTCCTCTCCTGTATCCTCCGACAGAAGGATTCTATCATCCGTCGCTTCCTGAAATCTACGACTATCCATCCCATGAAAAGAGGCTGGATAAGGAAAAACCAACTATAGGAATTCTTCTCCACCAGTTTTATTATATCAGAAAAAATCTGCTCCCCATCAATGCTCTCATTTCATCTTTAGAAGCTAAAGGGATGAATGCCCTCCCTTTCTTCCTGGTTACCAGTCCGAATGAAGTCACCGGTGCAATTGGAATCAGGAAATTTATTGAAAAATACCTGATCAGGGATGGAAAACCCATCATTGGTGTCCTGATCATTAACATGTCATTTTCCCAGATATCCCTCTCTGATCCTGGTGATGGGACGAAAAACGGACCAGTTTATAATTTTTTCATCGATCTGAATGTCCCCCTGCTCCAGACCATAACCATGTACCGATCATACGAAACCTGGTCTCAGGATGACCAGGGCTTATCGGTTATGGAGATCTCATCAGGAGTGATCTGGCCTGAATTTGACGGACAGATTATTGCAATTCCCCTCGGGTCAACCGGTGAATATGAAGGCAGAAAGAATGTGAGTATTCCCATACCAGGACGTGTTGACCGGATTGCAGAAATGGCCCTTCGCTGGTCCATCCTGAAAAGAACCCCGAACAATGAGAGAAAGATTGCTATCCTCCTGTACCAGTACACCGGAGAGACTGAAGCCCTTGGTGATGCAGGAGGTCTTGATACCCCGCAGAGTGTCATCGGAATCCTGCGAAGATTAAAGGATACTGGTTATATCGTAGATCATATTCCGGAGACAGGAAATGAACTGATAGAGGGGATGATTGCCGGCCTTACCAACGACACCCGCTGGATATCTGATAAGCAGATGCAGGAGCGATCCGTTGATCTGGTCTGTCCTGAATTATACTTTGAATGGTTTACAAAAATCCCAATGAAGAACCAGGAGAAGATATCAGCAGACTGGGGTCAGGCACCTGGTGAGATTCTGGTATCAGGCGGGGATTTTTGCATTCCTGGCCAAGTAAACGGAAATATCTTCATCGGCATCCAGCCTCCCCGTGGGCTGTTTGAAAAGGTCGAGTCATTAATTCACTCAAATGATATGGTCATGCCCCACCAGTATCTTGCTTATTACAGGTGGATGAAACATGTCTTCGGTGCCCATGCGATAATCCATATGGGCACTCACGGAACCCTTGAATGGCTCCCCGGAAAGGGAAATGCGTTGTCAGAGGAGTGCTATCCGGATGTCATTCTCGAAGATATGCCCCATGTCTATCCCTACATTATGAATGATCCCGGTGAGGGAATTCAGGCAAAAAGGAGGAGCTGGTCAGTCCTGCTTGACCACCTGGTCCCGGCGATGATGAGAGCAGAGGGATATGGAGATCTCTTGCAGCTTGATACCATTCTTCAGGATTATATCAGGGCGAAAAGAGGCGGAGAGGAGCAGAAAGCAACCGACCTGATCACAGAAGTCCAGACCATTGTTCTTGCCAGAAACCTGACAAATGACCTAAATATTCCAGTAGACGCAGGAATTGAAGCCATCGCTGACAATGCGGAACGTCTCTACGATTATATTTGTGAAGTGCGGGATGTTATCATCAAGGACGGTCTGCATATCTTTGGACAGCCCCCGGTTGATGAACGTTTCCTGGAGATGATCTATGCCCTCACCCGGCTTGAAAATGGGAAAAACCCATCACTGCGGGAATCAGTCGCTGAAACATTTGATCTCTCTCTTCAGGATCTTTTGGATAATCCATCAGGCTTTCATGAACATCATGGATTAACTAACGGAGCTCTTGTTGACTTGATAGACACCCGTTGCCAACAGTTGATCGGGAAGATGGCTGAATTTGAATTTGACAAAGAACAGGTAATTTCTCATATTAGAAAAGAGTATGGAGAGGATTATAAGGATCTTGAAACATGTTGCACGTTCATCTGTGACGATGTGGTGACTCGGTTAAACCAGACAACCGATGAACTCACAAATATGATACGAGGGCTTGATGCAGGATATGTTCCACCCGGCCCTTGTGGCGACCCGACAAGAGGGAATGTCCACCTTCTCCCTACGGGAAGGAACTGTTTCTCCATTGATCCGGCTACAATACCGACACCAGCAGCATGGAAGACCGGGAAAGACATGGCTGACCAGATGATCGAGCGGTATATCACCGAAAAAGGAGAATACCCGCAGAAAGTCGGTATCGTTGTATGGGCCACGGACACTATGCGGACCGGTGGTGATGACATAGCCTATATCTTCTGGCTTATGGGATTACGGCCAGTATGGTCTTCCCGTGGCGGAGCAGTGACCGGTCTTGAGGTAATCCCTGCAAAAGAACTGGGCAGACCACGCATTGATGTAACTCTCCGGATAAGCGGCCTGTTCCGGGACAGCTACCCCAATCTTGTACAGCTGATTGATGAAGGCGTTGAGACCATAGCAACCCTCGATGAATCAGAAGAGGTCAATTACCTCTCATCACACTTAAAGCAGGACATGTTGGCAAAATTAAAAGAAGGACTCTCAGAACAGGAGGCCAGGGATATGGCACTGATTCGTATATTCGGTGATCCTCCCGGAAATCATGGATGTGCTGTAGGTGAAGTTGTCCATGCATCTTCCTGGCAGGACAGGAAAGACCTGGCCGATGTATATACCACCTGGGGTGCCCATGCCTATGGCAGAAAATTCAGGGGAGAAAAAGTCCCTGAAATCTTCAAAGAACAGTTTGCACAATTGGATGTGACGGTGAAAAACCGAGTATCTCGTGAATTTGATATCCTTGATGTTGATGATGATTACATCTTCCTTGGCGGGATGAATGCCTGTGTGAAGGCATATGGGAATAAAGATCCAGTATCGGTAATCGGGGAAGCTTCAGATCCTAAAAATGTCAAAACCCGTCTGCTTGATGAAGAGATCAGGTTTATTTTCCGGAGCAGAGTCCTCAATCCCCGCTGGATAGACGGTTTAAAACCCCACGGTTTCAGAGGTGTGCAGGAGGTCATGAACACCATCGAGTATACGTTTGGGTGGGATGTGACCTCCGATGCCGTCGATGACTGGGAGTATCAGGCTGCTGCAGAACATTTTCTCTTTGATGAAGAAAACCGAAAGTGGATTGAAGAGAATAATCCATATGCCATGCATAACATCGTAGGAAGGCTCCTTGAAGCATATGAACGGGGATTCTGGGAGACTGACGATGAGACAATAAAAAAATTACAAGATATATACCTCGAGTCAGAGGAGTATCTTGAACGGATGGGGGATTTAAATGAATAATCCGACGAGATTCTTATTAAAAACTTATGTTTCCACTTTTCGGAGTGATGCTGATTCATGGTAGCAATACAGACAGAAAACCTGACTAAAAATTTCGGAGCTCTGTGTGCTGTAGATGATCTAACACTAGAGGCTGACAAAGAGATATTCGGTCTTCTTGGACCGAACGGATCCGGGAAAACCACAACCGTCCTGATGCTGACAACGCTTCTTGCCCAGACAAAGGGTCAGGCATGGATCTGCGGGTATGATACCAGAAAGGAACCGGATAAAGTCAGGAGTTCCCTCAGTTATGTTCCTCAGGATATGGCCATTGACACCAACCTGACCGGACGGGAAAACATGATGATCTTTGCAAAATTGTACGGTATTTCACATCCAAAGGAACGGGTCGATGAGATACTTGGTGTCATGGAGTTATCTGACCGTGCAGACGACCAGGCTAAGACATATTCCGGAGGGATGAGAAGGAGACTAGAACTGGCAGAGGCCCTTGTTCATGAACCTGATGTTATCTTTCTTGACGAACCTACACTTGGGCTTGATGTCGGAGCCAGAAAAATAATCTGGGAACATATTCATGCCCTGAACCGGAAAGGAATGACAATATTTGTAACCACCCATTACATGGACGAGGCTGATCACTTCTGCGACCGGGTCGGAATCATCAATCATGGGAAAATCGCAGCCCTCGGGAAACCATCAGACCTGAAATCACTTCTGATGAAAGATATTATTTCTGTCACTATAGAGGGCGAATACCATCCAATAGAAGAGGAAAACATTATTTTTGTTGGCCAGTCGGATAATGAGATCTCATTTACCGCTGAAAATGGACGTGAAGCCCTCGCAATTCTTGCTGATGCCCTTACTCGTTCAGGAAACAGGATAAAATCTATGGAACTTCGTGAACCTTCCCTTGATGATGTCTTTCTGCAATCCGTGGGTAGGCAGGAAGAACCGCAGGGATTTGAAGAGTGGAAATACCGGATGATGCTTCGGAGGAGAACATGAAAGGAGTACTCACATATATTGAAAGGGATTTCATCAGGTGGATCCGGTACCGGGTTGGGGTAATCTCAAGCCTTGTCCTCCCTGCTGCATGGCTGCTCTTTGTCGGGCTTGCCCTGCCGGTCCAGTTTACCGGAAATTACCTGGATTTTATTACTCCCGGCATCCTTGTTATGACCATTCTGACTGCCGGAATATCCAGTGGTTCTCTTCTCATGTTTGATAAAATGCTTGGATTTTTAAATAAATTCCTTGCCATGCCAGTACCCCGTGAAAGTATCCTTATCAGTAAAATTCTCTTCATCACGTTCCGGGGGATCATTCAGACAAGTATTATTCTCATCCTTGCGACCCTTATCGGTGCCTCTCTATTAAACCCGGTCCAGTATGGCATGATTTATCTCATACTTTTCCTGTTTGGTGTTTTCATCGCTGCATTTTCAACGACGGTAGCCCTGTACCTCGATGATCATGACTCATTTGCCGCATTTACTGCTATGGTCACCATGCCCTTATTTTTTACTTCAAGTGCGCTGATGCCCTATGAGGTGATGCCGGACTGGCTTCGCATGATTGCTCAGGTAAATCCACTCAGTTATGCAATTGATGCAATACGGGAGTTAGGAACCGGTATCATCCCAGTGGTTCCGATTTTTGTTCTTACCTTGTTTGCTGCATTTATTGTGGTAATTTCCGGATATGTATTCAGAAGAGTAACAGTTTAGAAAAAAATAGTGCTAATTTATTGAAATAGTAATGAGATTCCATCAATATTTTTAAAATCTGAATCAAAGGATGCCAAGGACTGAATATTATTTTCCATACAGGTGGCAATAATGAGAGCATCACCAGACAAAAGATGATATTTCGCTGCAATTTGTGATATCAATAACGTATTTGTGCTATCGGCATAGATTGTAAAATCCATAAACAAAATATTAAGGCGTTCGATAAAATCCAAAAGACAATCGTATCCGTTTTTCCGTATAAATTTGCGGACAGCAGCGACAGATTCAATCCCACAACGTTCACGGAGTAATATTTTTGTTCCGACATGCAGAGCTTCCTGATATATTATTGGGGATACGACGAGTCGGTTTAGAGACGTTTCAATAAACCCGCGAATTGTATCAGAATCAGGGGTTTCAATTATCGCGGGGACGATTATTGAGGTATCTATAAAGGTATCCATGATTCGTCCCGAAGTGACCGGATGTATTCGCGACTAACAGGTGTTTGAATTTTAATTGTTTCGAAAGGTAATTTTTTCTCTATATGTACAACTACCCGCTCTCCTTCTTTTAAATTTAAAGGTTTTATGGGCCTGAGAACGGTCCCCGAATAAATGCATTCGATTGTTTCTGACATGATTCTTAATACTACATTATATTATTGACATTATAACCTCTCCTATTTTTTGGAAACACTATTTGTATCGAATCGTATCGAAAATAAAATCAAGTAACCATAACGCCCCGGTTCCTCCAAGAAAGGTTCTTTCGGTGAAATAAATATCATTTGTCGTCCGGTTAAACAGTTCCACCGACTTCACACATCTACCGGAGAGTTCAAGATCTTTACCGGTCAGACTATCACCAAAATAGAGGTGAAATGGCACATCTCCTGCATCTGCCTGAAAGCAACAGGACAATTGGTAAAACTCTAAAAATTTTTTCAGGGATTGAACCATCTCGCCATCTTTTCCATCAGTACAATTCACAGATACCGGTAACATACCAAGATATTCATACAGCCACGTAGTTAAGGGATACACGAAAGAAGAATCTCCCCGAACGGAAAAGGTAGCCCCTTTCGGATACCCTGCCTCATGGTGATACCGCGATAACTGGTGAAATGCATGAGTCCGTTTTTTTCGAAGATATGCAAGTGCAGGTGCAGGATCCTGTCCCGTTGCCTCTGCAACCGTGTTAATCCATACTTCTGTGGGGCCAAAACCCACCGGTGCTCCGGATGGTGAGGTTACAAATGGGATCCCAAATTCTTCTTTGTAAAATTCCGCCGTTTTTCGGGAATATTCCGGATGGATCATAAGATTACAGGAAGCGGTAGTCGATTCACGAAGTTCTGCTACACAGGAACCTCCCCCTGGCACTGAAACAACACAAAGACCCATCAGTTCACAAAGGTGCATAATTTCAGCAATATTACCCTGCCAGTATTTCTGGTACATTGAAAACCCAAGAAGATTAACCCGGTTTTTTATCCGGGGGAGCCGGTTGAGCTGTAACCAGCGAAGAATAGCAGCAATAGTTAAATCAAAACCATATGAAAAAGGATGGGAATAGGGAGCCCCTTCAATAGCCATACACCGATCATCAAGAGATGCATCTTTGAGGAACCGGTTTATATCATCACCAATAAGTGAAGCCCCAGGGGAATTTACAACCGCAAGAAAAGCATCTCCTTTATCGGCCACAAGAGGAAGAACTGCCTTAAGTTTTTCTGCACATCCCAGAATATAGTCATCACGGTCAAGATATGTACAGGGAATCCTGGATTGTCCAAAGAAAAAGGGCTCTTCAAAGGAACGCCGGTTCAGGGAATTTTCTCGTGGAAAATGTCGGTCTGAAAAATAGGCAGGATTGCCTCTGCATCCGGTGGGACCGTTCATAACTGCACGTGCATCCGCTATTCCCTCAATGGCAAGGAGAGTCCCGATAAAGCCATCCGGATCAAGAATCATGTGATACCATCTCCATCAAGTTTCCACCCCTCGATTACAGGTACCTTCATCTGATCAATCCACATCATTGCTCGATCAATACCTGCCAGGAATCCAAATCCCGGACAATATGGAATGTGGGCACTTCTTGCATAATCAGAGCGACGGAGTGATGGATATGTCAATAAAACCAGGTCTGGTTTCAGATCCCTGATGTCATCAGATCTCATTTCCAGGGTATAATTATGAACGATTGGAAAACGAGTTGAATAACGTGAGATAAATTCTTCTGAGAACGGCGAATAGGTAAGGCCGATCTTGAGAATCGACATTCCAAGGTCATAGGCAAGATCACACACCCAGTCTACAGATTTGGGGTATGTCGAGATGAGAATAGTTTTTCTCTCCAGATCCGGTTTGAGAAGTTCAATCTTTTTCTTGTATTTTATCTCTTCCGCCTCAATTATTTCACGAGCCTTTTCTTCCATGTCAAAAACACGGGCTACAGCCATAAGCCACTCTTTTGTCTCAAAAAAACCTGTTGGAAGAGGCATATCCAGAAACGGGACTGATGATACCGGTGCAAGTAATGTTTTGATACTCGCCACCGTATCATCACGGTCAGCGGGAAGGTTCAGAGATGCCTCGTTAAATCGTATCAACGACCGGCTGTCAGAATGAATCAAAAAACGGCAATTTATCCCAATCCCAAGCCTATCAAGTAACTCCAGGACCGCCTTGATACTCTGCTCTTCATTCTCTGCAAGCCACTTTTCTGCGATAATATTTACAAGCGGTGTCTGTCCCGAGGAAATATCTTTCTCTACCAGGCTGATTACTGCATTATGGGCATCCATAACACCCTGCACATAATCCCCTACAAGGTTTCCGTCAACTTTGATCGGAACAATCCGGATAGCATCATGCTGTTTTGTGACTCCAGCAATCACTTTATCGATATCATCACCAATAATTCCCGGAGGGCAGGTTGTTACAATAAAAATCAGGCTGAAACCATCCGAAATTACAGATTCAAGGGTTTCTTTTAATTTTGTCTCCCCACCAAAGATAAAATCCTCGTCAGCCATATCTGTGGAGTACAATCTTTTGGTAAGGTTTTTTCGGTATTCATGACCAAACCGGATTGAGGAATTTTGTAAGGTATCAAGAAGTTTTTCATACATCATCAGGGTACAACTTCGGGGACCATGCATAACGGTGGCAGCATCAGTTACCTGAGATGATGCGGAAACCGCTCCTGCAAAGGCACAACCTATCAGCGGACGCTTGTTTTTTACCGATACTGAAAGTGTCTTTTGAACGGATTTTGTATTATGAGGATGAAAAATAAATTTTGTATTTGGAACTATTTCATTTCGCATCAGGACAATACACTCCAGATCAGTATCGCTCAGTGGAGCGGCAGGGTACAGAAGACCGCCATTATCTGGATGAAGAATCATTGTATGTTGAGCAAATTTATGAAAGAGCACCGCTTCAGGAGAATCCGGGTATCGTTGAATAACAGTACATCCATCTTTTTCTGACTTGGCAAAAATATCACTTCTCGGTATTTGAATAACCACCGGCAGGCTGACAGCATCTGCAAAACGCTTCACCCGTAGATCTTCTTCCAGATCACCCCGTGCATTATGAATAATTCCGGCAATTCTGTTCTTGGTTTCTGTAAAATTCCGTATCCCCTTCAGAATATTGTTAGCTGCATACAGGGACATAAATTCCCCGGAAGTTATGATATACACTGCATCAGCATATTCACTTCTGATAGGAACGGCAAATCCTCCACAGACAACATCACCAAGAACATCATACAGGGTAACATCAAACAGGGATGATTGCACGCCTAGTTCTTCCAGGAGTTCGAATGTCGTAATTACCCCCCTACCTGCACATCCCACTCCGGGCTCTGGTCCACCGGATTCAACACAGGCAACATCACCAAATCCCCGGAACACAATATCTTCAGCCTTCCGTTCAGACGGGTCATGTGTTTTGATATATTCAAGAACGGTCATGGGAATCTTCCCCCCTAACAGGAGTCTGGTTGAATCATGCTTGGGATCGCATCCGACCTGGAGAATCCGATACCCGTTCATGGCAAGGGCAGCTGAAGTATTCGCTGAGATCGTGGATTTTCCAATTCCTCCCTTTCCATATATGGCAATCTTAATTTGGATCCCCTCCCGGCTTCCTGAATCCATGAATTTTTTCTACAAGATGCTGAATACTACAGCAGTTTTCAATACAATCAGAATGAGAGATCTGCCATGTTGTCCCCTCCGGAAAATTCTGAACACGAACAATAAAATCAGGTATTGATCCTTCAGCCGGGATATATCCTATCCGTTCCAGGGCATATAAAGTCCATATCCGCTGAACTGATTCGGAACCCTCAATCTGAAAAGTTCCCCTCTTTTCAACCGGAATTGAAAACTCTCCCCGGTGTGGATCAAAATGTACTCCATCTATCTCAAATGCAGATCCAAAGATACCGGATAGGACAAGGTCTTCAGGTGTGCCTGCTATCATCGTTCCTGTTTTGTTCATAATCCAGAGTTGGTCTGCACACCTGATGGCAAGGTTCAGATCATGGGTTGAGAATAGTATTGACTTTCCGGATTTTTGTGCAACCTGTCGAAGGATCCGCATGGTTTCGATTTTATGAGGAAGATCAAGGAATGCAGTAGGTTCGTCAAGCACCATAAGTTCAGGCTCCTGGGCAAGTGCCCGGGCAATCATCACCTTCTGACGTTCCCCATCACTCATCTCATGAATAAACCGGTTTGAAAGGGTGGCTGCACCGACCGATGTAAGAGCAGTCGATACAATATGCCGATCTGACTGGGTCAGCCTTCCAGCCCAGTTTGTGTATGGAAACCGGCCAAGCGCTACAATGTCAAAAGCAGTCATGTACCCGGTCTGGACCGGTGTAGTAAGAACAACACTGAGTGTCTTTGCCTTTTCTGCAGAACTGAACTCATCTATACTCTTTCCCTGGAGCAAGACATTACCCTGAAGTGAAGGTTGTATACCAGTAATTGTCCTGATAAGCGTGGATTTTCCAGAACCATTCGGACCGATCAGGCATACAAGTTCTCTTCGGTTCAGTGTCAGGTTCAGATCTTTTGAAACCTCTTTTACTGTTGATTTTTGATTTCTGTACCCTATGGTAAGATTTTTACAGGTAAGGACAGGTGTATTGTTCATGAGATAACCCCTCTTCCAAATCTGGTCCCCCTGACAATTACCCAGATAACTACCGGAGCACCGAAGAGAGCAGTAATTGCATTCAGGGGAAGAACAATGTCCGTTCCTGGGAGGTGCGAGATGAGATCGGTACACAGGGCAATGATTCCTCCTACGAGGATACACCCGGGAACAAGGATCCGGTGGTCAGCAGTCACAAATATTGCCCTGCAAAAATGAGGTATAGCAATCCCAAGAAATCCAATTGGTCCACAAAATGCAGTCACAACCCCTGCCATAAGAGCCGTTGTTATGATGATACCATATCTGATACCATTATAATTCATCCCCATACTTTCTGCATACTGCTCTCCTAGCAGAAGAGCGTTCAATGGCTTTACCAGGCAAATGGAAAGAATATAACCGATGAGGAGAAGGAACACCATAAACGGGAGCTGACTCCAGGTTACTCCGGAAAAACTTCCGAATGTCCAGAATGAATACGAGTGCATGGCCGATTCATCAGAAAACTGTAGCAGTATGGTCACTATTGCACTGCTGATATATGATACCATTATTCCCAGGATAAGGATCGTAATATTACTCTGAATTTTTCCAGATATCAAAAGAATTAGCAGCAATACCAAAAAAGCTCCGACAATTGCAGCCACAGAAATACTGAGATCCCCGATAAACCCAACACTGGCAAATATCGTTCCGGCTCCAAAAATACCTGCAGATAACATTACAAATGCCACACCAAGTGAAGCTCCCGAACTTATACCAAGAATATACGGATCGGCAAGCGGATTTCTGAAAAACGTCTGCATCAATAATCCTGAAAGCGCTAGAGCTCCACCTGCAAAAAGTGCCGTGATAGCTTTTGGCATTCTCCAGTCCCAGAATATGTTCATCCAGGTCTCTTTCACTTCTCCACCAGTGATTATCCTGACTAATGCATCAGGAGGGATGTTCACTGATCCGATAATCAGGTCAAGCAGGAAAAGAAATAAGAGAATTCCTATGATAGCCGGGAGTACAACATAAAATCTTTTCAGACTGTCTCCCGTTTCA
Source organism: Methanospirillum hungatei (assembly GCF_019263745.1). Taxonomy (NCBI): domain Archaea; kingdom Methanobacteriati; phylum Methanobacteriota; class Methanomicrobia; order Methanomicrobiales; family Methanospirillaceae; genus Methanospirillum; species Methanospirillum purgamenti. Next base: position 1,076,652 of record NZ_CP077107.1, read on the forward strand.
TTACCATCCATATCCATAAACCGCTTCCTCGTCAGGTTGCATTGATATGCTGGTAGTAATACAGGTCATGATAAGACAGCAGATCCGGCTGAAGGATTTTTACCAAATCGACCAGGACAACATCAGGGCTGATTATTCCAGACTGCCAGTAATCATTCCCTCCATACTCATTTACCCGGGCATTATAGTGATAAATCCTGTTCTCCTGGAATGCCTTGAATTTCTGATACCGCTGATCAAGGGCAAGGAGTTCATCTATATTGTCAGCATATCCAATATTTATCCAGTAATCTGCTGCCTGTGCCTTGTCATACACCGATTCAAAATCGAGAGTTTTGTCACCTCTGTCATTCCCATCTCCAAGCAGGTAATTGCCACCAGCATCCCGGAAGAATGCAGCCACGTAACTACTCCCGCCCGGAGCATACCAGGAACCCTGGTAATCAATTCCAGAGAATATAGTTGGTTTTTGAGAGATGTTTTGGACTTTTTCTTTCGTTTCGAGGTAATTCTTTTTTACCTGATCAAAAACCTGGTTTGCGGTTTTTTCCTTGTTATAAAACAGGGAGAAGAATTTGATCCATTCAGCACGTCCAAGAGGGCTTTCTTCCATCCATTCAGCAGAAATTACCGGTTTTAATCCAGCTTCCTGGAGTTTATAGTGATTATCGTACTCTTTATTTCCATTAGCTACACAAAAAACCGCATCTGGTTCAAGTTCTATTAAATCTTCCATTTTAAGCATGGTACCCATTGAAAGCTCCCCACTTCCAATCTCTATGATATCCCCTTTCTGTACCAGCTGTATAAATTCAGGATCCTGAACAAGATTTACTCCATTGTGACCCGTAATTGTTGCAATTTCTCCAAGTTTACTAATAAACGGAATCTGGACAGCACCAAGTGTTACCACGTTCTCTAACGGGATAAAAAAAACCTTCGCATTGGGATAACCAGCAGGTACCTCCTCACCCCGCTGAACCAGAAGGTAGGTATAATTTTCAGTATCTCTTCCCCAGGGATCATGAATATGAATCACCTTGTATGTGTCGTGATATTCAACAGAAAAACCCTTTGCAAATTCAGGATTTACCTTATCAGGGAATAATCCACCGGATTCTCCCAGAACGATACACGGGAGGCAGATAGTCAATGCAATCGCTATGAATAAAAAAATATACAATTTTTTCAGAATTTTCTCAGTCATGTTCATCACCTTTCAGAATACATCAATTCGTTAACACAGCCGGCAAGGCCATGAATACTCAAATCTTCAAGTCGGAAATAAGATCCATTCAGATCACGTGCAAGAATACGTGCCCTGTCAAGTCGGGGAAATCCGGACTCTGTATCTACTACCACAAACCTGACACCAGTCCCGGTGATTTTTCGGGCAATTAAAGCCAGCTCTTCTCCGGGGGCTTTATTAGTAAGAGGCATATTTCCCCTCCCATCAGTCAGAAGAACAATGGATTTATTCTCACCGGGTGCTGCATACTTACCACGAGTAAGCAGCAGGTATCCTTCAGTTAAACCCTTTAGAAGGGGAGTTTTCCCACCGGTTGGAATTGCTTTCAGCAATTTTGCTGCAAGCTCCGGGCTTCGTGTTGGAGGAAGAAGAAGATCTGCAGAATCACCCCTAAAGATCATAAGACCAACCCTATCACGTTTCTGGTATGCATCGTTGAGCAATGATAAAATTGCACCTTTTACTGCCACCATACGTTTCTGCACCCCCATCGAGCCGCTGGCATCAACAAGAAACAGAATCGTATGTGCAATTTTCTTTTCCCTGACTTTCTCTCTGATGTCGGTTTTTTTCACAGATATTGCAAGCCCGTTTCTGTTCCGTATCCTTTGATACGGAGCTGCTGCACGAATGGTTGCATCAACCGCAATATCATTTCTGCATCTTCCGGGATACCGGAATGAACGATAATGACCTGATGAATCAGAACTGATTACCCTGCTTCTCCGGCCGCTTTTTTGTTTCTGTGTCACCTGCCAGGTATTTTCATCCAGGTACCTGATTACCTCAAAGGGAGATCCAATATCAAAATAGCGGTCAGGAGGGGGAGTAGGGATTTGATTTTTTTCCTGGTTTTTCTTGTCCTGCTCACCAATCTGATCATCTGACCTCGTATCAGGCTGATTTTGTTTTTCTGATCTATTTTTATCGGAATCCTGCTCAGGTCTCTCCTCTTTTTCAGAATGGGGCGGATGAGGAGGCCGATCCTGGCGGTCACCTCTCCGGTGCTCTAGAGCAAAAAGGGCAGCAAGTTTGATGTCATCGAATATTACCTCATCTCTCCGGTCAAGTGCTGCAAGAGCTTTTGCAGTCCTGGCAACAGCAATATCCCCCCGATATCCTTGTACTGCCAGTTCGATACAGAGTGATGATATCAGATCTGCATGACCATCAGGGATGCTTACATAGAGAAACCGTTCCTTTGCGGCCTGGATATTTTTTTTTAGATCATCCGTTTCCTTTTCACATCCAAGGACAAAGGCATCAGGAGAATGTTCAAAACTAAGAGCTTTACGGATTATTTCTGCCCGCATTCCGGTTTCGGTTATCTGATCAGTTCTGATACAGAGGTCAAACCGATCCATCTGACCAGAAGACAATTCTCCTTCCGCAGGATCCATACTTGCCAGAAAGGTAAACCGGGTTGAAATCATCCGGGATAACCCTTCCCGCTCAAGCAGATACTGACCGGTTTCAGATGTCGAGAGAATACTCTGAATGACTCCTTCATCCATCAGGTTGATATCATCTGCATACAGGATCTGGTTATTCCCTTCCTGTAAGATTCCTGGATGGACATGCATATTACCACTGGTAATCACTTTTTCCAGGTCAATGGTCCCTAAAAGCCGGTCATAGGTTACATTCTGGGGAATCGTGATGACCTTTTTCCTATCCGTAAGAGTCTCAACCGACCGTACCAGAGCAGACTTGGCCGTTCCCGGATTTCCCAGAATGAGAATACTGCGGATATCATCACAAACAAGAGCACATAACAGTGCTTTTTTGGCATGTTCCTGCCCGGTTATTTCGGTAAAAGGGAAAAGATGATTCATGAGCTTTCGTAACAACTCTCAATTATCCCACGAACAGCAGCGAAATCCATAGAACTCTCTTCAAATGGCCTTCTTCTCATCCGGTGTGGGAGTGAAAGTCCTGCAGCTTTTATTACATCGTTACAATTCACTACTTTTCTTCCATCAAGTGCAGCAAAAGCTAAAGCAGTCTTTACCAGAGTAATATCAGACCGATGCCCATCAACACCCAGGGAGAGAGAAATTTTTACAGCGGTATTTATCAGGAGATCATCAGGCCGTAATTCAGCGATGATCTGTTTGGCCCTGATAATATGGTCCCGGATTGCCTGCTGTTCGGCCTGAAAGGAAGTACAAAACACAACAGGATCACGTTCAAAATTAAGCCTTCGTTTTACGATCTCCGACCGTTCCCTGTTATCCTTTTCACCTTCAACATCAACCACCAGACCGAACCGATCTAGAAGCTGAGGGCGAAGATCTCCTTCTTCAGGATTCATCGTTCCAACAAGAAGGAACCGTGCAGGGTGGGAATATGAAATTCCTTCACGCTCAACAAAATTTACTCCCATCGCTGCTGCATCAAGGAGAAGATCAACAATATGATCATCGAGAAGGTTCACTTCATCAACATAGAGAATATTGCCGTTTGCCATCGCAAGTACTCCAGGTTCAAATTTTTTGATTCCCTTGGTAATGGCATGTTCAATATCAAGAGTACCTGCAACCCGGTCTTCTGTGGCACAGAGAGGAAGTTCCACAACCCGCATACGAGTATATTCAGAGACTGGGTTTTCACCCTGAGCAATCTTTTCACGGCATGTTTCACACAGATTTCTAGGATCCCTGATCTCACAACGAAATATACATCCTTTCATCACCTCTCGTTCAGGAAGAAGATCAGCAGCAGCTCTGACGGTTGTTGATTTCGCCGTCCCTTTCTCCCCCCGGATGAGCACCCCACCAATGGACGGATAGATGATATTTGCGAGCAATGCATCTTTCATATCCTGCTGCCCGACTATGGCTGAAAAGGGGAATACAATTATCTCATCTTTCATACGTTATTTCCTGAAAACCCACATTTTACACACCATGCAGAGAGCCGCACCCAATTCTCAATGATACTATTTCTTTCATCAATAATAGCGTTAAAATCCGGTTTTTTCTGTGTATTGACCACATCCGGAAGAGTCTTCATCACCGAAATGGCCGCACTTTTCCCAGCCAGTTCAGGAATAAGTCCCCAGCTCACTTCATCTACAATATGGAGGAGGGAAGAGACCATTGCAACCACAGTGGGCGTTTTAGAGAAGTTACGAAGATTCCGGATAAATAGATCTCTTTTATTCTCACCCTCAAGGGAAGCAGCAACCTCCCAGTATTTCTTCTCATCTATCCCGAACCGATCAAGTCGAACCAGCATATCCCTCTGAGAATCCGGAGTCAGATTGGTCTGTTTTGCTAATGCTTCGGTCGTTGCATCAATGACACACCTGGCAACCAGTTCACCAAGTTTGGAATGTTTTCCAGCCCAGGTGATCACATGCGGACTTTCCAAATTCGAGATGACACAAATCTGGTCTGTCCCTGAACCGGTTGCAATGCCCGTAGAATATTTACTCGGGGCCATTAACTGCTGAATTGCGACAGTTTTTGCTTCAGTAGCGGTCATGATCACACGGGTCAGAGTATGAGCAGGAAGGCAGCAGTTGACAAGGATGATGGTATTAATGGTCCCACCAACATAGATCGTTTGTCCTTCTTCCTCATGCCATGAGGCAGGATCCCCTGCCCTCCCCCCGTTTACCTCAATTCCCGCCGTTACTATCGAGGTTACTTCCAGGTTCCGGAATGAACGCGTTGAAATCGCAGCATTCTTCATCTTTGCTGCGGTCATCATGGCTGCAGTGGTATCTGGGTCAAGACCAAGCCGACGGGAATGGATACCAATATAGGCCTCTACACTCCCTCCTTCAAGGTCATGGGAACAATGTCCCTTTGTGGGTTTTGGTTCATGGTTGAAGACAGATGTAAGATCTTCCTGGTACCCGCCATTCACATACGAGGTGGTTACTGCATTTCGCTTTCCAGGAAATCTGACAACAATAGAATTTTCATTCCGAAATACCTCCTCACCGCTGCTCGTTTTATAAATCATCTGCAGAGTTGTGCACTGATCAACCGAGTTATTTTCATTTTTTTCCAAAATTTTAACTCCAAAATTTTTTAGTCTTATCAATAATATTTGATAAAATTTTGTCGCTTATTGTAAAATTAATTTTCGTTTCAGACCAAAACCTCGATAGTCAGGATAAGAAATCCTGAACGCTAAAATAAATCCCGTATGGGCTTCTGAGGAGGGATAGCGAAAAAAAGGTTATTTAAGGAAACTATGAGAGTCCGCCGTTCTTTTCAGCCGGTTCATGAATAGTTCTATGACCAGATCATATTCTCCTAATCCTTTGGTTTCAACCGTCACCGTACAGCCAATAGACTCTAACTGTTTCTGCCATGACTGATTATTTGCATCGCCGGAAAGTTCTATCCATGCATGAATTCCGGGAACAATGGTGAGAGGTACCAGTTTTACTTTCTTTGCCCCGATATGAGAAAGGCGTGTTTTCACCTTTTCAAAGTCCGGATATCCATTCACTGTTCCGATGATGATCTGACCACTATGTGAGATGTCGTCCAAAATCATCTGTAATTGGCAGAGTGCAGGTTCGGCTCCCCCTTCTGCTGTAGGGGATACCAGGACAACTGCCTCATCTTTTTCTTTCGGAGAATAGATTGACTCGATTGCTTTCGCAGTGTCTGCATAATCTTCGGGGTTCATAAGGAGTGAGGAACTGATGAGGATACCATCAAAGCCGACTGCTCCATGTGCCCCGGCTAGTTCATTGAGGGCAGTGATAATTGGATATAATTCATGGTACCGTGCCCCTGATGTTATAAATAACGGCTGCACAACAACCTGTGAATGCCCTTTATCAAGAAGGGACGTAATTGCTGCCAGAGGTCCCTGGATATATTCATTCTGTTCCCGCAGGACTAATCTGACCGGTTCGGATGTGAATGAATACGCAACCTCTGCTTTTGGGTACGATGTCTGAATTCGCTTAACACAGGAGTCAATTACTGCTCTTCCTTCTGCCTGGGTTGTTCCGATGGAGACCAGTAATACTGCTCCATGACTCTCGATTTTTTTGCCATGACCTTTCATAATAATCTACCATTATCTTTATAAGTTAATATTTGTATAATATTTTAAGTTTATAAATATATTTATTCAATTAAATTTATATTATAAATAATATAATAAAATATTCCTAATAGAGATAAAATTGAGTGTGAATGAAACCAAATTGTCCCATAAAGGTAGAAGAATTACATCTTTAAAAATTAGTATCAAAAAGTTGATTATATAAATTTATGTTTTTATCAATCCGACATACATTTCTCCTCTCATTCAATCTCCACAATATCCATTAATTATTTGATAAAGGAAAGATTTTAAGGGAAATAAATTCATATTTCGGTGAAATATCAATACTAATTTATTCATTCCCATTCCGCATTAGTCATACCCCCATGATAAAATCTCTTCATAGCCACATCACAGGGGTCATGGAGTCGGTTCACACCGTTTTATTAAAAAAAACAATTTTTTCTCCAGACGATCTCTAGCCAGCATTATGATTACACCAATGGTCACTATTGGCGGATTTTATCATAACCAGGTTACACATCATCTCCTTCAACCATTTAAACAGCAGGCGTTTATTAAATTGATTTCCGTCGCAATTATCTCATTACAAGCCTAAATTTCACTCCGTTAAATTCATTAAATTCATTCTATGCAATAATATACAATTTAACCTTAATTTCTAAAAACAGGCAAGTAAATATCCATATGACTTCACTGTAATTATTCTATTTCTCTTAAGAAACCATACATTCCTTCCAGAAATTGAATACTTTTAGAATATTTTGGCACGAAATAAGGAAAACTCAACCAGACATAATAAATTCTGAATTTTGGAGAAAGGACATATTGATACGATTAAATCTTATTAATTTTAAAATATTTAACAATAAGTAAAAATATTTAAATGCTTTTATCATACATATTCACTCACATCAACAGCCTATTAACCCAGTAATACAAAATTTTTGTAGTGAATTAAATTTTATTTTAATAGTGAATTTTTTATTTAGTCAGGAGAACAGAAATGTCAATATTTCAACTAAATTCTATTCAAAAAAAGATAGCAATATCTTCAGCATGTTGTATGATCCTTATTGGATTATGCGTAATCATTTTCTCAGGGTTCAGTTTATCAGCGCTTGCCCTTCAATCAGCTGAAGAACTGCTGTTAACCCATAGTACTTTGGAATCAACAAAAATACAGGAAAAAATAGGTGAAGGACTCCTGGTTGCCAACCTGCTTTCCACATATTTTTCATTAGATAATCAGAATCATCATCTCTCCCGTGATGAAACAATAGAATTCCTAAAACAAATAATCATTACAAATCCTGAATATTTTGGATTTTTGATAGCCTTTGAACCAGATTCATTTGATGGAAAAGATACACTCCATATTCATGATGTGACCAGTGACGGGACCGGTAGGTTTCTTGCCGATGTAATGAGAGAAAACGGGAATTGGGTCATTGAATCATATTCAGACATTGAAAACGAAATATTCTATCGTATTCCGAAAACTACACACAAACCTTTTGTTTCTGCCCCATATTTGGATGTTAATACCATGATTGTTTCTGTTTCAGTCCCAATTATTACAGAAAACGGAATTGCGGGCGTTGTCGGAACAGAAATACCATTGACGTCTCTACAAAAGGATGCAGATAGTTTCCATTCTTTTGAAGATAAGGGAAAGATGACAATTTTTGATTCAGAAGGTATGATACTCGCTGCAACAGGTAATTCTGAATTAATTGGCACGGTTACTCAGGATAAACAAATTATTGCAGCTCTCTCATCAGTGAATCAGGGGGGAAAAATAATCATCAGATCAGAAGGAAATTTTTTACTTTTGTCACCTTTTTTAATAAATGGATCAGATAAACCCTGGATAATTGCTTTATCGGTCCCTGAATCTGTTATCATGAATGAAGAATTGAGAAATATTCTATCAATTGGTATCATTGTGAGCGTTCTAACAATACTTGGGATATTACTTATGTTTTGGATATCAGGGAAGGTTTCACGACCCATTCATGAATTGACCCATATTTCAGAAGAGATAGCAAAAGGGAATTTACGAGTCACTATTTCAAATGGAGAAAAGGATGAAACCGGCCGATTAGCTGAATCATTTAGGAAAATGGTTGAATCATTCCAACAAAAAGCTGAAATAATACATTGCATGTCGGAAGGAAATTTTCAGAATGACATTCCTTTTGCCTCATATAATGACTACCTTGCTGCATCCCTTACCAGAATGAGAATAAATTTCATGCAGCTCCTTGAAAATATCACTCTTCTTGGAAAAAACACTACTGAAGGGAATTTGAAATATCGTTGCCCAGTCGATACTGCCAAGGGAACATTTCAGGAATGCCTAACTGCCCTAAACAAGGCACTGGACCAGATCCAAAAACCATTAGAGGCAGCGATTTCCCTTTCATCTCAATACTCATCGTGCAATTTCTCAGCATCTTTTGATGAGAGGATCGGAGTATCTGGAAATTTTGTTTCATTTAAACAATCACTCAATACTATTGGAATAGAAGTTTCAAAGGCAGTGGCTGAGGTTACCAAAGCCATGGACAATTTAAATCTCAAAACGAATGAAACAGAAAAAAATGCTGAATTTGTATTGTCATCAGCTCATACCCTTACAGAATCAGTGTATAACATCCAAAAAAATAGTGAGACTAATTTTGATATAATCAGGCAGATTAGAAAAGGAATGGAAGATTTAAATCTTGCAGTAAGTAGCGTTGCATCCCAGACAGAAAAACTCAGTACTACATCGATTAAAACGGAGGATATAACAAAAAGAGGTATTACCAGAATTCATGAAACTGCAGGATCTATCCACTTAATTACCAAGTCTACCGAAGAATTGGGATTGATTATTAGAGATTTAAGAATTAAAATGGATGACATCGGAAAAATCACAGACCTGATTCGTGATGTCTCTGATCAGATCAATCTTCTATCTTTAAATGCAGCAATCGAGGCAGCACGTGCTGGAGAAGCAGGCAGGGGTTTTTCAGTGGTAGCAGAAGAAGTCAAATCTCTAGCGAATAAGACATTTACTTCAGCCGAAGAGATATCAATCCTTATTGGAGGTTTACAGAATCAGTCATTAACCGTCACGGGAGTTATGGAAAAAACAATTAATAATGCTTTATCCGGACAAAAAAGTATGACGGATACTTTACAGGATTTTGATGAAATATACGATCAGTTATCCCGTTTACACCAGCAAATATCGATAATTGCTGGAGAATCAGAAGAACAGGCTGCTGCAGTTGAAGAGATTACTGCAAATATTCAGGAATTTGAAGAAACATTAAAAGATACACGATCTGAAGTTGAATTAATATCAGAACAGACTACTGTTTCATATAAAGCCGGGGAGGAGATATCCAGATCTGTTTCAGAGATGATTGATGGAATCAGGGTGGTTCTGAAAAACCTTTCCCGGTTTCAGATCTGATCGCCATGTACTCTATCCTGTATGTTGATGATGAACCGATATTCCGGGATCTCATCAGTTTATTTCTTCCGAAATTTGGTGAATTTTCAATTGACTTGGCTGAAGATCCTGATACCGGTCTGATAATGCATCAGGAAAAGAAATATGATGCGATTATTTCAGATTTTGAAATGCCGGGATCAAATGGCATAACCTTCTTGATTAATATTCGATCTACAGGAGATAAGACACCATTTATCCTTTTTACCGGCAAGAGCAGGGAAGAGATGGCAGTTGAAGCCCTCAACTGGGGTGCAGATCATTATCTTCATAAAAGTGGATGTACAGATCAATTTCGTGAACTTGCCCATGTAACGGTTCGTGCGATCCAACGCCATCAATCCATTGAAGAGGTTAAACGATCTAGACAGGAGATGAAAGATATTATCAGCCATCTTCCGGATCCAACGTTTGCTATCAATTCAAACGGTACGGTAATCGCCTGGAATGAAGCAATGGTTGAATTAACTGGTGTAAATGCAGAATCCATGCTGGGTACAGGGGATTATACATACTCAATCCCTTTTTTTGGAAAGAAAAGACCACTCTTATTAGATTACCTTCTCACTCATGACCTTCCGGAACCTGAAAAATACCAGAAAATTGTGCGAAATCATACAGGTATAACCGGTACCTGCTCTATTCAGATGGATGGAATAGAGAGAATATTCTGGATTAAAGCTACTGTCCTTCGGGATTCTGAAGGGAGTATTACCGGAGCGATAGAATCTCTCCGGGATACTACTGAGCGGGTTCGGCTTCTCCGGTCAATGCGGGATTCAAGAAAAAATTTAGAGAATATTATCAATCATCTTCCAGATGCAGCGTTTGTAATTAATCATACAGGAACGGTAATTGCATGGAATAAAGAGATGGAACGAATTACCGGAGTCCCTCAGGGTGCTGCCATTGGAAATCGTGATGGTATTCATGCATTATCTCTCTATGGTGACAGACAAAAGACACTGGCAGATCATTTGTTATCAGGTTCTCATCCCATTCCAGAGGATTATGAATTCCTAAATTACATCGAGAGTAGTATAACCGGATTATCAGACGGACGTTTTCTCAACAAGGAATCAGATTCATACCTGAAAACTGCTTCAGTCCTTCATACAACAACCGGAGAACTTTTTGGTGTTATAGAAACGATTCGCGATGTAACGAAATTGAGAACTATGGAAAAGGAACTTCAAAGACAGCAGGAAGCCCTTACACAGTCATATGAAGAACTTGAACTTGCCCAGGAAGAACTACGGGAGAGTTACCAGACTCTTGCCGAATGGCAACGGGCACTTGAGGAGAGTGAACTGAAATATCGCACTCTTGTTGAAAACAGTAATGATGGTATTTTCATCATCCAGGATTACCGGATACTCTATATGAATCCGACATGTGCAGAAATGACCGGGTATGGAGAAGGAGATCTCTACCGGATAGATTTATGGGACATAATTCTTCCGGATGATAGAAAGTCCATGATCCAGGAGATGGTAACTTCACTCAAAGAGAAAAAACAAACTTTCAGACATACAGCAAGGGTATTATCACGTACAGGAGATATAAAAACAATAGAATTTGCTTTTGGAATTGTGGAATACAAGGGGAAAGAAGCCCTGCTGGGAAGAGGAAGGAACATTTCTGAAAAAATCAGAATTGAACAGGCACTCGAAAGGGCAAATAAAAAACTCCATCTCATGTCTGGTATAACACGCCATGACATTAAAAATCACCTGACATCACTGCTGGGTGCACTCTCTCTTGCTGGAGAATCAGATCTGAATGCAGAAACCCAGCATCTTATTAATCTAGCCTTGAATGCAGCAAAATTCATTGATCGCGACATCTCATTCACTTCAACATACCAGAATATTGGTTCCACTGCTCCGGAGTGGATGTCTGTTCAAAAAGAGTTTTTAGCACTGTCATCACTTATACAATCACAAGGGATCACATTTTTTTCGACAATACCAGAATCTATCGAGATCTATGTAGATTCATTGTTTCCAAAAGTCTGCTATAATCTAATAGAGAATGCGATCCGCCATGGAGATATCTCACAGATCACGCTCTCTTCGGAAGAAAAAAACGGTTCATTATTCATTTATGTGAGCGATGACGGTACCGGCATTCCGGAAGAGGAGAAATCTAAGATTTTCCTCAGGAGTCATGGAAAAAATACCGGAATGGGATTATTTCTTACCCGCGACATTCTCGACATTACGGGTATTTCCATATATGAGATTGGGAAGGAGGGGTGTGGAGCCATGTTTCAACTCAGTATTCCACCCGGGGGATTCCGATATGTAGAGGAGATTCTTGCCATGACTGATGGAAAAAACTGAACGATTATCAAAACATGAAAGAAATTATTAATATTTCAGGCTATTCCATAGATTTGGAACGGTATAACAACTCCTGGGAAGATGTCAGGAGTTTTGTTCATAAAATGGAATGTTCGGGGGTTGAACTCCTGATGGGGGGTGAATATGACGAAACGATTCCCCGGGATCTTATTTCATCAGTTCACCTCCCCGGCTGGCTTGGATGGATACGACTTTGGCGGGAACCTGAAACAGTACCTGCTGCATGTGATCCATTCAAACAGGCATATTATTATGGAGCAGCAACACCTGAGGCTCTCGTCCGGACATTTTGTGATAATCTGGATAAAGCAGCAAACCTTGGTGCAGCATACGCCGTCTTTCATATCACCCACATTGAACTGGACGAATTTTTTACCCGGAATCACCGGTATTCCCACCATGAAGTTCTCTCCTCTGCGGCCTCATTTCTGAATACTGTCTGTATGAATTATCCCGGTGGAGAGCCACCGGTGACCATCGGGTTTGAAAACCTTTGGTGGCCGGGTCTGACATTCTTATCACAGGATGAAGTGGATTTTTTTACAGAACAACTCGAATTTGATAACTGGATCTTTGTCCTTGATACCGGACATATGATGAATGCAGGAGATATCAGGACAGAAAAGGGTGGAATTATGTATGTCATATCTGCACTGGACGGGTTATCGGAGAGCACCATAAAACGGATGAAGGCAATACACTTCCAATGCAGTACATCCGGAGTATATCAAAGAGAAAACTTTTTCAGGAAACCTCCATCCGGTTTTTCAAGTCTCTCATATGGGGATCAAATTTCTCTGCTCATGCCTATGGTTTCAAAACTTGATGAACACCGGCCCTTCTCAGATCCATGGTGTAAAAAAATAATCGAAGTAATAAAACCAGATTACCTGGTTCATGAATTTACGAGTAAATCAAAAGAAGAATTTGTAGGAAAGATCAAAACACAGAAGAACACTTTAAGTTAGAGGAAATTATAACCCTCTGATCTTTGGAGCAATTTCTTCTAACAGATCCCACAGACGTGGCCCGGCCCGGTCTGCAACACTGCTCTCAACAGTTATGATATTATCTGATGTTATGGCAGATAGCCCAGACAACCGGGGTTCAGTTTTAAAATACTCAATTATCTCGGAAGAGTTGCCTCCCATACCGCTCCCGGAATTAATCATGAGAATATCCGGGTTTTTATTGATAAATTCCTCAATATTTGCAATCGCATGTGACTGTTTATCTGAAAATGCGTTGACTCCTCCAGCAATCTGAATGAGTTCGTCCTGGAATGTATCTTTTCCACTCACATAAATGGGATCATACCAGATAACGTGCGCAACAACCGGCTTATCTGAAAGAGATGCTCCTGCTTCCCGAACCTTTTCTTCACGTTCCTTTAATGAGGATACGATTTTTAAAGCCTTATCCGAAGTCCCTGTAATAAATCCAAGGTTTTCAAAATTCCTATATATTCCATCGAGGTTTTCTGCATCAGCATAATACACCGGAATGCCAAGTTCCTTTACCCGATCAATCGTTTCCTGGTTATTGCCTGATGATGACACGACTAGATCCGGTTCTAGAGCTATAACTTTCTCAATACTGACGGTTGAAAACCCTCCGATTTTACTTTTTTCAAGAGCTTGCTGTGGATAATCACAATAATCGGTAACTCCCACGATCCGATCATCAAGACCCAGAGCAAACAAAACTTCGGTATTGGATGGGGCAAGAGAGACAATTCGTTCTGGTGGGGATTGTATGATAACCGCCTGTTGTTGATCATCCTGGATATTCCGCGGCCATGGCGTAGAAGGATCATTCTGTAGTTCACCATATACGGGAATGATACAGAAGGAGAGGATAATTACAAGAGAAATCATCCACGGCAATGTTTTTCGTTTATTTTTTTCCTCGTTGTTAGAGAGGACCCACTGGTTCATCATAACATAAGTACTTATCTTTCGTTAGGTAAAAATTATTTGAAAACAGTCTCCTCTGATCCTATGAATACCATACGAAGTTCTCTCATTCTAATTGTTCTTGGCTGTGCTGTTCTGATTGCCGTTCTGGTATCAGTTATCACCGGTCCGGTGCAGGTATCTATCATTGATTTTTTAACTGGAACGCTGACTGACAAAACCCACTATCAGATTTTGTTTGATATCAGGTTACCGAGAGCAATTGCCGCTGCACTCGTCGGGGCCGGACTTGCTTGTGCCGGGGCTGCAATGCAGACACTCTTTCGCAATGATCTGGCAGACCCCTACACCCTAGGAACCTCCGCAGGTGGTGCAGTGGGCGTATCACTGGCGATAATTGCTGGAATGGCTCTTCTCGTGCCAGTGGCAGCGTTTTTTGGTGCAATCGGATCAGCATTTCTGGTCTATATTCTTGCTGCACAAAACAGGCGTATCTCCACAGGAAATCTTCTCCTTACCGGAATAGCAGTATCCATGTTTTTTTCCTCAGTAGTATCCGTATGTCTTGTCTTTTCCGGAAATAACATGCATCAGATCATGTTCTGGCTTATGGGTGGATTATGGAATGCATCATGGGCTGATATTCCCCTGTTGCTTATCACCTTGATACCAGCAGGAATACTAATTCTTTTCTCCCGGGATCTCAACATTATGTCCTGTGGAGAGGCAGAGACACGAACCCTCGGTATAGATCCGGAAAAAACAAAGATCCTTCTTCTTGGAGTATCAGCAGGAATTACCGGCCTTGCAGTCTCTGTATCTGGATCAATCGGATTTATCGGTCTGGTCGCTCCCCATATCATGAGGATTATTACCGGTCCGGATCACAGGATTCTTATTCCAGCATCACTTGGATGTGGTGCACTGCTCTTGATCTGTGCCGACACCGTATCACGAACATGGCTTGGAGATCTTCCGGTCGGGATTGTGACCGCATTTTTTGGTGCACCTTTCTTTCTCATGTTGATTCGCCGGAGGTCGGATTTATGAATAATACCATCCTGGATATTAACTCCCTCTGTGCTGGATATGAACAAGAGGATATTCTCAAAGAAATATCATTGAAAATTGACGAACAGAGTTTTATTGGTATTATTGGCCCAAATGGTTCAGGGAAAAGTACCTTTATGCAGGTGATAGCCCGATCCCTTTCATTCCGAAATGGAGAAGTGGTATTATTGGGAAATTCCCTTGAGTCCTATTCATTCCGTGATTTTGGAAAACATGTGGGGTATGTGCCCCAGGAGTGTGAGATAAAATTCAGATACCCGGTATATGAGGTTGTTATGATGGGAAGAAATCCACATATAGACCGGTTTCAATCTCCATCACAAGAAGATCATGATGCAGTAAGAAGAGCACTTCTAGTTACAGGCACTGATTCTTTAGCAGACCGACCAGTTACAGAACTTTCCGGAGGTGAACGACAAAGAGTCATGATCGCCCGTGTGCTTGCCCAGGATCCAATTCTTCTGCTCCTTGATGAACCCTTCGCCCATATTGACATTCATCACCAGTATGAACTCATCAGGATTATTCGTGAGACTTCACGAGATAAAAGAGCCGTAATTGGGATTTTTCACGATATTAACCTGGCTGCTGCATACTGTGATCAGATTGTGCTCATGTATGAGGGCAGGATACGGGCATACGGAAAACCTGAGGAAGTTCTGACCACCGAACTCATACACGAGGTATTCAAGATACAACCGGTTATCGATATCAACCCTGCAACCGGGACACCCTATATGTATGTCGAGGAAGAGTGGAAAAAATCAGATATTCATAAACCCAGGATTCACCTGATTTCCGGTGGGGGGACAGGATCGTACCTTATCTCAATTTTGAGCAGATCCGGATATCCACTCAGTTGTGGAGTATTGGGTGAAAATGATTCAGACTGCCTGATTGCAAGAAAATATGATATTCCAACTCTTGCAGAACCACCATTTTCCCGTATTTCCCTCGAAATGGAAGAAAAACTGACCGAACTGATTCAAAAAACCGATTTTGTCATAGTTACTTCTATGCCGGTTGGGTGGGGGAATTATCCGAATATCAGGATTCTTGAACAGATTGATCCAAAAAAGATAATCTGTATTCTTCCTTCTTCAGGACCATATCTTCCGGATTTTACAGGCGGAGTTGCGACAGATACCATAAAAAGACTCTTGTCATCAGGTGCCCAGATTGTATCAGGCCCGGGTGAACTTCTGAAGATCATCCAATCAAAAGATTACTCCAACGATACAATGCAATAATGGTGCACCATTATACCTGAGAGTTTTTCACCATGAAAACGACACCGGACATTACTCTTCAACAAGCTGCTAAATTACTTGGATTTTCTGATAAAGCCAGCATGATAGAGATCAGGAAAAGATACCATGAATTAGTCAGGGAATGGCACCCGGATGTATCTGCACATGAACCTGACCAATCCCATGAGATGATGATCCGGTATAAAGAGGCATATGAAATTCTTGTCGATTACTGTATGAATTACCAGGTTACCTTTCCAGATGAAGGAGATAAAAAACGGCATATCTCCCGATCAATGGATTACTGGCAGGAGCATTTTGGTGATGATCCGATTTGGGGATAACAGACTCTTGCAAGGAATATTTTCAGACTATGTCTCCTTTATGAAATGTCAGAATACAAAATCCGAGTCTGCAATCGACTGATACGAGATCAAATCCGGTCCTGGTGATCATGCGAATCACCTCATCATGATTATAAAACCTGGCCTGAGAGAGAAACCTTCCCTTATCCGGATGGATAAGATATCGCTCTGCAATAATCCCTCCTTTTTCAATAAATGCAACAAGAAGCTTCCCATCATGCATGAAAATCCGATGAACCTCACGAAAGGTTTCTTCAGGTTTTTTCAGAAAACAGAGAACGGTAATCATAACGACCATCCGGAAGATTGAAGATTGAACAGGAACTGCTTCTCCCACAGCACGAATAACCTCAATTCCTCTATCTTTCGCCATTACACCAAGTGCCCAGGACGGTTCAATACCAAACCGAATACCCAGCGGCTCTGCAAACCGTCCACTGCCAACCCCGATTTCAAGAGCAGGAGAAGGGATATCACCGATGGCCTGCCTGATCCGTCTTAATTCATCCAGATAGATCTCGCGGTTATAAGAGAACCACTGATCATACTCCTCAGCATACTCTTCAAAAACGGTGAGAGGCATGAAATCAGGATTTATTTCCATGTAACCGGGTTTTCACACGCTCCATAAGAGCAGCATCACGACGGTTTAATGTGGTGTAGTCAGGTTTGCCATTCTGGTAACAGTACAGTATTGAATAGAGAAAATCAGAGGTGAACTCCATCACTTCTTTTTTAAATCGCACTTCAAAACTTGATTCGTTCAGAAAACCCTTGATCGAAAAACAATCAGTCTTTTCAAATTTATAAAAGCCCTCTCCTAGACCGGGGAGCATCTCGAGACTTCCGTAGTGTTTTAAAAATTCGAGAAATACAGGAGTGACTTCTGTGTCTAGAATAAATTCTTTCATAAACGAACCGTCAGCACAATATTTATGGCGATTAGATCTGAGAATCCGCATGGTGGGCAATCTCCTTTATAGCATCTGCTGCTATCTGGCATTCTTCATCAGTCGTAAACCATGAAGGACTGATTCGTACACATCCTGCTCCATCATCAATTGTCTTATGCAGCAATGGAGCACAATGAAGACCGGTTCTGACAACGATATTGTCCTTTCTGGCAAGGATATAACCCACATCATCATTATCCAGTCCGATGATGTTGCAAGCAATAATCGGAAGATCAGGCTCAGGATTATAGATGGTAATCCCTGGTTCTGATGAGAGTTCTTTCATGAAAAACTCAATTTGACGATCTGATCTCCTCCGAAGAGCATCCATCCCGATCGTCTGGAGGAACGAAATTCCTGCAATCAGGGACGCAACACCCGGATAGTTGTGAGTTCCTATCTCATATCGCTCAGGCAGATCGATCGGTTGATCAAGAGATCCGGAATCAGTGCCGGTCCCTCCCATCCGGACCGGAAGAACAGGATCGGGATTTCGAATGCAAAAACCTCCAATACCCGGCATTCCATAAAGACCTTTATGCCCGGTAAACACAAAGGCATCCAATTCCAGGGAGGAGAGGTTCAGGGGAATATGTCCGGCGGTTTGTGATCCGTCAACGATAAAGAAAATATCTTTATCATGCAGATACTCCCCAACGGCACGGATGTCCTGAACCGATCCAAGGACATTGCTCCCATGATTCATTACCACCAGACGGGTTTTATCAGTCACCGCTTCCATGATGGATTCAGGATTTACCTGTGTATTGGAAAAGGGGATATGATCCAGTTCTATCGCACCGGTTTTTTCCAGATGATGAAGGGGCCTTAGCACCGAATTATGCTCAAGAGTGGTCGTTATTACATGGAATTTTTCGGTTTGTGATGCAGCAAATCCATGAATGAGAGTATTTAAGGCATCGGTTGCATTCGACGAGAAGACGATTTTATCCGGGGAATCTTCTCCAAAGAAATGTGCTACCGTTTCCCGTCCTTCGGTCAGATAATCTCTTTGGGCTTTGCCGGTTCCTCTTCCACCCCCACCAAAGGGTAGTTCCAATGATTCCTGAACGGCTTGAATTACTTCCGGCGGTTTTGGCCAGCTGGTTGCAGCGTTATTCAGATAGATAAGGGGGTTTTCTTGTTTCAACATTACATACTAAGCGAGAAGGTCGCAAAAAGGTTTTGCAAAGTGAAAATTTCAAATCAATGTCACAATTGAGATAATTACCTCAATATGAATTTTTGATCGGGTGGTTTTTTCATAGGGTTACTGTTCGTTACAAACGAATAGATATCTGAAAAAAAATGTAATCATAAATGTTCTTAATGGTGTCACAGCCCCATCTGAATAATCAGTTACTTCAATTTAAGATGACAGTATTAGGGCTAAAAAATAATAATTCGCCTTATTGGATTATGTAACACTCGAAACAACCTTTGGTTAACTCAACTTCCTAAGAATCAACTCCTGTTTCATCGTACTCACCGATTCGATGTATACGTTCTCAACGACCTGAGAATTTCCCAGAACATCCATGAGAGTAACAGAGTTGTCTTTTTTTATTGCACCAACAATATTCCGGGTTATCTTCTCCTGCTCTTCAGAATCTGCGTTTTTTACATATACGGTGAATTCGCACATATGACCCTCCTGTTTTCTATCATATGGATCTTGTAATATTCCAATGTTTTCATGATTTTTTTCTGCCAAGTATGAGAACTTGAATATATGATTTCAGACACTCATTACGGCCACCCGTAATATTTATATCATTACGGATATCCTAATTATATGCAGATGGATCCAACATCCAGATTACGGCTCTCCCTGGGATTTGTTTCAACGGTCGTGAGTATGATCTTTGGAACAAATAAAGGGAGAAAAAACCTTCTCAGTCCGGGGGCGATTGAGATACTCTACTCATCATATTTTTCCAGGATTTGTATGGGAGATATTGCAGGGATGCTTGAAATATCCCCCAGCTCTGCAACAGATCTGGTCAATTATCTTGAACGTGAGGGATATGTCAAAAGGGCTCCTGATTCAGAGAACAGACGGAGTATTCAGGTGATACCTACTGAGAAAGGTGAGGAATGGGTCCTTTCTACTGAAGAAAAGATCTATGGATTTCTCGAATCCGGTCTTTCCAGGTTAACACCCGATGAACAAAAACAGTTTGCTGACCTCTGTGCACGGTTTTCAGGCGTACATGATACTGCCAGTTTTACTTCGTCGATGAGATCATTCCGGGAAACGGGAACCCAGAACCGTATCCCGCTCATACAAAGGCGAAATGGCAGACTGCTCAGGTTAGAAGAAGTTGTTGATACACGATATGCACATCACCGTGAAACAGACATAAAAGAGGAACACATGACAGTAAAACCCAGAATACCAGAAACATCAGACGGAATTCAGGATGAAATAACCGTAGAGCAGTATGACCATATGCAAAGAGGGCTTCGGGATGACGGCCACCTCCCGGTTGAAGAACTTGTCCGGACAACAAAAGCAGGAGATAATGCCCTTGAAATTGGTCCGGGGCCTGGATACTTCGGTCTTGAATGGCTCAAGCATACCACAGGAACCTTCCTGACCGGTCTGGAGATCAGCTCCGCAATGATTCGCCTGGCAGAGAAGAACAGCCATGAATATAATCTTTCGGAACGTGTCATCTATAAGGAAGGAAATGCTCTTTCGATGCCATTCGAGGACAATGCTTTTGATCGTGCATTTTCAAACGGATCCATGCATGAATGGGAAGATCCGGAGAAAGTTTTTTCTGAGATATTCCGGGTTTTAAAGCCAGGCAGTACATTCAGTGTAAGTGATCTCCGAAGGGATCTGTCACTGGAGATCTATCAATTCATGCTGGGTAGTTGTCAGGGCCCTGAAATAAAAAAGGGCTTTCAGACATCAGTTCAGGCAGCGTATACCAAAGATGAATTAGAGATTCTATTACAGGATATCGGGTTCACCTGGGTACAGGTTATTGCTCATCCATATGGACTAATTGTGGTGGGTAAAAAATAATTTGTCATGAAAAACCCGGTCAACTAAGATCGGGTTAACCAGTTTCTGGGTCTGGTTCTTTAAGAATTACTGCTGCCTCACTTAATAATCGTAAAACTTCCTCAATCGAAGTTTTTTTCGGAACCTTAATATAGACTTTTTTTGACTGCTTCATTGATTGATACTGAGTGTCTTCGTAAATTTCATCATTCGTCAAAAGATGCCAGATAATGACTACCATCTTTCTTGCGACACTAACAATAGCTTTCCCTGCACCAATAATGTCCTTTTTTGAGGAATAGAACGTTTTGAGATCGTTATCCCTTGACTTGACTGCTGCATGTGCTGCTTGAATAAGGATCCATCTAGCAATCTTCGAACCCCGCTTAGTGATTGATCCGGTCCGAAGTTTATCAGCAGATTGGTATACTCTGGGTACCATCCCTAACCAACTTGATAATTTATCACCTGAGGAAAAATCTCTTACATCTCCAATTTCTGCAAGAAGGGTGATTGCAACAATATCTCCAATTCCTGGAACGGATTTAAGTATTCCAAATTCCCTTGGAAAATTAGTTACTGCATAGCTCGTTGAAATTTTTGTTAAACTGGCAATTTCCTCATTCAGAATCTTTATTATCTGAAGACATGAAGCAAGTCGTTCTAGTGCACCTTCAGAGAGTGTAGTTTCTAAAACTTCTCTTAATGCTTCTTCTTTCTTCGTAACTGATGCAGGGAGAAGACTCACAATGTCGTCAATTGCAATATTATTGAGAATCCCTCTCATGATTAAACTACCCGATTTACCAAAAATGTCCGATAAAACTGAAGAGAGTCGGAATAACTCTGAATCAAGAATATGATGAATTTCATTCTTGATGGATGAACGCTTTTGAACTAATTTATGTCTTAATCGAATCGTTGAACGAAATTCACGATGTTCTCGTGGAAATATTCGAGAGGGATGAATCATTCCTTTCAGAGTAATTGTAGCAATAAACTCAGAATCGATCTTATCTGTTTTTTTATGTGAGAGAGCTTTCATGTCCCGTGCATTTCCAACAATCACATCACAGATTGGACTTAGAAGATCGTAAATCTGAATCCAATAATCACTTGTTGATTCACATCCTACTGCCTGAACATTATGGGTCACGATCCAATTCTTTAATGCCATTAATCCAGGCTGTGTTCGGTTAAAGCGGTCAACAATTTTTTCGCCAGTTAATGTCAGGATTGTGGCAATTAGAAAAGACTTGTGAAGGTCAAGACCAGCGGCTATATGAAGTTGCTCAGTCATAGTTATCACTGATAATGGGCAGATGAATTGCCTAACAGGCCAATTTGTCATCCGCGATCAAAGTCGCACTTTAGCCTGCGAGAGCAATTTAACGGTTAGTTTTTTTCCCAGGATTATATCCTAAAATTTGAACAGCCTGCTCTGCCCATTATTCTGTAAAGCTCGGTACCTTAACTGTTTTTCATAGGTTGAGCCTGATGGCTACATCATGTCGTTTTTTTCAGGGTTGAATTAATACTTCTGATCTGGCGATGAGATTTCGGTCATAATAAAATTCGAGATAGAAGGTATTCCCTATCGAACTTTCTTCCAGAAAATCTACTCCAGGAGGCTGAATTTTTTGATCAATATCATCATTTGTCCCGGAAATAACATGGATGTCCCCAGCATGCATGGATGAGATCCCTTCAGCCCAGGACTTATCTGAACTGGTATTTAATTTGATATTTTCCCGATCCAATTCTTTTATCGTTCCATATCCACAGGAAAATGTCTTAGAAGGACGAATAATAAGATTCACACAACAGGTTGGCAGAGGATCCCCTGATATATGATGTATGGTAAGATTCCATTTCTTTCCATCTTCACGGTGAAATTCTGACTGAAGTGTTACTACGGGAGATTTATCTTTTGTATGCATTAAACCCCCGGCAAAACTATTCACTATCGCTGCAATAATGAGAGTTAACGTCAGCATAAGCAGAACCCCTATTACCGGAGAAACCGCTGACTCTGCTTTCATCAGCATTCACCCACTATTACCTGCTGATCATAAATCGTACTTTGAGATGGTAGATGAATGAACCGAATGCGAAAAGGATCGCCGGTACCCAGATCTTCGTAATCCTCTCCAAGAAATCCAGCTCGGGAGTCTGTACTATTAATGAACATTCGGGTTCCTCCAAGAAGGGTGTAATTTCCAAAATGATCGGAACCTTCTGACCCTTTTATACCTGGACCTAATCCGGTAGGGTAGATACCTGATGTTCCAAAGGTCGAATTCCCATGATTCGTTCCCCAGGATGTAATAACTTTGATATCCTTTGTTGGAATTCCATCTCCTGCCGATAAAACCATCATAGTCACATTTAAATTCGGAGATCTACACGCCTCGGTTTGCATAACTAACTGGGGTGGTTGACTTTTGGTCTCTGACATCCCTCCGACATATCCGCTGATTATGGCTCCAAGAATTACGGTGACAATAAGCATAAGCATTATTCCAATAACCGGAGAAACAGCCGATTCTGCTATTGGGTTCTCTTTTCTGTAGGTTTGGTAAGATCTCGAACAATATTTTATAAATACCCGTTCTTTATGTATCAGGCTGAAATAATTCATGTTGTGTAACCACGTATTAATCTCAGTTATTTTGTATTAGGAAAAAATAAATTTAATTGAGAGTCAATCAGGAAATACTTTGAAAAATTTAAGAACGAGGATTAAGAGAATATCAAAAATTGATAAATTATTAAGGGAGAACTATGAGTTGGTTGCTGAAATATAACACGGCATGCACACACGCTTCCCATTAAGTTCATGGGTTTTTGCATCAGCAACCATTTCACCACAACATTCACAGGGTATTGACTTGAATATCCGGGCTTTGTCATGAAAAACCCGGTCAACTAAGATCGGGTTAACCAGTTTCTGGGTCTGGTTCTTTAAGAATTACTGCTGCCTCACTTAATAATCGTAAAACTTCCTCAATCGAAGTTTTTTTCGGAATCTTAATATAAACTTTTTTTGACTGCTTCATTGATTGATACTGAGTGTCTTCGTAAATTTCATCATTCGTCAAAAGATGCCAGATAATGACTACCATCTTTCTTGCGACACTAACAATAGCTTTCCCTGCACCAATAATGTCCTTTTTTGAGGAATAGAACGTTTTGAAATCGTTATCCCTTGACTTGACTGCTGCATGTGCTGCTTGAATAAGGATCCATCTAGCAATCTTCGAACCCCGCTTAGTGATTGATCCGGTCCGAAGTTTATCAGCAGATTGGTATACTCTGGGTACCATCCCTAACCAACTTGATAATTTATCACCTGAGGAAAAATCTCTTACATCTCCAATTTCTGCAAGAAGGGTGATTGCAACAATATCTCCAATTCCTGGAACGGATTTAAGTATTCCAAATTCCCTTGGAAAATTAGTTACTGCATAGCTCGTTGAAATTTTTGTTAAACTGGCAATTTCCTCATTCAGAATCTTTATTATCTGAAGACATGAAGCAAGTCGTTCTAGTGCACCTTCAGAGAGTGTAGTTTCTAAAACTTCTCTTAATGCTTCTTCTTTCTTCGTAACTGATGCAGGGAGAAGACTCACAATGTCGTCAATTGCAATATTATTGAGAATCCCTCTCATGATTAAACTACCCGATTTACCAAAAATGTCCGATAAAACTGAAGAGAGTCGGAATAACTCTGAATCAAGAATATGATGAATTTCATTCTTGATGGATGAACGCTTTTGAACTAATTTATGTCTTAATCGAATCGTTGAACGAAATTCACGATGTTCTCGTGGAAATATTCGAGAGGGATGAATCATTCCTTTCAGAGTAATTGTAGCAATAAACTCAGAATCGATCTTATCTGTTTTTTTATGTGAGAGAGCTTTCATGTCCCGTGCATTTCCAACAATCACATCACAGATTGGACTTAGAAGATCGTAAATCTGAATCCAATAATCACTTGTTGATTCACATCCTACTGCCTGAACATTATGGGTCACGATCCAATTCTTTAATGCCATTAATCCAGGCTGTGTTCGGTTAAAGCGGTCAACAATTTTTTCGCCAGTTAATGTCAGGATTGTGGCAATTAGAAAAGACTTGTGAAGGTCAAGACCAGCGGCTATATGAAGTTGCTCAGTCATAGTTATCACTGATAATGGGCAGATGAATTGCCTAACAGGCCAATTTGTCATCCGCGATCAAAGTCGCACTTTAGCCTGCGAGAGCAATTTAACGGTTAGTTTTTTTCCCAGGATTATATCCTAAAATTTGAACAGCCTGCTCTGCCCATTATTCTGTAAAGCTCGGTACCTTAACTGTTTTTCATAGGTCGAGCCTGATGGCTACATCATGTCGTTTTTTTCAGGGTTGAATTAATACTTCTGATCTGGCGATGAGATTTCGGTCATAATAAAATTCGAGATAGAAGGTATTCCCTATCGAACTTTCTTCCAGAAAATCTACTCCAGGAGGCTGAATTTTTTGATCAATATCATCATTTGTCCCGGAAATAACATGGATGTCCCCAGCATGCATGGATGAGATCCCTTCAGCCCAGGACTTATCTGAACTGGTATTTAATTTGATATTTTCCCGATCCAATTCTTTTATCGTTCCATATCCACAGGAAAATGTCTTAGAAGGACGAATAATAAGATTCACACAACAGGTTGGCAGAGGATCCCCTGATATATGATGTATGGTAAGATTCCATTTCTTTCCATCTTCACGGTGAAATTCTGACTGAAGTGTTACTACGGGAGATTTATCTTTTGTATGCATTAAACCCCCGGCAAAACTATTCACTATCGCTGCAATAATGAGAGTTAACGTCAGCATAAGCAGAACCCCTATTACCGGAGAAACCGCTGACTCTGCTTTCATCAGCATTCACCCACTATTACCTGCTGATCATAAATCGTACTTTGAGATGGTAGATGAATGAACCGAATGCGAAAAGGATCGCCGGTACCCAGATCTTCGTAATCCTCTCCAAGAAATCCAGCTCGGGAGTCTGTACTATTAATGAACATTCGGGTTCCTCCAAGAAGGGTGTAATTTCCAAAATGATCGGAACCTTCTGACCCTTTTATACCTGGACCTAATCCGGTAGGGTAGATACCTGATGTTCCAAAGGTCGAATTCCCATGATTCGTTCCCCAGGATGTAATAACTTTGATATCCTTTGTTGGAATTCCATCTCCTGCCGATAAAACCATCATAGTCACATTTAAATTCGGAGATCTACACGCCTCGGTTTGCATAACTAACTGGGGTGGTTGACTTTTGGTCTCTGACATCCCTCCGACATATCCGCTGATTATGGCTCCAAGAATTACGGTGACAATAAGCATAAGCATTATTCCAATAACCGGAGAAACAGCCGATTCTGCTATTGGGTTCTCTTTTCTGTAGGTTTGGTAAGATCTCGAACAATATTTTATAAATACCCGTTCTTTATGTATCAGGCTGAAATAATTCATGTTGTGTAACCACGTATTAATCTCAGTTATTTTGTATTAGGAAAAAATAAATTTAATTGAGAGTCAATCAGGAAATACTTTGAAAAATTTAAGAACGAGGATTAAGAGAATATCAAAAATTGATAAATTATTAAGGGAGAACTATGAGTTGGTTGCTGAAATATAACACGGCATGCACACACGCTTCCCATTAAGTTCATGGGTTTTTGCATCAGCAACCATTTCACCACAACATTCACAGGGTATTGACTTGAATATCCGGGCTTTTTTCGGAGGTTCCATATCTATAAATGTAATTTTTATAATTTTTTCTTCCGGAGCATGAAGGATTGCATCTGAAGCCTGATCAGATAATGTTTGAAACTGTTTCATCTCTTCTTCAGTAGCCTGCCCTGAAAAGACCTTTGGTCGTAATGCATCCATCTCTTTTCTTGGTAACACATCATCAAGATTTGTAACAACACGTACCGCTTTGTCACTTCTTCGACAGTAAAATGTGAATGCATGTTTTCCATAATCATGAATAATAAGATTCCCTTTGCCAGCCGTACATCCGGTGACCATCTGAATAGCATCCACACCACAGGCGTCAGTCTCTGCAATAGCAACTAACTCTTCATCTTTTGGGCGTTCAACCCCGAGTGCCTTCATGGCAGCAATGGCAACACGATACCCGGATGAAAGCCCTCCACATGAATGTCCATGAAACCTGACTGCTTCTTCGTAGGTAATGAACTCTCCTTTTGGTTCCTGTACTGATTGAGGTGAACACATACACTTACGTTATCCTGAAGGATTCTTATATGCATCGAAATACTGTTCTTGAGTATGATGTGAATCATTATTTATTCAGATTTTTACAACAATAATTGAAAAATTATCAATATTATCATCACAATTGTAACAAAATAATTGATCATTTTCAAAAGTTATAAATTTCATAGCAATAGTATAACTAAATGGGATGTGGTTTTCAAGAATATTGCGACATAACATGTATGTTTCATTCATGATGCAATCTTGGAAAAACATCTAAACGGCATTAAAAGACAATCATTCCGGATGAATGAGGAATCGCATGAAACGAATGTATACCCTCCTACTGGCATTTTGCTGCCTATTACTCCCTATTTCAGCTCTTGCTGAAGATGATCTTATGTATGATCTCGGGTCGCGGGCTGCAGAAGTAGGAATGGATCTTCTAAATTTTGAGCCAGGAGCAGACAACATCCTGGGTCTTACCAATGCAGGTCATGCAATGGTAAAGGGAAAAACCACTGAACATGCACTTACGGGGATAACCGATGTTTCCAGGCTATCCAATGGTAACAATAATCTCTTCCAGGTAAACAGACCAAACTGGAAACCACTCTGGTTCTATTTCTTTAACAAGGATTCAGGGATGGCTGCATATATGGAGCCGGATGCTGCTTTTTACTCCATGAGTACCGAAGACCGCAAATCTCTTGCTGCTGATAAGGCCTTCTCACAGATTTCACTCATGCAGGTGGATCTAGATAAGATGCTTGCTAATCCGAATGAAGGAAATACGACATTTAACAAGAAAAAATTCAGCGGAAATGAATTTTCCCTTATCGGTATTTCCAATGTCTGGGCTGCTGGCGCAGGATATGACTTTATGAACGCAGCTGCATTTCATGACCACCTCTGCCCTGGTGTTACCAGCGGATATATGATCATAAAATATGTTGAAAAGGTCATGCCAATTACAAATCAGTCTGCGGAGACCTATATTGATATTGGATGTCCGAACTGGTGTAAGGAAGATGCATACCAAATGATCTGGGACAGTACTCCAGGTAAAAACAGTATGTATGTCATGGCTTTAAGTCCTGAAGATGAGGCAGCAGTAAAAGCAAAGTATGGCATTCGTCCTGCAGGAATTATTGTCAAATGGAATAGTGTTTCATTAAAAGGTAAGGGTATTGCCCTCGGATTTGATTTTGATACAATCAGTCAAGAATTGGGGGTTGCGAACTGGACCGGACCTGCATGGGCTCCAAAACTGGTTCAGGATATTGGCATGATGGATTATGTCGACAAACCTGAAAGTGCCATAAAAACCCTCAAAGAATTTGAGGTTGATGAAAAACTTTTAACTGAATTAAAGACAGCGGGAAACAACCCGTACAAAGTTCTGGGAATGATTTGAGAATACTGGAGTTAGGGAAAATATTACCTATAATTTTTTTATGTGAGTGAAAACATGACACAAATCAAGACATTCTTCTTAGCATGTATGCTGCTAATTTCTCTTCTTGCAATACCAGCATGGGCAGCCGAAACAACAGGACCAGAAAAGACCATTACAGACGGATATGGCAGATCAGTAACCATTCCTGCTGAAGTCAAAGAAGTATTGTGTTCCGGCTCTGGATGCCTGAGATACCTTACTTATCTTGGAGGACAGGATCTCATTGTTGGTGTCGATAGTATTGAAAAAGAACCACAGACCATGGATGCCCGGGGATATGCTCTACTCAATCCTCAATTTAAGGATTACCCGTTATTTGGTGAATTTAGAGGGAAAGATGATCCTGAAAAAATTATTGGGATTGCTCCACAGCTTGTCTTTAAAACCGGTCTTACCGGCTCTGGAACAACTGCCACTACAAATGCAGAAGAAGGAAACAAACTGACTGAAAAGACAAAAATTCCTGTTGTAATGATTCCCTACGGATCACTTCGTGACGCAAAGGAACAGGCAGAGATGTTCAGTGCTCTTCGGATTATGGGCGATGTAATCGGGAAGAAAGAACGGGCTGATGAACTCATCACCTATATCGAAGAAACTATTTCTGATCTTGAAACCCGGACAAAAGATATTCCGGAATCTGAACAGAAAACCGCTTATGTTGGGGGTGTCAGTTATGCAGGAGCTCATGGGATCATCTCTACGGAACCAGCCTATCCACCATTCATTTGGACACATGTAAAGAATGTTGCCGGGAAAATGGGTACTCAACATGCTGACGTTGCCAAAGAAGCAATTGTTGACTGGGATCCTGAATACCTGTTTATGGATGTTGGAACACTCCAGATGGACAGTGAAGGCGGGATTGGCGAACTGAAGAATGATCCTGCATTACAGGGATTGTCTGCAATAAAGAACGGGAATGTATATGGAGTTCTTCCATACAACTTCTATAACACTAATTACGAAAATGTCCTAGCAGATGCCTACTTTATTGGAAAAACGGTCTATCCAGACAAGTTTGCAGATATTGATCTGGAAAAGAAAACAGATGAGATTATGACTAAATTCCTTGGTGCTTCTCCACTCAAGCAGATTAATTCCCAGTATAAAAACATGGGATTTACTCAAATCTCTCTTTGATGCTACTATGAACACTCATTTTACTTTTTTTCCCAGAGGTGACAAACATGCATGTCGCTGATGGAGAAGTCCCTGCGGATTACCTTGGATATGTCCGGGTAAAATTCCTATGGATTATGTTTGGAGTTATACTTTTATTCATCCTGTTTATCCTTTCAATATCAGTGGGTGCGGTCGCCATCCCGCCTTATGATGTACTTATGACCCTGCTCGGTCAGAATGTAAATCACAAGTATGATGCCATAATCTGGAATATCCGACTCCCACAAGCAATTACGGCTATTGTTGCAGGAGTAGGACTTTCAGTTGCCGGCGTAACCATGCAATCCATTCTTCGTAATCCTCTTGGCTCTCCTTTTACCTTAGGTATCTCCAATGCGGGTGCATTTGGTGCTGCAGTCTCGGTTATTTTTTTTGGAGCAGGAAAAATACAGTCAACGATAGCAAATCCAATTACAATAAATAATCCTTATGTCACGACTATTTCGGCTTTTATCTTCTGCATGATTGCAACCGCAATAATTCTCCTGATATCACGGATCAGGGGTGCATCTCCGGAAGTAATGGTTCTCACTGGTGTTGCCCTTTCATCCCTGTTTACTGCCGGAACTATGTTTTTACAGTACTTTGCATCAGACACCCAACTCGCAGCAGTCGTCTTCTGGACTTTTGGTGATGTCAGCAGGGCAGGTTGGTCTGAACTTGCCCTGATGACTGTGATTGTTGTCCTTTCGTGTATCTATTTCCTCTGCAATCGATGGAACTACAATGCCATTGATGCTGGGAATGAAACTGCAAAGGGGCTAGGTGTGAATGTTGAACGGATAAGGTTATTTGGGATGACCCTTTCTGCACTAGTTACAGCCGTTCTCGTGGCATTTCTTGGAGTAATAGGATTTGTCGGTCTTGTTTGCCCCCATATGGTTAGAAGAATTATCGGGGATGATCAGCGGTATCTTATTCCCGGATCCTGTGTTATGGGGGGCGTTCTCCTTCTTGCTTCAGATACAGTTGCACGTCTTATCGTAGCTCCATACGTGCTTCCTGTGGCAGTTCTTACCGCATTTATGGGAGCACCGGTTTTCATTTACCTGATTATCAGGGGGTATAAACGATGATTCTGAATGTTCAGGAACTCGGATTTTTGTACCGGAATCATGATGTACTTCATGATATTGCATTTGAAGTAAATCATGGTGAAATTATTGCGATTCTCGGTCCAAACGGAGTTGGAAAAACCACACTACTCAAATGTCTAAATAAAATACTAAAAGCAAAAAAAGGTCAGATTTATTTAGACGGATCAGAGATTAAAAGCCTTGATACTCTAGAAATTGCACGAAGGGCAGGGTATGTCCCGCAGCGGGTTGAAACAGGGAGATTGACTGCTTTTGATGCAGTCCTTCTGGGCAGAAGACCACACATCTCCTGGGATGTCAGTGAACGGGATCTTCGAATAGTTGATGCCATTTTCACCCGTCTTTCCATGGATCATCTTCGTCTCTCTTATATTGATGAGATGAGCGGCGGGGAACTTCAAAAGATTGCTATTGCACGGGCTTTAGTCCAGGAACCACGCATTCTCCTTCTTGATGAGCCTACCAGTAGTCTTGATTTGAAGAACCAGGTGGAAATTTTGTCAACTATTGTTGGAATTGTCAGAGAACATGGAATTGCAGCCGTTATGACGATGCATGACCTGAATCAGGCATTACGATATGCAGATCGGTTTATCTTTTTAAAAGATGGAAATGTTCACTTTCATGGCGATTTCAGTGAGGTTACACCTGCAATAATCGAAGATGTGTATGGACTTCCAGTCATGATGGGGACGGTTGGAGGAGTAAGGTGTATTGTGCCCGGCCTTCAACCTATGAAGGCATCCTGATAACACAAATCGTTTTCAATTTTCAGGACTTATTTTGAGAATTTACGAATAAACGGAGTATTACATGACAGACTGGGCAAAAGTATGGACAGAACAATATGAAGCAGGGAGTCGGTTTAAACAAGTCGGTGATTGTGCATCTCTCTGGGAATCAAAAGAACGAGCTCTTGAATTTCTAAATATGTCCAGAGAGAATCCTGAACGAATTGAACAGGTATTATCCCGACTTCCGATTACGAATTCCAGCAGGATTCTTGATATCGGAGCAGGTCCTGGAACACTTGCGATTCCATTCGCAGAACGGGCTCTACACGTCACTGCGGTAGAGCCATCTCCTGGAATGGTTGCAGTAATGGAAGATCTAGCTCGAGAAAAAAACCTATCCAACCTGACCATTGTGCAGAAACGATGGGAAGATATCAATCCTGAATTAGACCTGACCGGACTATTTGACATTATTATTGCATCATATTCACTTGGAATGCCAGACATCAATACAGCGATTGATAAGATGAATATGGTATCAAACGGGCAGATTTGGCTTTTCTGGTTTGCGGGAACAACACCCTGGGAACAACACATGGAGCGGTTATGGCCAAAAATCCACAATGACTCATACCAACACGGACCTAAAGCGGATGTATTATATAATGTCCTCTACCAGAAGGGAATTTACCCGAATATGACCGTGCATGAGATGAAATATAAAAAAAAGTACTCATCACTTGACCACATGATTTCAGATATGAGAAAGCAGGTAGGGTGCTCAGAAAAATATGATCCTCTCATCAGGTCTTATATTTCTGATAAAATCAGAATCGATGGAGATTCAATCATGGAGAGCGGTGATACAATCCGGGTATGCCTGTGGTGGGATTCGAAACAGTTTCCCAAAGTATGACCAGGTATAGATGTTCCCACTCTTACATACTAAAGGTTGAACGAATGAGCATGTTTGTGGAAAAAATGGCACAGGGGGAAGATTACTTAAACCGATCATCCTTCATAGCAATACGAGCAAGAGTGTCCATTCAAAAAAAAATTTAAATTCAAGATAATAACTTTCTATAAAGAATATCATTTCACATATAATATATATGATAATTTTCTAAATTTGTATTACCATGACGATGAGATCTAATCGAAAGATAGTGATACTGATATCTATAGTCAGCATCCTTTCACTTTTTTGTTCCATATCTGTTCTGGCTGAAGAGAATACCCTACGAATTTCAACCACGAATGAAGTAAAATCACCGGCGTTTATTGGAGATTATACTCTTGGTCTCTTTAACCACATATCGAACCCGCCTCTTATGCAGATGGATCAGAATGGAAAACTCATTGGTCTTCTGGCGGATCATTATGAAGTATCATCTGATAACACACAATGGACATTTTACATAAAAGAAAATCAGTTTTGGAGTGATGGTACTCCGGTTACTGGTGATGATGTAGCATTTTCTATTCAGATGTATGGAGAAAGTGTACCAAATGCAGGATGGATTGGAGAAACCCTGACTGATACCGTAGTAGATGGAAACAAGGTTACATTCACCTTTAACAAACCGTACACAAATCTGGCTCTCGAATTCACATCATACAGCATTCTGCCCAAACATATCTGGGAATCTATTGAAAACCCGAATGAATACACCAGTACCGGTCCATATGTGGGTGCAGGGCCATTTTACCTGGATAACGTTGACCTGAATGCGGGAAAGGTAATTTTTAAGAGAAATCCCAGCTGGAAGGGAACATCTCCAGCATATGATACCGTGGAGATCAGCTGGTTTAAGAATGAAGATGCAGCAGCAAAAGCTCTTGAAAGTGGGAATATGGATACCTACTGGAAATATGCATCATCCTATCCTTATGCTGCAATTGATTCAATAAAATCCTCAGGGAACTTTGATGTCCTGGAAAAACCCACTTCTGGAATGACATTTTTAGGATTTAATCTGAAAAATGAACCATTATCAGACATATCATTCAGAGATGCTATAAGTTATGCCATTAATTATCAGGAAATGGTAAACATTGCAACCCTGGGATATGGAAAAGTTCCAAACCGTGGGTTCATTCCCCCGGCAATGGATGGTTATACTAGCACCCCTGCAATGGAATACAATCCGGAAACTGCAAAGAAAAAACTTGAAACAGCAGGGTTTAAAGATTCAGATGGGAATGGAATTGTCGAAGGAAAGGATGGAAACGATGTAATCCTGGATCTCTTAATCAGGAATGCTTACAGCCGGGAAGCTGAACTTCTGAAAGAATATCTAGAAAAAGTAGGAATTGGTGTTGAGATCCGCTCAGTGGAAGACAATACCTGGTTTGAATTAAAAGACAACTTTGAATATGACCTCACCCTGACCAGAACAACCCCCTGGGGTATGCTGATGCATGCGAACTGGGCAACCGGATACTTTGACAGCCGGAGAACCGGACAGGGAGTTCTTCATACTGTTGATGATCCGGTATTCCTAGAGCTCTGTGACAATATCCTGAGCACAACAGATCAGACCCTTTTAAGTGGATATGCACAAGAAGTCCAGAATTATTACGCAGATAACCTTCCAGGGATTCCACTCTACTGGAAGAATGACATTACCCCATACAACAAGAAGATCACCGGGTGGTATTCAAATCCACTCTATGGTATCATGAATGAATTTACCCTAACCAGTGTAAAACCTGTAGCCTGATCTCTCAGGTTTTCCCATGGGTACTTTATTTTT
This sequence comes from Methanospirillum hungatei, assembly GCF_019263745.1. Classification (NCBI taxonomy): domain Archaea; kingdom Methanobacteriati; phylum Methanobacteriota; class Methanomicrobia; order Methanomicrobiales; family Methanospirillaceae; genus Methanospirillum; species Methanospirillum purgamenti. The sequence continues at coordinate 1,110,901 of NZ_CP077107.1, forward strand.
ATCGTTCCACTATCTTACACGAAAAATAATCAGATACATCTTCTCCTTTATCATAATACTCCTGGTGGTCTTTCTTCTACCACGGATGATGCCAGGAGATCCGATCGCAAATATTGTCGGTGAAGATGTATATCTCTCTCCACAAAAAATACTCGAGCTTCGGAGTGCATTCGGCCTTGATTCTCCTTTACATGAACAATTTTTTGTATATTGTTTGAAACTTACCCAACTGGATCTTGGATATTCCTTTCATATGCACGCACCGGTGAGTTCTCTTCTTATTGACCGGGCAGCCTGGACATTGCTCTATATCGGAATTGCAATATTTTGTGGAATGATCATCGGTATTGTGCTTGGAGAAAAAGCCGGATGGGAGAGTGAAAAATGGTGGGCTCATATCCTGTCTGCCGGGGCGGTAATCATATCTTCAACACCTCCGTATCTTCTCAGTCTTATCTTTCTGGTTATCTTCGTGTATCACTTTGGATGGTTTCCATTCAAGGGATTTTACGATACATTCAGTATAATCAGCATCATTCATCATCTTGTTCTTCCGATTTCAGTTTTGACACTCTTTTACGCATCACGGAATTTATTAATCATGAGAGGAACAGTCCTCTCAGAAAAATCCTTACTATATCCGCAGTTTGTCAGATCGCTGGGAATATCTGAAAAAGACATAATATCAAGACATGTCAGAAAAAATGCCATAATCCCCCTTATTACACTCATTGCACTTGATTTTGGTTTCCTCTTCTCAGGTGCATTATTCATAGAGATTGTGTTTTCATTAAACGGGATGGGAAGTCTTGTCTATGATGCCATTCTCCTTCGGGATTATCCCGTACTGACCGGATCCTTCTTAGTAATATCAGTATTCGTCATTCTCGCAAACATCCTATCAGATATCCTCAGTATTATACTGGATCCCCGTGTCGGGAGGAATGAATGAGAGGGGAGGGATGTGAGAGACCCATTCAGGACGTCTCATTATACCTCTGTATCGGAGTTATTGCCATTTTTTTCATAGTTGCGGTGATCCCCGGAGTTTTCGCACCCTATACAGAAAATGAACGATTTATCCCGTACCAGCATCCGGATATTGATCATTTTCTCGGAACCGATGATATGGGATATGATATCCTCAGCCTGCTTATCTATGCTGCACGTATCTCACTTCTTATCGGATTATGTGCGGGGGGCGTTTCCATTCTTATCGGAACCTCAATTGGCCTCATCAGTGGATATATCAGGGGATGGACTGATGACCTCCTTATGAGCGTTACCGACATTGTCCTCACTATTCCAAAAATACCCGCAATTATCCTCATCTCTGCCTTCCTTAGACCAAGCATCTGGATTCTTATTCTCATCCTTGGATTCTTTTCATGGGAGACAACAGCCCGGGTGGTCAGGGCAAGAACATTGCAGATCAGTACTTCCGGATATATCTTATCGGCACGATCTCTGGGATTTTCCTCGTACCAGGTACTTATCTCTGACATATTACCGGTCATGTATCCGGTTATTCTTCCCAAATTTATGCTCACGATTGCCGGAGCCATGATATCTGAAGCATCTCTCTCTTTTCTGGGACTTTCTGACCCTACGATGAATAGTTGGGGACGAATGATCTCTGATGCATTTACTCACGGTGGTTTTATCAGAGAGATGTGGTGGTGGTTTCTTCCTCCTGCCGTTTGCATTTGTGGGGTGATTATCTCTGTCATCAGGATCGGTATGGTTTATGAAAAGCCCGGACAGGAGTCAATGGTAGAATGAATAAGAACCCACTTCTCCAGGTATCTGATCTATCAGTTACATTTCGGACAAATGGCGACACTATTCAGGCGGTAACCGGTTTTTCATGCCAGCTGAACAATGGTATATGTACGGCAATCATTGGAGAATCCGGGTGTGGTAAATCAGTAATCGCTCATGCAATCCTCAAAATTCTCCCAAAAACCGCATTGGTTTCAGGTTCGGTGCAGTTCAGGGGAATGGAATTACATGATGTATCACCGGATGAGATGAATACCATTCGTGGAAGACAGATTGGCATCATATTTCAAAGTCCAGACCGGGCATTGAACCCAACCTACCGGATTTTCAGGCAATTGGTAGAGCCATTACGAAACCATCGGGTAGTGCCGGAAGAAAATAGAAAAGAGCATATTATCACAACCTTACGAAAAGTAGGGTTTTCTCACCCGAAAGAGGCAGCTCTTCTTTTCCCCTGTAATTGCTCAGGAGGAATGAATCAACGTGCGGTTACTGCGGTTGTCCTTTCACTCCTTCCTGATCTGGTAATTGCTGATGAACCCACTAAGGGATTAGACTCATTTCGGGTGTCTGATGTAAAATCCTGTCTTATGGAAATTAAAGATGAAGGAAGGACATTATTACTAGTAACCCATGACATTTCCCTTGCACGAGATCTCTCTGAAGAATTGCTGGTCATGTATGCTGGAGAAATTGTTGAATCCGGGAAAACACACGATATTTTACAAAGCCCTATTCATCCATACACCAGTGGACTTCTCAAAAGCCTACCGGAGAACGGATTTATTCCGATCCCTGGTTCTGCTCCTTCCTACGCGAATATGCCATCAGGATGTCGATTTCAGGATCGGTGTGAGTATGCCACTGAAAAATGCAATCATAAACCAGAATGTATCCAAAAACATGGGAGGATGGTCAGATGTCATCTGTTCTGCTAGAGGCACGAAACATCCAAAAAACATACCGGAAGGGACTTTTGGGAAAAACTCATAAGATATTGGATTCATGCTCTTTTACCCTTCAGGAAGGTGAAACTCTGGGATTATGCGGCCCTTCCGGATGCGGGAAAAGTACACTGGGTCGTCTTCTAGCAGGTCTGGAGCATCCTGATTCAGGGCAGATCTTTTTTCATGGAAAGAATATTTTTACTGCAGATAAGATTACAAAAAAGAGAATACGACAAAAAATCCAGATTCTTTTTCAAGATCCCCAGGGAACATTTCATCCGGTGAAAAAACTTGGCACCTCTTTGCATCGTGTTGTTGATTTGTATGATCTTCATCTGTCCGAGTCAGATATGACTACCATACTCTCAACCGTCGGGCTTCATCCTGAAATCCTTAACCGGTATCCACAAGAGATTTCAGGAGGTCAGGCACAGCGGCTCGCTCTTGCACGGATTTTGCTCCTTAAACCGGAGTTTATAATTCTTGATGAACCTACATCAGGTTTGGATATATCAGTACAGGCACAGATTCTCCATCTGTTGAAGGATCTAAAGAAAAAAGAAAAGATATCATATCTCTTCATCTCTCATGACCGGAATGTGTTATCATTCATGTCAGATCGGATTGTATACATGACAGATGGTAAACTTCATCCGGATGAAAATCTCATGCAGAAGATATAAGTTCGAGAAAAAGAGGATTATTACTGAAATATTAGGTTTTCAGTCCCAGGGTCTTTTTTACCTCTTCCATATCAGCACCGGATTTGATTCTCCCACCGTAGAGTAATTTTATTGCTTCTTTGTCTAGATCAGACAATTCAGTATTCCGTGCCCCACCAACCTGGTAGAAGAAACTATCTTTTTCTGAATAGGTTGTTCCATGCATCCCCATACTGTAAAGGATACCATAGAGCATGTAATAATGCCGATCTTCGGTATTGAGTGAATCAAGTAGATACAGGTGATCATCAGCAACCATACCGATGAGCTTACCTTCCGGATCCTTAATGAGTCGTTCATTTGTTTTCCGGTCATCCTTGTAATCATCCAGCATTTTCTGCGGGATAATCTTGATGTTATAGAAGTTATACGGAACATCGGCATAATTTGTTTTTAAAAATCCAAGTGCGAGTTCTTCATCCTCAAATTGGGTCGTGTCGGATAGAGAATTCAACACCGGAGCCAGTTCAAGAAGGAATTTTGTATCATCAGCAGTGTAAAATGCATCCATCCAGAACTGATAATCCTTGTTTGATTTAAACTGAGTTAATTTTGGATTATCATTTCCGAAAACAATATCTACAAGATGCTCGGCAACATCTGTTTTATCAAAGGTTTTTCCGGTTTTTTCTGTTCCCTTTTGAACATCAACAAGATCGCCCCGGAGGTACAACATTCGGGGAGAGACAATACCAATCAGGTCATTGTTTTCGTTATAAATTGGATATTCATCAGAGGTAATTTCTGTTTTCAGTTGTTCCAAATCAGCAGGGGCAACAATCTTGATGTTATAGAAATATCGATCATCCACACCTTTATCGGATATAACAGAATTGCTATCAGACGTCGCTATTTCTGTTGCTTTTGGACTGGTATCCTGGTTTTGCAATGCCGGTTTTTCTTCTTCAGTGACAGTTTTTTCATCATGATTTGTCTGTTCTGTCTCTGTTGTTATACTCTCTGCTGGCTGAGATATACATCCGGCACTGAACAGAACCAGGACAAAGAGTCCAATGCATAAAACTACATTCCACTTCATAATTTTTCATACCTTAATATTACAATGTTCTAACTATGTTACAAATATATTGTATTAAAACTACTTTTTTGATTGATTGTTGCCCTTTTTTTCCCATTGGAAATTTCCATCTTTCACATAGGAAAAAATTTGGGATTATTCGTCGTTATCAATCCCCAGGGCTTTTTTAATTGCATTCGTATCAAGACCTGATTGCAATCGTCCGCCATACATCAATTCAATTGCCCCCTTATCAAGGTCAGAGAGTTCAGTGATTTTCGTATTATCTGGATTGAAAATACTGTCCGGCAGTGTACTTTCACCATGGAAACCCATACTAAATAGTAATCCTCTTAGAAGGAAATGTTTCCGTTCATCTCCAGTCAGATCAGAAAGCAGGTAAAGATGGTTTTTTCTGACAATTCCTACGTTATTTTCATTTTTATCTTTTAACAATTGTTCGGTAGCACTATCACGGTCATCTAGTAATTCTTTAAACATATCTTTGTCTACTATACTAATCTTATAATAGAGATACTGAATCGGAACATAATTGGGTGTATATGATGGAAGAGCGATTTCTTCGTCTTCAAAAGTAATCGTTTGAGAGAGATCGTTTACAACATCAATATATTCTCTTAAAGCTTCCACATCAGACTGTTGATACATTGCATCAATCCAGATCATATAATCCTGTGTGTTTTCAAAAAGATCTGTCTTGGCATTATCCCGACCAAATGTAATTTCTATTAGGTGCTTTCCAATTTTTTCCTTGACATTTTCCATTTCTTTATCAAGAACAGGAAATTCTTTTTCATTAAGATCACCTCGTAAATATACTACACCCGGAGTAATAACTCCAATAAAAAGACCTTTTTCAACTTTCAGAGGAATTCCTTCAGGTCCAATATTGGATATTACTGATTCCATCATTTCCGGAGATACTATCCTGATCTCAAATAATCCTTTAAAATCTTTTGTATCGCTAATACTCCTAGATATACTTTCATTTTGAATTATCTCCCCAGCCCCCATGCAGGGAATCACAAAGAGAACAGTACATGTAAAAATTAATAAAAAAATTAAAAATTTTTTTATCATTAGTGTATGGTACGAATTTCAGTATGTAATAATTATCCCATAAGTATTCTATAGAACTATATTAAAATCAGAGACGTATGGTTTTCTCCCTGATGATGATTTCATACTCGCATGAGTACGATTATCTCGCATCTGGTGACATACAAAGTATAATTTATATAACCTGATATATATTTAGCCTCAATTCGAAAATATAAGAATAATAAATTTCTTTAAAATGATTCCCACTAATATAATTCACCAGTATGTAAAACGTTTATACTAACTTCCGGACATTGTATCAACCTGAAAAAAAGGTGCCCCGGGGTTATGCAATATACTGGTGGTTCCTTTTTTATTTCGTCTTATTTTCAGAATATCCTCAATAAAAAGGAGACAATGTTTCAAAAATCGATGATCTACCGGGTTTTGAATACAGACCCCAGTAATACGTTCGATTATCCTATCATCACCATCATGAGGCATATCCCTGAACCAATGATCTTTGTCGAGTATGACTATTCGACTAATGGAAGAATTTTTTTGCCTCAATTTTGTTTCAAGGAAAAAAGCATTACTAACAGGTATGTCAAGGTCTCCTGATCCATGTAGGATAAGGCATGGAGCATCGAGGATAGAAAGAAGAGCAGACGGAGATTTATTTTCTGAAAAAAAATCATCCGGCAGGTGAATACTCATTGTATTACCATTATCTTTTAGTTTTATCACTCCTTTCCCTTTTCTAGACGCCTGGAGTATCTTTCCAAGATTAGACATGATGATTTTTGTTTCCGGATCAAGTAATGGGATAATATTCTCTCCCCGTGAATTGATTCCATTATTTTTCAAAGGTAGATATTTTTGTGTAAGGATTGAATCAATATCAGTATACATACCACCTGCGATAATATATCCAGCCGGCTTAAGCCCGTATGAAACAATTTCACAGAGCATTCTACTTCCAAATCCATGACCAAACAAAATCGTTTTTTTGATCATGATGCCAGATTCCTTTGTTATGTCTTTTATTACAGAATATGTTCTGTGTATATATGACGATGCCATTATTTCATCATCGGTTGGAATGTTTTGAAGATTGTCTGGTTCAAGAGAAAGGGTGGCAATACCATGGCCGTTGAAAAAGTCACAAATTTCCTTTTCGAAAGAGATCTCTCTCTTCCAGGCATCATTCCGGCTTCCCGGACCACAAAATGGAAGTAATCCATATACCCAATTTGGGAAAAATATGACCAGAGCTCCTGAATGTTCAATCGTTGGATGAGATATTTTCCATTGCAGAATACTATGATTGGATGTGTTATGAGGATTCATGTGATGATAAAGTAATCTCATACCTATTAATACTTTCTTAATTTTTTGTAGCAAAGCCACTTACAAAATTTACGTGAATTTAGATATGATATTGTATTTGTTGTAAATTTGATTGGTGTTACAAAAATAATGGAATTATAATCTCCATTTAGGTAAGACAAAATTATAATTTCGTAATAATTTTTTACTTAAAAACGAATATCATATTGGCAGGATTGAGGGAATTTTTTCAGAGATTTTCAAATTTCTGAAAAACGGGAATAAATGAATCACGAAGCTGGAGAGTTATTGATAATTTTCCCAATACCTGCCACATCATACAATACTGATTTTTCTCTCGTTAAAAAACGTTATGAACGTTTTTAATATATTTAGATAAGAGTAATCGCATCAGAATAACTCCATGACATTTTTTGAACCAGTGCGGGGATAGTGGAGCAAATAATAGTCGTATCTGCATTTTCATAAGCAGAGAGATCATTCGATTCTGCTGGAATTACTAAAGAGGATAATTCAGATTGCAAATTATCAACGGTTGTCTTTTCAACCCAGGGATCGATATCACTGATGGTGATATCTTGAACAATGCCATCTAATTTTTTTGCTATAACCCATGAAACAAACCTACCACCAAATAAAGCAACATTATCCCCAATTTGTCCATCCATTGCCATTGCCGCGATATCAGACGCAGTTTTTAACACTCTGGTCTGTTCATAAAGCGGAGTATGTGAGAGGCATGCCCAATGTGCATCTCCAACATAAGTAAACCCAATCTTTTGTGGGTATACATTTTCAGTCCCGACCACTTTAATTGATTTCGCCAGGGCAATGAGTTCTTCTTTCTGAATGGGAGTTTGAGTCCACCGGTCCCTAACTTCTTCTTTCATAATTTGAATAACCCTTGGCAAACCAAACTGACCTCTTTTTGCAGTACCAGGTTCATATCCGCACATATATCCATGGTGGTTTTTCGGGAAACCAGTGATGATTGCGTTTAATCCTGCCCGAAGTCCAATTCTGCATTCATCCTCATATGCACCATTGGTTGCAACAATTTTACCAGGAGCTAGAATCCTACCAATTGTTACAGCATGAGCAAATGAAGTGAGACGATCCGAAGCACAATTAAAAGGGCCTCCTTCAATAACAAATACATCAATTCCTAGATCAAGACCTGCAGAAAATCCTGAAAGCAAATCTTCATAGCCATCACCTACAAAAAGGATTCCTTCTGTCCCTTTTCCATATTTTTTTGCCAGTTCCGCGATTTCTTTTGCTTCATCTAATGGTGCTGCATGCCCTTCTGCACCTTGAACACATGTCAGATTTACAGCTACAGATGATGAGATTTTTATCCACTCTTCTCGATCAAATAGACCATCCCTTTCTTTGTCAAGGAGTCGTGCATGGATTCGGTCACGAGGACATCCATCAAATGGTGGACCCTCATTATAACACTGTCCAGGACAACTGATAATTTCCTGTGGAAGTCTCATTGGACCATATCTTCCGAAATGATCCAAGTCCAATGGAACATCAGTAATTTCTCGAACTTCTCTTAGAAGATCTATTCCCCTCATACCATGTGCTTCGGCAATGTCAGCAAAAGCATAGGCACATACATGTATTGATGCTCCAATTAAATCCGCAATTCTTGAATTTCCTAAAATGTCTCGTTTTTCAAGATCTGAAGCGCATGTTCCTACCAGAATTTCAGTCAGATCACAACCGAGAGGGAAACGCTTGAAATTATTACCTAGGTTGATTGCCTCTTCCCTGTTTAGTGAACACACCGCTTGAACTATTTCTTCAGGATCTTTCTCCATTTTAGAGAGTTCCCATGCCTTGTCCAGATCTACTGCAGCTTGCCTTAAGAGTTCTATCATATGATTTCCACAATTAAATTTTGTATAAGTATTACTTATGATTAAATTATTAAAAATAATTATGTAATTTTTTAATTCTGATCTTATTATAGATTAAAAAACTGCATTTGTATGTTAAAATTATATACCTGGTGAAAATTCTTGCTCCAATATCTTTTCTAACATCTCGAGTGTTTTTATTATGCCAGATTGTTGTCTTTTCTGAATGACAGGATAAGAATCGAATAGGAGATTAGCATCACATTCTGAGGAAAATTTTACACATTTATCATGGTAAGAAATAGCTATCCCGCCTTTCCCAATACCTGCAGTTGTGCCAATTCCAATATCTGCACCAGTAATACGTTTTACGGATTTTGCCATGATCTCCGCCATAATCAAATCCTGATCCTGATCATACACTTTTATATCATGAAGGTTTGCAACTGGATTAAGAGGAGCACACCCTAAAACCGTATTGACCCCTGACAAGGTTGGAATAAAAAGTCCGGCAATCAGAGATAATTGGTATCTGCTATTTACTAATCTCCAATTAAATGAGAGTGGATATCCTCGGGAAAAAGCATGAATTTCAGTAGCAATTTTACCATGGGTAAAACACTCCGCTGTTGCTATTCGGATCAGCATTTGTTATGCAATGCCTTCAGTATTTCTCGGGTAATTATCTCCGAAACCCTATCAAGAACATATGGAGTGACCGGTTCCCAATCACGGATGAGTTTTCCTGTACCAATAAGCAGATGATTATGGACTCCGAATGATTGAAGTGAACTAACAATAGGATTATTCGTATCAGCAGATAAGATATCAGTCGTTACAATTGGCTCTTCTCCAATCCCAAATACTCCCATCGTACTGATGGTTATTGCCCCTAATTTTTGGGCATGATGAATGATAGCAGCAGTAAGTGGTAATGTATCGCCTCCAGCTATCTCAATACAGATAACATCACCAGAAATATGCCCCAGGTTTTTTACAGATATATATTCTGGGATTGCAATAATTTTCTTTGATAATCCGTATCCCATATATTTTCTAAATGCTATTACTTTGAAATCGCCTACTGATCCAAACGGTTTGAATATTACATCATCGTCAGAAATTTTTTGTCCATCTATTACGGTGAGAGATGCCGGCCCTCCCCTGTGTACCTGTACCAGATTAAGCGCAGTCCTCAAACCAAGTCTCCCCAGACCAACAAGAGTAACTTTTCCTCGGGGATTTTTATTCATTTCAATTGTTTCTATCATATTAATTAGACCGAGAGGGTGTTCATAATATTCTGCCATGGCAGAGCTTCGTTTCTTACTATTACATTCGGGCCAAGTGTGGCGATAAAATTCCCAAGTCTACACAGACCAGGAAACTCAGTTGCATAATGAGTTGCATCAATCAGAGTTAATCCAGCTGCTTTTGCAAGAATCGCACCAGGATGAGTCATATCTCCTGAAACAAAAACATCAACCTTTTTTTCAATAGCTATCTGAATGAGTTTAGAATTCAAACCAAAACCTGACACCAATGCAACCTTTTTGATCATTTTTAAGTTATTATAATTCACGATACGAATATCCATTATTCTGAGTTTTTTTTGTAATTCGCGAATAAATCGTTCTAATGACACCGGGCCATTCAAGATCTGTCCAATTCTCCCAAGTTTATTCTCATCATCAAGGAGAGATTCTGGGACAATATGGAGACAATCAGCAAGAGCATCGCATGCTCCTCCTTGAATAATATCCCAGTTTGAATGAATGACATATGTAGGAATTAGCGGAATGGTAATTGGGGGATGATGAAGAATCAGAAGATCAAATTGATTATAATACTCATTTTCTAAAGGTGAAGGTGAGATATAATCCATTAGTACGAGAATATTTTGGACATAGAATATAGCGGGATCAATAGTACCAATATAACCAACAATATCACCCTTCATTGCCAGTTTTAATGGAATTTCCTGCTCAATTATCTGAAAAAGTTCTGATGCTTTCATGGAATCAACACATCCGATCCAGAAGGCGGGAATTAATACAAGAAAGAACATTTTCGATTACGTAATTAATATCCAGGTTTTTTAGAGAAGAAGCGACTAGAGCGGGTTTAGAGAGGACCTCTAAAAATAGGTCTGGATTTTTATCTTTGAACAAGATTCGTTCAAAAAAATCCAGGGTGGAAGAACTGTAGAGCACTCCTTCTTTGCTCTCTACTTCTTTCATCGACTTTTTCACTACTTCAAGAGTCAATGTCATAGTGCCCGATGTTTTTGTCATCAAACCATCTGTTTTGATTATCCCACACATACTGGAGGGATAAATACTCATCTGGGATAACAGGTTACTGATATTTCTCGTATATTGGTCACTACCATCTGAACTGGGATCTTCAATGATGAATGCCTTTGGAGGATGGAACAGAGCTAATTCTTGTGAAGTGATCCCACCAAGCCCCGTTGTATTTATGATAACATCGAACTCATCTTTGATAATCTCCTTTATATCCGTTACAAACCGAATATCCGGGTGAAAAAAACCGCTTAAATGTGGATAGATATCAAGAACAGTAACCTGGGTTGAATGAATGAGGTAATTTGCAAGTCTGATTCCAGTAAGATATGATCCAATTATTAAACAGTGGGCAGGGTCAAGATTTTTTTCATCTAGCCAGGACAATACTCCTTGAATCTTTTTTTCACAAATTAATTCAATGATATTGAGGAATGAGTATTGAGAAAACACTGTAGTAACAGTTTCTGTAATACCAGTTTCTGTATCATACGGGGGTAGCATTTTTTTCCCTCGTGAATCCGATACGTTCGAGTGCAGAAGACAATTCTTCAACAACAGCATCATAAACAGTCTTCGTATGAAAAATATGGGGTGGAGATAGAGCTGCTGACAGAATACGACCTTTTCTGTCAATGATAATGAGCATAGAACCAGATCCTGGAATTCCAAGTCTTCCCCGGGCGATAACAAGGTCGGCATCGCATAAATCCAGTGCCATATGTGCTTTGGTGAGAGCAGGTATCCGGCTTAAGTCACAACAATGTGTATAAAATTGGAGATGAATCGCCGAATTGAGACCATATGATTCCAATGTTGAGTTAATTGCTTGCAATTTTTCATCATTCCAATTCGGAACGACGATTTTTCTTGCTGCTCTAATATAGGATTGAATTTCCTGAACTTCTTCGAAGGTATCCCCTTTACGGAATTTTAACGCAGATTCTTCATAAGCAACATGGATTTTTTTTTCTAAACTCATAGTATCCTGAAATTTTAACTTACTATAGGAATATTACGTTGTAGATGCATCGAATGCGATTTAAAAGATGTTTTTAATCCCATTTCATGAATTACGGATAGAACATTCGGTAATGTACCACACTCAGGGTTTCCGACTCCTTTGATATCATGAGGATATGAATCAGGTATAACAGTCGCAAGATTATCTGCTCCTGCAAGAAGTGAATATCGGACATTTTCAGGACCAATTGTAGGAGTAGGTACTGTAATACGGATTTCTGGAAAGAGGATCCGAGTTACGGCAATCGTTATCATCTGTTCTTTCAGCGAACAGGGAGGATGATTTTGCATAGGAGTATCCTTATATGGATTAAAACCCATAATTGGGATTTCCCGAAGGTTTGGAAATTGTTTTAAAAAATGCAGATGGTGTATCCGATCAGAATAGGATTCACCAATACCGATGAGGAGGCCTGATGATAACTCCAGACCACTCTCTGATATCATATTACAGGTCCGGATCCTATGAGAAAGTCTTTCACCGGGTTTGATATAATAAAATAATGTTTCATTCGTAGTTTCAATGTTACAACAAACAGTATCTGTCCCATAGTCAGCTAATTTTTTGAGAGTTTCAGAGGTAAGATCCGTTCCCACATTTACTAAAAGATTAAGAGAAGTGTTCTTTTTTACAATTCTTGCTGCATCGACAGCATGTTCTCCGTTATGACCATGTGCTCCTGAACAACTTACTCTGGGAATTCCTGATTCTTCAATGATTTTTGCTGCTTTAAGAATCTCATCAGGTGTTTTATAAAAGGGATGATAATACCCACCTGTTGATGTTCCTGCAGCAAATCCGCAATATTTGCATTTCGGGACAACGGAACATTGATTTGTGATGTGGATGGTAGATGTCAGGGTAATATGTTTACCCAGGTCATCTCTGATAGATTGAGCAATATTAAGAATACGCTGAAAATCAACATCATTATTAACTGATGAAAATAATTTCAGAATATCAGACCTTTCTAGAGAATCATCATGTTTTATCTTTTTGAGTATGTCCTGTATCACAATAACACCTGATATCTTAAGTAATAATTTTTGAATATTCTTGTTAAAATTTTATACATTTATTATTTTTTATAATTTTTGTTTATTCACATTGAAACTATTGTTAAATTTATTTGAATCTTATAATTAAAGATTAAATGATAAAATATATAGCATTATAAAATAAGCAATTATTACTGCTATTCATATTTGTATTACTAAATTAGATTTAAATATAAATTGTGAATATGCAGTAATACATAGGAGAGAACATGAAAGTTGCAATACTAGGGGCCGGATGTTACCGGACACATGCGGCTGCCGGAATCACAAATTTTTCACGTGCATGTGCTGTTGCTGAAAAGGTCGGTAAACCGGAGATATCAATGGCCCATTCTACAGTTATAATGGGAGCCGAACTAAAATATTTGGCAGATATATCTGACATAACAATTTCCGATCCAATCTTTGACGGACAATTTACAGTCATTGATGATTTCGCATACGAAGATGTTATGAAAGCTCACCTAAGTGGAAATCCTGAATCCATCATGCCACAAATTCGGGCAAAGGTCAAAGAAGTTGCAAAAGAGCTGCCTAAACCACCGAAAGGAGCAATTCATTTCACTCACCCAAAAGATCTTGGTTTTAAAATTACAACCAATGATAGTGAAGCAGTTAAGGATGCAGATTGGATCATTACCTGGCTACCTAAAGGCGATATGCAGAAGGGAATAATCGAAAAGTTTGCTGGAGATATTAAAGAGGGTGCGATAATTACCCATGCATGCACAATTCCCACGACGAAATTCTATGGAATTTTTGAGGAATTGGGCCTCACGAAATCCAAAAATGTTCAGATATCGTCTTATCATCCTGGAGCTGTTCCTGAGATGAAAGGACAAGCATTCATTTCTGAGGGATATGCATCAGAAGAAACCATTAAAAAACTGATGGATATTGGAATGAAAGCACGAGGCGAAGCATTCAAGCTTCCTGCTGAACTTCTTGGGCCGGTATGTGATATGTGTGCTGCCCTTACTGCGATTACATATGCTGGACTTCTCACCTATCGTGAATCGGTGATGAATGTTCTTGGAGCTCCAGCTAGTTTCACCCAGATGATGGCGAAAGAATCACTGGTTCAACTTACTGCCCTTATGGATAAAGTAGGTATTAAAAATCTCGAAGAACATCTTGACCCCGGCGTATTCCTCGGAACTGCTGATTCTATGAATTTTGGTGCAATTGGAGAAGTATTGCCCCCGGTTCTTGAAGCGCTGGGAAAACGGAAATTAAAATCCTGTACCCCAGAAGGGATGTGTGAGTAAAATAAGTTTGTTATAACCATACTAAAGAGACAATTTTTTCATTAACCTGGCAGATGCCATTCCTGCCAGGTTTTTATCTTTCCTAAATTGTTCTTCAATCATACTGCTTTTTATTATTTTGTATAATCATTTATAGATTTTAAAGATAGAGATAATATTATTTAATACGATTATATAAATTTGTAAGAACTTTTTTCATCTCATCATGCAATCTAATACCATGCAGAGAATTATCATAGTCATCATTTGGTATATGATCACTCTGCAGAGGAGGAGAGAAAATGAAGGATATTAATTATCCACAATGTCAAATCATTCCTATCCGTATGCTTCATCCGGATAACGCAGAAAAATTTCTAGATGGGCTTACCTATATACCGGGAGTTAGAAGAGTCCTTGTACATGGGCCGGGTATAATTAAAGAAGCGATAAACAAACCACGAGATATTTTATCAACCCATATACCAACACCAACCGATATTAAAATTGCCAATCAACCAATTCAGATGCACATACTTATGGGTGACGTCATTATCGAAGCCTTAGATGAAAAGGTAATCGATGAGGTTGCAGAATATTGCGGAGAATTTTTCAATGATTTGGCATTTCAGATTCTTGTTGGAAAATTTATAAAAACAGAACCATCAACTTCAGATCTCATTTCATCTGAAAAAATTTCTGATCCGGATTTTATTGGATTATCTGAGAATAAACCATTTATTGCCCCAGCAATTATCAAACAAGATAACCAGGAACAATGCATAGTATAATTTTCACCTTTTTATATTATTCCACAACCGACAATTTAATTATTTATTAATACGAATTTTTAATTTCGTGATATTTTTGTAGTATTAAAATCAATTCATTATGTGGCGGCGGATTGGGGAAGTACTTCAATATTAAATCGTCGTACCTGCTTCATGAGGAAAATGGACAAGAGAATCATGAAAAGACCTAAACTCCGCCACCCTGCATTCGGTTAATTACGATAAAAAATAGTGTGTGTTTCCCGCGTTCACTATTTTTTCCTTTCATAATCACGAGCACACCATCAAAGCATCCTATTAATTATTAAATTCAACACGTGAACAAAATCTTTTTTTGAAATCCAGTTAGATTTGATTTGTTAATAGTAATAAAATAATATAAAATTTTCACTAGAAATAATAATTTATAGAATTATATCTGCGTGCCATTTAAATTGTACTTCCGCATATACTTTTACAAAATCATTCAATTTAACTGTTTATTATAGATTTATCGAGCCCACATCTAATACAAATATGATTTTATTTTTTAAAATAGAAGAGGCAATGACCAAATAAAAATAAAAGTTTTTATATTCTCAAGGAAAAAATATTCCGAGAATAATGTAATAATATTCAAAATATTCGTAATACTAATTAAGTAAAACTGCACACCATATTTGTAGCTCAGTACCAGGAACATTCTGGTTTGCTGGACTTTCAATAGTATCACAGGAAAAGACTATGAAACAATATCAGGACATCATTGATTTATATTCTGATGATGGAAAACTGTTAAAAAGCGGGACGACAATAAACCGGATCCATCCTCTCCTTAATCCGGCAACCCGCCGAATAATTGACCTGACCAAACGAACCATCAATGTCAACCTTCAAGGAATTGAACAGGTTCTTGCAGGAGGAAGACTCGGAAAGGGACGAATACCAGGTAGAGAGTTAAAACTCCCTATCATGGAGCATAAAGACTCCATTGTGGCACGAATCAAGGAAATGGTAGAACTTGAAGAGAATGATGATACCAAAATTCTTGAATTTAATAATGGGAATCTCCTTCTGGTTCAGGTTCCTACAAAACGGATCACTGGGGCAGCAACATATGATGCAGCCATAACTTCAGTGGCATCGGCAGTAACGTATGCTATCGTAGATGAATTTGATATTAGTCCTTTTGATGCCTCAACAGTAAAAGCAGCAGCTTGGGGTTCATATCCACAGACACAGGATATGGAAGGATCTCTTGTTACCTCTATTCTTACCATACCCCAAAATAATGAAGGAATCGGGTATGCTCTAAGAAATATTTCCGTAAACCATTTTGTCATGATGACGAAAAGGAATGCTCTTCAGGGAGCAGCCCTCGCTGCTACACTGGAACATACAGGAATATTTGAAATGGGCTGTGTTGGGCCATATGAACGAAATCAGCTTCTGTGTTATGCATACCAGGGGCTTAATGCAAACAACATGGTATATGACCTGGTTAAAGAGAATGGGCAAGAGGGAACTGTTGGAACGGTAGTACAGTCTCTGGTTGAGCGGGCCCTTGAAGACCGGGTGATAAAACCAGGTAAAAAAGGCGGATATTTTACTTTCTATGATACCGATGACCCAATGCTCTGGAATGCATACGTTTCTGCAGGAACACTTGCAGCAACAATTGTAAATTGTGGGGCTGGAAGATTTGTTCAGGCTGTATCTGCAACCCTATTATATTTCAATGATCTGATTGAACACGAAACTGGCCTTCCTTGTAGTGATTTCGGTAGAAGTATGGGCACAGGGGTAGGGTTCTCTTTCTTTTCTCATTCAATTTATGGTGGAGGGGGACCAGGTATTTTCAATGGAAACCATGTAGTAACTAGGCATGCTGCTGGAGTTGCTATACCCTGTGTAGTTGCAGCCGCTGCAATGGATGCAGGAACGCAGATGTTTGCCCCAGAAACAACCTCAAAAGTAATGGGAGAGACATATGGGCAGATCGACGTTTTCAGTAAGCCAATTCACCTTATCGCGGAGGGGACTTAAGGATGGGTGCATATACACATACTTCATCAGCATATCCTCAGATCAGGATCTGTTCTATTCGGATGATGAAGCCTGAAACATGTGAGGGATTGCTGAATAAATTAGTAGAAATTCCAGGAATTCGCAGAATCCTTCTTCACGGACAGAATATCCCTAAAGTCATACCCTATGGACCGGCCAGAGGAATGGAGAATAAAACTACTATGAAACGGGATATCACCGTGGGTGATACAACCTGTAACATCCGGATGCTGGTCGGAGATGTAATACTAGAACTTGATGATGAATGTACTATCGGACTTATCAACCGGATTTGCAATGATTTTTTTGTCAAATTTGGATTTATCATGCAAAAAGGGATATTTATCAAACCAAGTATGACCATGGTTGATTATGCGAAATACGGGCCAAATGCCGATCCATCACTCATTGGAATGGTTGATCCCCGTTCGAAAGAACGGCCAGTGATGGTTGTTTCTCATGAAGAACAGGACATAAAAACGACATACCGTTGTGAAAATAATATGCTTGAAGGATAAGGTGACTGACATGAAATATACTCCTCAATACGGACCAGGAACCTCTATTGTTGCAGAAAATCGTCGTAAACAGATGAATCCCAATATTGAACTGCAGAAAATGAGAAAAGTGACAGATGAGGACATCGTTTTAATCCTGGGTCACCGTGCTCCAGGAGAAGGATTTAAAAGTGTTCATCCCCCGGTTGATGAACTCCCTCCAGTAAACTGTCCGATGAGAGATCTGGTTAAACCTACAGAGGGTGCAAAACATGGTGACCGGGTCAGGTATGTGCAATTTGCAGATTCCATGTTCAACGCTCCATGTCAGCCATACCAGAGAACATATGCAGAAATGTACCGGTTCAGAGGTATTGATCCTGGAACACTTTCCGGACGTCAGATTGTAGAGTGTAGAGAACGGGATCTTGAAAAGTACTGTAGTACTCTCATTGAAACAGAAATGTTTGACCCAGCACGAGTAAGTCTTCGTGGTGCCACAGTTCACGGCCATTCGTTACGTCTTTCTGAAGAAGGCATGCAATTTGACGCCATTCAGCGGTGCATCATGGGTGATGATGGGAGAGTTAAGTACGTAAAAGACCAGATTGGTGTGCCACTTGACCGTCAGGTGGATGTAGGAAAGCCACTTGATGACGACTGGCTAAAAGAACATACTACCATGTTCCATTCTCTTGTTGGAACCCCCCTTCGAGAAGATCCTGAATATATCGAATATCTGCAGAGAATACACACACTCCGGACAAAATATGGATTCATGCCAAAGGAGGAAAAGAAATGACCCGGGTAGAACACTCACAAAAACGTTTTTTAAAAGCACTGAAGGATAAGTTCAAAGATCAGAATGTAGAATCCACAAAGACCACATTTTACTGCTTTGACGGTGTACACCAGTCAGCACGAAAACGTGAGTTTATTGAAATTAATAAACGAATTGAAGAAAAACGTGGAATGTCCATGTATGATCCTGATCATTGCCATCTTGGTGGGATCCCCATGGGCCAGCGTCAGCTCATGTCATACGAGGTATCTGGAACAGGAACCTATGTCGAAGGTGATGATCTTCATTTTGTAAATAATACTGCAATGCAGCAGATGTGGGATGAAATCCGCCGGACAGTTATTGTCGGAATGGACATGGCTCACAACACATTGCAAAAACGTCTTGGAAAAGAGGTTACCCCGGAGACTATAAATGAATATCTTCATATCCTGAACCATGCGATGCCAGGTGGGGCAGTTGTTCAGGAACACATGGTTGAGACTCATCCAGGTCTGGTTGACGACTGTTATGTAAAAATCTTTACCGGGGACGATGAAGTAGCAGATCAGATTGATAAACAATATCTCCTGAATATCGAGAAACTTTTTTGCAAAAAACATGCTGAAGAGTTAAAAGCAGAGATTGGGAAGTCTATGTGGCAGGCTATTCACATCCCTACCATTGTCAGCCGTACCTGTGATGGAGGCACAACAAGCCGATGGTCAGCGATGCAAATTGGAATGTCATTTATTGCTGCATACCGGACCTGTGCCGGAGAAGCTGCTGTTGCCGATCTTTCCTTTGCTGCAAAACATGCCGGAGTTATCCAGATGGGGAGTCACCTTCCGGCCCGTCGTGCACGAGGTCCAAATGAACCAGGAGGTATTAAGTTTGGACTTTTCAGTGATATAATACAGACAAACAGAAAATATCCTGATGATCCAGCTTGGTCAGCCCTTGAACAGGTAGCTGCTGGTGCAGTCCTCTTCGACCAGATCTGGCTGGGATCATACATGTCTGGTGGTGTCGGATTTACCCAGTATGCAACCGCTGCATATACTGATAACATCCTCGATGATTTCACCTATTATGGGATGGATTACATCAAAGACAGATATGGATATGATTATACACAACCAGGTCCGGACAAGACTATAAAACCAACACAGGAGATGGTTAACGATCTTGCAACCGAAGTTACCCTGTATGGAATGGAACAGTACGAACAATTTCCAACTCTTATGGAGGATCACTTTGGTGGTTCACAGCGTGCAGCTGTTCTAGCAGCAGCATCCGGGATCACCTGTTCCATGGGTACCGGCAATTCCAATGCAGGTTTAAACGGCTGGTACCTCTCGATGATCATCCACAAAGACGGCTGGTCCAGACTCGGATTTTTCGGGTATGACCTCCAGGACCAGTGCGGGTCAGCAAATTCCCTCTCAATGGAACCTGACCGTGGTGCGATGGGAGAGCTTCGAGGTCCGAATTATCCAAACTATGCCATGAATGTCGGCCATCAGGGTGAATATGCTGCTATTGTCGGAGCAGCACATTTCGGTCGTAATGATGCATTCTGCTTTGATGCCCGGGTAAAAATTACCTTTGCCGATCCCTCCCTCCGGTTTGATTTCTCAGAACCCAGAAAAGAGTTTGCACGTGGTGCAATACGAGAATTCGAACCGGCCGGGGAACGATCTCTGATAATTCCTGCAACATAATACAATATTTTTTTTACATTTAGTACACGTCCCGGAGAGGAACCTGCAATCCTCTCTTTTCATTCGATAATATTATTTCAGGTACTATTTTGTTAAATAAGTGCTCGAACAACAAAAGGAGAATTTTATTAAATTGTAGCAACATACACTATAATTGTACCACAGCTAGGAGCATGCAACAAAGGTGTTTGTACAAGAAGAACCAGAAGAGACAACGATCTAATCCAAAAAATACCGATCTTAGGGCAGATGCACCTCGTTAGCTGTGTCACCTTCTTACACCCCAAAAATTTGCATCTGCCCGTATTCTATCACCTCATTATCAGATTGGTATTTGAAATTAATACGAAGGGGATGACAGAGTAATTCTTCTCATACACGCTATCTTCGTCACCCATATTCTTTTAATGCAAAAGAACTATTTTATTTATAACTGATAAAATTAATATATTTTAAGAAATAAAATTAGTATTGTACTACTACTGATGGGGAATATTGAAGAGGTGTAGTACATGAATGTAAAAATTCATTCGAGCAGTTTCATACATGATTTATCGTGATCATGAGGGGTATTCTTGCCGGAAAAGTACCCATACGTTCCCTTTCAGAATCTGCCTCTTCTCTTTTCAATAAAAGATGCACCATTCCCACGGAAAAAACCTAAAAACAGAAGTTTTTAGAGAATTCCAGATGGATGTACAGAATCCTATGTGACATTATTTTGAGTTACGGTTATTATCCGAACCTCTTTCTCCAAATCTGAAATCTTCTTCTCATAATAAAGGATCGACTCATGAAGGATCTGGCGGCGAATGAGATTAATTCTATCTGACTGATCCATCAAATCACCATATAATATGATGAGAATTATGAATAAATATAATTATCGTATTACTAAATATTTATAAATATAAACAAATTCATAAGTCCTCATTACATGCCATTATATCGAATATGGAAACAGACCTGATTGCTAATAATAATATCAGAGTATTCATTCAATTAATGGATTCAATATCCCATTATATATTTAAATCGGCAGAATCTCTTCTTTTAGTTATCTAAATCGGAATGAGAAGTCACATGTTTTTTTGCACGGAGATATCTCAAAAATAGGGCAATTTGAGGGTAATTTTTGTACGGATCAATGTGCCCCATATAAACCGCATTAAATTACCCAGATATAAAAAATAAGTCCAAATTTAAATTTCTCAAGGTATCGCTATTCTCATGGAAAAATGATCCGAATAAAGTATCAAAGGGACTGAGATCTGCCAACTATGACCTGCTATGGAGCTGAAATGCCAAAAGTTAGAGTAAACCATAAGTGATTCACACCAGAGAAATTTAACAATATAATTTTAACTATTACCTCTTACAGTATACATTATTCAATAATCCATCAAATTACCATCATGAAGGATAATTAGAGTATGAACGTATATATGTCAATTAAGGTAAGGTCTAAACTAAGTCTCAATTTTACCATATTTCCAGAAAATCTCTACAGAAACCCAAAATTTTTAAATGCAGAAGAATTTTATTATTATCTATTTATATCATGTACTCATTAGCACCCCATAATTTGTTATTTATTAGATAGTATTCATACGATGAGATATAAAATATATATAATATTCATAAATATATGATAGATGAAGAAAATATGAGTATACATTTAGGATGAAAACAATGACAGATAATCTGAATGAAAACAACAACTCGCGGTACTGGGCTGCATTCTGAGAACAGACAACCCAAACCGGAAACAAGAAAGGGCCAATGACTCCCGGGTTCTGGAACCATATGGCTCACCGATATGCCCGGGACACACCCCAGGAAAAAGAAGAGGCCAGACTGAAAAAGATATTGGACCTGATTATCAGTACAGGTATTGACATAAAGGGATCCCAGGTTCTTGACATCGGTGCCGGAACTGGTTCTCTCTCAATCCCACTTGCGCATATGGGTGCACATGTGACCGCCCTTGATTTTTCAGAAGAGATGCTGAAAAAATTAAATAAACGGGCAGATGAGGAGAAAGTCACCATACAGACAGTCTTCAAATCCTGGGATACAATTAATCTTGATGAAGAAGGATTTCGAAAGAAACGACATGATGTAGCCATCAGGCTCGACCTATGAAAAACAGTTAAGGTACCGAGCTTTACAGAATAATGGGCAGAGCAGGCTGTTCAAATTTTAGGATATAATCCTGGGAAAAAAACTAACCGTTAAATTGCTCTCGCAGGCTAAAGTGCGACTTTGATCGCGGATGACAAATTGGCCTGTTAGGCAATTCATCTGCCCATTATCAGTGATAACTATGACTGAGCAACTTCATATAGCCGCTGGTCTTGACCTTCACAAGTCTTTTCTAATTGCCACAATCCTGACATTAACTGGCGAAAAAATTGTTGACCGCTTTAACCGAACACAGCCTGGATTAATGGCATTAAAGAATTGGATCGTGACCCATAATGTTCAGGCAGTAGGATGTGAATCAACAAGTGATTATTGGATTCAGATTTACGATCTTCTAAGTCCAATCTGTGATGTGATTGTTGGAAATGCACGGGACATGAAAGCTCTCTCACATAAAAAAACAGATAAGATCGATTCTGAGTTTATTGCTACAATTACTCTGAAAGGAATGATTCATCCCTCTCGAATATTTCCACGAGAACATCGTGAATTTCGTTCAACGATTCGATTAAGACATAAATTAGTTCAAAAGCGTTCATCCATCAAGAATGAAATTCATCATATTCTTGATTCAGAGTTATTCCGACTCTCTTCAGTTTTATCGGACATTTTTGGTAAATCGGGTAGTTTAATCATGAGAGGGATTCTCAATAATATTGCAATTGACGACATTGTGAGTCTTCTCCCTGCATCAGTTACGAAGAAAGAAGAAGCATTAAGAGAAGTTTTAGAAACTACACTCTCTGAAGGTGCACTAGAACGACTTGCTTCATGTCTTCAGATAATAAAGATTCTGAATGAGGAAATTGCCAGTTTAACAAAAATTTCAACGAGCTATGCAGTAACTAATTTTCCAAGGGAATTTGGAATACTTAAATCCGTTCCAGGAATTGGAGATATTGTTGCAATCACCCTTCTTGCAGAAATTGGAGATGTAAGAGATTTTTCCTCAGGTGATAAATTATCAAGTTGGTTAGGGATGGTACCCAGAGTATACCAATCTGCTGATAAACTTCGGACCGGATCAATCACTAAGCGGGGTTCGAAGATTGCTAGATGGATCCTTATTCAAGCAGCACATGCAGCAGTCAAGTCAAGGGATAACGATCTCAAAACGTTCTATTCCTCAAAAAAGGACATTATTGGTGCAGGGAAAGCTATTGTTAGTGTCGCAAGAAAGATGGTAGTCATTATCTGGCATCTTTTGACGAATGATGAAATTTACGAAGACACTCAGTATCAATCAATGAAGCAGTCAAAAAAAGTCTATATTAAGGTTCCGAAAAAAACTTCGATTGAGGAAGTTTTACGATTATTAAGTGAGGCAGCAGTAATTCTTAAAGAACCAGACCCAGAAACTGGTTAACCCGATCTTAGTTGACCGGGTTTTTCATGACAAATTTGATCTTGTTATTGCATCCATGACACCTGCAGTCAGGAATCCCCATGATCTCTCCCTCATGCTTGAAACTGCAAAAGGAATCTGCTATTACAGTGGGTGGGTTCATCGAAAATGGGATCCCTCATACTATGACCTCTACAAAACTCTGTTTCATGAGGAGTTCAAAGAATCACCCCATGGGTTTTACCTCCCGTTCATGTATCTGTACCTGCTCGGGTACCGACCGGTAGTATCCCTTCTGGAGGATGACTGGAGTAATTACGAGACGATAGATGAGTATATTGAGACTACTGCTGGTTTTTTCAGCACCACAAGACAGATTGATGACCAGATGAAAGACCGTATCAGGGAGTATATCACACCCCATACACAAGATGGAAAATACCTTGCCCGATCACAGGTAATAACCGGCATGATGGTCTGGGATGTAAGAGAACAGAACACAAAACCCTGATTTTACAACAGGAGAAGATTCAATTATGGAACTTAAACCAATGAAGAGGGAATCTGTCTTTCCCCTTCCAATAACCCTTATCTCAACGATCAGTTCAAAAGGCATCAGAAATATCGCACCATATTCTTGTGTCATGCCAATATTACGACCACTCGATCTGGTCTGTATTGCAACAGCTAAGAGACGTGATACTCTTGACAATATCAGGGAAACCGGGGAGTTTGTCATAAACATGGCAACAACTGATTTAACCGATGCAGTAATTCCCACTGCCCGATTTTCTCCTCCGGAAGAGGATGAATTTATATCAGCCAGTCTTGATGAGAAACCATCAGTCGTCGTAAAACCCCCGGGTATAATGGGCTGTTATGCATGGATGGAATGTACATTGGATAAACTCATTGAAGAGCCATCATACATCCTCATTATCGGAAAAGTTGTCCATCTTGAGATTCTTGATGAAATATACAAGCAGGACGGTTCATGGGATGTTGAACGAGCAGAACCACTCCTTATGACCGGATCAGATACCAGTATGCATTATTGTACCGTAAATGACACCGGACGGTCGGATCCATTCAGTGCGATGTTCCCGCATAATGTCGATCCCATCGCGAAAAAATACCAGGATGATTAAATCCTGGTTTCAACCATATTGTGTGACCAAGTTGGACTATTCAGTCCTGCAGAATGCTGTTTTTCCGATGATGAACATGATGATGTCAAAACACAACAGGACCAGGACATCCAGTTCCATCGGGAAGAGCTGCACCCAGGTATCTCCCATCATGACCGTCCGGAGGGCATCAACCCCATACGTAAGAGGATTTACATAACTCGCCCATTGAAGCCATACTGGAACATTGGCAAGCGAAAAGAGTGCCCCGCTTAAAAAGAACATCGGGAGATTGATAAACGTCTGAATAAGCCCGAATCCCTCAAAACTTTTCATCAAGCTTGCAAAGGTAAGGCCAATACACACAAGACCGGTCGTTATCAGGATCATGAGTGGCAGAGCCTCGAATACCATGAACACCGTAACCGGTATTCCGATAAGGTACGCAAACGGAAAGATGATGATTCCCTGGATCATGACATCTGTACTGACTCCAAGCATTTTTCCCAGAAAGACTGACGTCCTTGAGATAGGAGAGACCAGGATCTCTTTTAGAAACCCGAATTCCCGGTCCCATATGACCGACACTCCCATGAACATAGCTGTAAACAGCATTGCCTGGACCACCAGCCCGGGAAAAATAAACTCCTGATAATTTATTCCAGGCATACCAGATGAAAATCGCATCCCAGTCCCAAAGATAAAAAGCCATAACAGTGGCTGACAGATGGCGTTTATGAGCCGGGGTTTTTCCCGCAGAAATTTCTTAACTTCCCGTAGCCACAGGGTGTAAATCCCCCGAAGTTCACTCATCTGGCTCTCCGCCTCTTCATCATAGCAACCCTGCCGGTCTGCTCCCGAACCTCTCCCCCGACCAGGTCTTTTCCCGTGTAATGGATGAAGACATCATTCATGTCCGGATGGGTGATGGTAATATGGTCAATCCGTATACCTGCATGAACTGCTGATTCGACAATTCGGGGAAGAAGGAATTGAGCATTCTGCACAAAGATTTTAATTTCCGACCCCTGAACGGACACATCTTTTACAATATTATCCCGTATCAGCACGTCTGACAGATTCTGGATCTGATCAGAACCCATTATAATAGTATCTCCTGCAACTTCCTGTTTTAATAATGACGGCGTGTCCATCGCAACTATTCTTCCCTTATCAATAATTGCAACCCGATCACAAAGCCGGTCTGCCTCCTCCATGTAATGAGTAGTCAGAATAATGGTCATCTCTTCTCTTTTTCGCAATTCTCTGATGTAATCCCAGATATGTTCACGGCTCCGGGGATCCAGACCAATGGTGGGTTCATCAAGAAACAGGACACGGGGATAATGGAGCAGGCCGCGAGCGATTTCCAGTCTTCTTCGCATCCCTCCGGAATAGGTATACATGAAATCATCAGCCCTATCAGATAATCCGACGAGTTCTAGAACCTCGTGAATCCGCATATTCTGCTCATAAATCGGAACCCCATAGAGATCAGCATGCATCTGGAGGTTTTCACGGGATGTCATATCAGAATCAACACTTGGATCCTGAAATACGATACCTATAGACTTGCGGACCTGAGCCGATTCACGAATAATATCAAACCCGTTTATTTGTGCAGAACCAGAGGAGGGTTTCAGGATGGTACAGAGCATAGATAAAAAAGTGGTTTTACCCGCACCATTCGGTCCGAGTAGTCCGAAAACCTCCCCTTTCTGGATAGTCAGAGAGATATTGTTCACGGCAGTGTGTGAACCGAATCGTTTGGTAAGATCGTGTGTTTCAATAATAGATGTCATAAATCATTTATCCAGTTAACGGGATAACAACCGGATATCCATACATCTCACTAATTGCTGTCTGTACACCATAGACATCATGGATCATCTCCGGAGTAACATCCTTACAGGATCCTGCAGAATAAATCATTCCGGATTTGAGAAAGATGAACTTATCAAGAAATCGCAATGCAAGGTTGAGATCATGCATGGTCATGATGACAGAGACTGAATGAAACCGGGTAATATTGCGGATCTCGGAGAGTATCTCTAGCTGGTTTTTTAGATCCAGGCTGGATGTTGGCTCATCAAGGAGAAGTAAATCAGGCTCCTGGACAAGAGCTCTGGCTATAGATACTTTTTGAAGTTCCCCACCGCTCATCTGGTCAATATACTGAAGAGAGAGATGTTCCAGGTTTAACCGCTTTATGACTCCATGAACGATCTTCAGATCTTTTTCTGAAATATCCCAGGTGATATGAGGCCGCCGCCCAAGAAGAATAGCATCAAATGCCGTCATCCTTCCACTTTCCTGTTTCTGTGGGACGTACCCGAGCCGTTTTGCCACGTCACGTTTCGCAAGATGCATGATATTCTGTTCTTCTACCATAATCGTCCCCCCGGTTGGTTTGAGGATCAGATTCAGGCATCTCAGCAAGGTAGTTTTCCCAACCCCATTCGGGCCCATTATGGCAAGAACTTCGTTTCGTCCCAGGTCGAAGGTCACATCATTAAAAATTTCCCTGCTTTTATACTGAAACGATAAATTACCGACGGTAAGAATCATCGATTATACCCCCTGATCAGGAGATAGAGAAACACAGGTGCACCAAGGAATGAGGTGACCACAGCAACCGGTACAACATGCGGGACTATTATCACCCTTCCGACGGTATCTGATGCCAGAAGTAAAATTGACCCCATGATAATCGTCCCCGGAATAGTAAACCGATGGTCATCACCCACAATCCTCCGGATGATATGAGGAGAGATGAGACCCACAAATCCAATAATTCCTAAAAATGACATTATCACCGCAGTTATCACTGAAACAACGATCATTCCTACAATCCGAACCCTTGCTACATGAACTCCAAGACTTGATGCAGTCTCATCGCCGGCATCGATAGCATTGTAGTCCCACCGGTGATAGTAAAAATATACCAGGGATAATACAGTAACAACTGCCATAATTGCTAGTTCCCCCCAGTCTGCCCTGCTCACATCTCCAAAGGTCCAGAATACAACCGCTGCAAGCTGGGTATCATCTGCAAAAAGCTGGAGAAACATGGTCGCGGCAGTACATAATGAACCAATTGCAACTCCGGCAAGAACAGTAACTTCAGGTGTCGCCCGTTTCAGGTGGGAAATCAATAAGATTACTGCGGTAGCCATCAGGCATGAAATGAAAGCGACAAATGTAGTCGCGAATGGATTATCAATGACATACGGATTGATGGAACTATTCTGCATCACACCTGAACCAAGGATAATTATAGAGAATGCTGCTCCAAACGCTGCTGCATGAGCTATACCAAAAGTAAATGGTGAAGCAAGAGGATTTCGTAAGATCGACTGCATCGCAAGACCGGCACACCCCAGTCCGGCACCGGCTACGATAGCAGTCAATGCCTGAGGAAGTCTGATACTCAGAATGATCTTATTCCATTTTGGCGATACAGACTCCCCTATTAATGTCTGAAACACTTCAATCGGGGGAATTGATACCGCACCGCTTGAAATTGATAATATCAGGAGAAAAAAAAGAATAATTATCCCGATACGGAGGATAATGATCTTCGTCCGGGTATACTGGAGATAAGCTACTGGTAGTTCTTCATTGTCAAAATGCATGAATTACTACTTCCTCTCTCCTTATTGCATACTCATTTGTGTGAATGCCTGACCTTCAAATCCATCCCTGTTGATCTGTGAGAACAACTTCTTCCCAACAAGGAATTCATAGATATCATCAGCCTCACTGACCGGATCGATATCGGAGAATTTTTCAGGATAGAGTAATTTTCCGATGTAATAGGCATCTGCAAGAACGCTCTCCTGGTTTGTGGTATACCAGTTAAAGGAGAGTAACCCATATACATCCCCGCTCTTTACCGCTTTCATATCCTCAAATTCTGATTTTTTCAGTTCACTTAAAGCATCTGCACCCTGGGACTTGAGTTGTTGTGAACCAAGGTCAATGAATACCATGTCCGGATCCCAGCCGATGATAGATTCCTTTGCAACATCACCACAATCCATATCAGGTTTTGCTGATTCTGCTGCAACATTTTTGACTGCTACCAGCTGAAACGGGGTATATGCAAATGAAGTTCCCTGTAGACCATGTGATCCGGCACATCCCACTCCTCCGACATATGCAGATATTTTGTCTGCATCGGGTACATCTTTCGTCCGATCAGAGAGATCCTGCTTACGTTCGTTAAAGAAAGAGATTACCTCTTCTGCACGGTTCTCCTTATTGAGGATTTTTCCCATGAGACGAAGGGTTTTCTGCATATCCTCATACTCATCAACCAGGTCCCCATAATTTAATGCAACTACCGGGATTCCAGTCTTTTCCTGAAGCTGATTTGCCTCATCCTTGTTTGTGTATGTTTTGAAGATTACCTGTGGACCGATATTTGTGATCTTTTCCGGATCATCCTTCCTGAACTCACCAAAGATAGGGAGATCGCCAAACTGTGGATTTGCAAGACGGTATGCACGTGAATCGTCCGGAGAGATATTTACCTCCAGGGCATCAACCGCGATTACCCTATCCTGTGCCTGCAGGTAAGTCAGGTATCGCAGACATCCAGCTCCTGAACAGATTACCGAATCAGGGTTGAGAGGGACCGTGACCTCTCTTCCGAGACCGTCAGTAATCGTTGTCTCTTCTCCGGAAACAGGAAATACAAATGTTCCTGCGAGGAGAGAAACCACCATAAACCCTAGAAAAAAGGTTTTAGAGAATGAACGAAACATACAGATGTACGATTAGATTGTATTTATTATTACGTTTTTTGAATTGTTATGATCTTTTTCTAATTATATTTTAATGGGTAAATATTTGATCCGATTCCCCCTTTATATACGCAAGCCGTGCTAATTTTAAAAGGACTATCGCTACGGCAACCCGTGGGCCGACTGCCCCGAGTGCCGGGGATATAACACCTATTCTGGCTAATACTATCAGCGTAAAATTTGCAGGAGGGCCAGCACCACATTTACAATGATAATTATGCTGGTATGTCTTCCGAGCCTGAAAAAGTCAGGCAGTGCTGAAAGAACACCCTGCATAAGAATTACATTGGAGGATAGAAACCATATCAAAGGAAAAATAATGCTTTGGATACTTTTTTAGTGGTTTCATAAAATAAAAATAAGAGTGAAACTGACTATCAGGGGAAAAAGCCCTATAAGGTCGGAGAGAAATATTCCCCTCCAGTACTTCCGGGAATAAAAGTATCTGCATATTCTTTAAGCACATCTGACGGATGAATATTTACAAATTTTTCCGGATGCAAAGATTTTGCAATATATACCAGGCCCGCCGGACTCCTTGGTCCGTATGCCAGATCACCGTTCAGAACATATACCCGGTCGTTTTGAACTGCTGACAGGGTATCAAATCCTGCTCTTTTAAGAACGTCTTCCCTGACCTGGTCAAGTGTTTTATCAGGTTTTACCGATACAACCTTCAGGATAACTTCAGGGTTTGTACTCATGACCCATTCAGAAGTGACCTTCGGCCACTGTTCTTTCAGATCTGCAGCAATATTCTTTCCTTTTGCCATTCTAACCAGAAGATCAGTTCCACTATCAAGTCCCTGTGCAGTAAAGTCAGTATACCCTTCAATATAAACAGCAGGTTCATCATCAGAAGCGATATCCTGAAGATCCTCATCTACAACACTCTTCCATTTTTTGAAAAATTTTAGATAATTCTCTGATGCTGTTTCTGCACCGGTCATGATACCGAGTGCTACAACATCGTGTTCAAGGGTGTTAATCTTGTAACAGTCAAGATAGATCAATTGAATTCCTGAATTTATAAGTTGGTCTGCATTTTTTGGCTTTGAACTTGAGTATGAAACAACCGCATCAGGCTGTAATGAAAGCAGCCGTTCAGGACTCGGAGTTTGCCAGTTTCCAACACTTTGTGCATTTGGAAGATGTGACATGAGTTGTGGATCGGTGGTTGTACTTTCTACAACACCGACAACCTTATCTCCAATGCCAAGTACAACCATCATCTCTGCTGCATCACTATTCAGGCATACCACCCGTTCTGCAGTCTTTGGGAGCGAGATCTCCTGCCCGGTTGAGTCGGTAAATGCAATGGTTGCACTACAGATGGATGCTCCGGTCAGAAAAATGAGCAATACGACCATACAAAATTTCATAACGGTTATGTTCTTCATAATTTTACCTGGATTTTTTCTTATACTGAGATGTTCATAGTCCAACCTTTCTGAATACCCGCACAGAGAGGCAAAGAACCGCAATGCACAGAACAGAAAGGACTTCAATCTGTAAAAACGGGATTATCCCATCAGCCACCAGTCTGATGCCATCTATTGCATAACTCAGGGGATTGATATGAGCTATGACTCGTAGCCATTCAGGCATCTGATCGTAGGGCATCATCGCGGTTGATGCAAAAAATATGGGCATAGTTACCATGGCATTGACCGCCGAATACTGGTCATGATCCCCGACGTAAATCGCAAGTGTTGTTGCCGCTGATGACAGAAGGGCCCCGAAGATGAAGAGGATGAGATATGTCATCAGGAGCTGTGACGGAGAGTAGAGACGGGCACCAAGCAGGAATGCGATGATGAAGATCACAGTCGTCTGGATAAGGCCTCTGATGGTAATGACAAGGATCTTTCCAAACAGGATCGTCTCGCGGGGAGGAGGAAGAGCTAAAAATTTATTGAAAAACCCCAACATCCGATCCATGATTAGCAGCCCCCCGCCAGTCATTGAGGCAGAGAGGGTTGTCATTGCAAGAATACCCGGTGTTACAAAATCTATGTAATGATCGGTAAACCGAATCGGAAGGGCAAGGCCCACAAATATTAGCCAGGCCGCTGGCATGACCATAGCAGAGATAAAACCCCATCTTCCCCGAAACCACCGGATAAGATCCCTCCGGCAGTAGACAAGAACTGGATTCATCCTCTCCTTCCGGTCATATTACGAAAGGTACTCAGTTTAAACGGGCTTGTATCCTCTTCTGTCCCAACAAGATGGAGAAAAACATCATCCAGTGACGGTCTCCTGAGCGACATAGCCTGAACGCGAATTCCTGCATCAGAAAGTGCATCCTTTACCAGAGGTAATGCCGATTCTCCATTATCAGCATAAAAGATGAGATCATCACCATCATGAAATGCAAACCTGACTCCGGGAATGCTAATGCCCTGATACTCACCCTCAATCGATACTGAGATAACATCCTTAGATATGAATCCTTTCAACCTTTCAGGAGTGTCTATTGCCCTTATTACTCCATGATCGATGATTGCAACCCGGTCACAATACCGATCAGCCTCATCCATATAATGAGTTGCTACAAAAACCGCCATTCCATTCTTTTGGAGGACTTTGATATGCTCCCAGATCTTTTTTCGTGCCGCTACATCAAGTCCAACGGTTGGTTCATCCAGAAAGAGTACCTTCGGATTATGTACGAGAGCCTGGGCAAGTTCAAGCCTTCGCCTCATTCCCCCGGAATAGACCTTTGCAAAGTCATCTGCCCGATCCAGGAGATCAAGAGTCTTCAGGGCATTTTCAGTTTTTTCAGCAGGATTTGGGACGCCGTAGAGTTCTGCATACAGCATTACATTCTCCCGGCCGGTCAGTCTGACATCAACCGCCATATCCTGGGGGACATAACTTATCGATTCTCGAACCTGACGAGGTTCTTTTAAGATATCAAAACCACAAATACTGGCCGTCCCTTCTGTTGGTTCCAGAAGTGTTGTAAGCATCAGGACCGTAGTCGTCTTCCCTGATCCGTTCGGACCTAAAATTCCAAATATTTCATTCCCTACGGATATATTCATCCGATTCACTGCACAGAATTCTCCAAATTTGTCATGAAAAACCCGGTCAACTAAGATCGGGTTAACCAGTTTCTGGGTCTGGTTCTTTAAGAATTACTGCTGCCTCACTTAATAATCGTAAAACTTCCTCAATCGAAGTTTTTTTCGGAACCTTAATATAGACTTTTTTTGACTGCTTCATTGATTGATACTGAGTGTCTTCGTAAATTTCATCATTCGTCAAAAGATGCCAGATAATGACTACCATCTTTCTTGCGACACTAACAATAGCTTTCCCTGCACCAATAATGTCCTTTTTTGAGGAATAGAACGTTTTGAGATCGTTATCCCTTGACTTGACTGCTGCATGTGCTGCTTGAATAAGGATCCATCTAGCAATCTTCGAACCCCGCTTAGTGATTGATCCGGTCCGAAGTTTATCAGCAGATTGGTATACTCTGGGTACCATCCCTAACCAACTTGATAATTTATCACCTGAGGAAAAATCTCTTACATCTCCAATTTCTGCAAGAAGGGTGATTGCAACAATATCTCCAATTCCTGGAACGGATTTAAGTATTCCAAATTCCCTTGGAAAATTAGTTACTGCATAGCTCGTTGAAATTTTTGTTAAACTGGCAATTTCCTCATTCAGAATCTTTATTATCTGAAGACATGAAGCAAGTCGTTCTAGTGCACCTTCAGAGAGTGTAGTTTCTAAAACTTCTCTTAATGCTTCTTCTTTCTTCGTAACTGATGCAGGGAGAAGACTCACAATGTCGTCAATTGCAATATTATTGAGAATCCCTCTCATGATTAAACTACCCGATTTACCAAAAATGTCCGATAAAACTGAAGAGAGTCGGAATAACTCTGAATCAAGAATATGATGAATTTCATTCTTGATGGATGAACGCTTTTGAACTAATTTATGTCTTAATCGAATCGTTGAACGAAATTCACGATGTTCTCGTGGAAATATTCGAGAGGGATGAATCATTCCTTTCAGAGTAATTGTAGCAATAAACTCAGAATCGATCTTATCTGTTTTTTTATGTGAGAGAGCTTTCATGTCCCGTGCATTTCCAACAATCACATCACAGATTGGACTTAGAAGATCGTAAATCTGAATCCAATAATCACTTGTTGATTCACATCCTACTGCCTGAACATTATGGGTCACGATCCAATTCTTTAATGCCATTAATCCAGGCTGTGTTCGGTTAAAGCGGTCAACAATTTTTTCGCCAGTTAATGTCAGGATTGTGGCAATTAGAAAAGACTTGTGAAGGTCAAGACCAGCGGCTATATGAAGTTGCTCAGTCATAGTTATCACTGATAATGGGCAGATGAATTGCCTAACAGGCCAATTTGTCATCCGCGATCAAAGTCGCACTTTAGCCTGCGAGAGCAATTTAACGGTTAGTTTTTTTCCCAGGATTATATCCTAAAATTTGAACAGCCTGCTCTGCCCATTATTCTGTAAAGCTCGGTACCTTAACTGTTTTTCATAGGTCGAGCCTGATGGCTACATCATGTCGTTTTTTTGTCAGATTATTTGTGAGAATCATCGGTTTTGGATCATTCGTATCTTCATGGCCGGTG
This sequence comes from Methanospirillum hungatei, assembly GCF_019263745.1. Lineage (NCBI taxonomy): Archaea > Methanobacteriati > Methanobacteriota > Methanomicrobia > Methanomicrobiales > Methanospirillaceae > Methanospirillum > Methanospirillum purgamenti. The sequence continues at coordinate 1,145,243 of NZ_CP077107.1, forward strand.
TTCATTGTATTACCCAAGATCTAGTGTCATCCATCTTCTGCTTTTTTCCAGTCAGGTACAACATATTGTCCTGATTCGGTTGAGATAAACTGCATAGGGACACCATACACCGAGATGATATTCTCTTTGGTCATGACTTCATCAGCTGTTCCCATTGCAACGATCTTTCCTTTATTCAAAAGGACGACACGGTCTGCATAATGGTAAGCAAAATTGAGATCATGCACGGCAACAAATACAGAACCTCTCCCGGATTTGGTTATGGTCCGGATCATGGTGAATACATCAATCTGATGCCTGATATCAAGGGCACTTGTGGGTTCATCGAAGAGATAATACTCCGGTTCCTGGGCGATTGCCCGGGCGATGAAGACACGTTGTCGTTCACCTCCGGAGAGTTTTGTCAGCATCTTCTCTGCCATGGGAGTAATATTGAGCATGTCCATCGCAATATCAACTTTTTCCAGGTCATGAGGGGTCAATGCCCATTGAACGTGAGGACGCCGGCCAAGAATAACAGCTTCGAGAACGGTAGAAGAGGTCAGATATTGAAAGTCCTGGGGGACATATCCTATCTTTTTTGCGACATCATTCCGGGAGAACTCTGACAATTTTCTTCCGTTCATTGACAAGGTTCCTGATTTCTGGTCGATGATTCCTGCTATGGTCTTAATGAGGGTACTTTTTCCAGACCCATTCGGACCGATAACACACAGAACCTCTCCATCGTACACGGAGAAACTGATATCATGGAGGACCTGAACAGGACCATACCATACATTCAACTGCTCAATTGTCAGGGCCATATAATTCTCCTCAGGTAATCACCCGGTGTTTTCCCCGAAGAATCAGGAACAGGAAAAAGATTCCTCCAATGACATACATGATAACCCCGACTGGAATCTCAACAGGATCCATTACAGTCCTTGCAGCGGTATCTGAAATGAGCAGGATCAATGCCCCAAGCAGGGCAGCACAGGGAATAAGGTACCGGTTATCATTCCCAATGAGCATCCGTCCGATATGCGGCCCCATCAGCCCGATAAAGCCAATAATCCCGGTAAATGCAAGACAGGCAGATGCTGCAAGGGTGGATACACATAATCCGGTCAAACGAAGCCGGTTCACATTCACTCCCAGGTTTTTGGCAACATCATCACCGGCTGAAAGACTGTTCAGATCCCAGGCACATGATTCAAGATAGAGGAAACAAAGGAGTGTTATGGGAGCGACAATAATGACTGCTCCCCAGTTTGCCCCCCACATCCCGCCCATGAGCCAGAGGGTAATCTCCCGTAATTTTTCATCATTTGTCAGGTATTTCAGGATCATGACTCCAGCGGTGAAGATATAGCCAATGACCACACCGGCGAGGATAAGAGTAGCACTGGATGAACCTTTCATCCGTGATATCACGTAGATGAGAAGAATTGAGAGCCATCCAAGGAGAAATGCACAGAGGATAATGACTCCGTTCTGAAATTCTGCCGGAATGAAGGGCATAAGTGATACACCAAACACAATTGCCAGGGCGGCACCGAAGGACGCAGCTGAAGAGAGACCAAGAGTAAAAGGGCTTACAAGGGGGTTTCGAAGCAGAGCCTGCATGACACAGCCGGCTATGGAGAGGCTTATTCCGGTCAGGATAGCAAGGATAACCCTGGGCATTCTAAAATCTATGACAACAGTCTTCTCTGATTTAACAGATTCAAGAGCTGCAGGATCTGTTATCGCCTGAATGATAATTGTTATAATCCTATCAAAGGGGATGTGGTATGATCCGGCATATAATGCATAGAAGATGGTTACAACAAGAACAACAAGCAGTGAAATAAGAATGATAAGTTTCTGCCGTTTCCCTGTCAGATATAATGATGTGGGAGTCACAATTCACCAATTTTTAAAAAATTTCCGGGGACGTATCCTGATTATCAGCCCGTTCCATTAACTGTAGAGAGAGAGGACAATACTGCACCGGATACCGTTTCAGCTGATAGATCAGATATTCGGAAATATCTTCCATGAGTTCGTTCAGCAATTGAAGGACAAAAACCGAGTTTCAGTCCAAACCCTGACTTTTTATTCTCTGTATCTATTACCACGGTCTCAATACCTGCCCTGGCAAGGTCATCAGAGGCGGACATTATCTCCTCCTTGAGTCGTCCACCAGTTCCAACATTAGCCCTCCCATCGGTTATCAGAACAAGAAGGGGCTCCAGGGAGGGATATTTTCGCTTCTCATTGAGGAATATTGTAAGGGCTTTTTGAAGTCCGGCAGCAAGGGGTGTTTTTCCACCGGTCGGGAGTTCTGACAGACGGGTAAAAGCAAGATCGATGCTTGATGTAAGAGGGAGGATGAGATCAGCGGTCTCTCCCCTGAAGGCGATGAGCCCTACACGGTCACGGAATGTATACGCTTCTTCCAGCAGAGAGAACACTGCTCCCTTTGCTGCTGCCATCCGCTGTTCTACCCCCATAGACCCGCTTGCATCAACAACGAAGAGGCATGCGGTTGCAGATTTACCTATCCGTCTCTTCTGGAGGAGTTCATCTGCCCGTATTACTACTGCAAGATCACCTGAAGGTCTTGTTCGTTGACCAGGTGCTACAGCACGGATAGTGGCATCAAGTGCAATATCTGTACCGGATACTCTCTTCTCTGCCCCAATATAATGGCCCCTCCGGTCAGATCCCTTTGTATCAAACCTCCGGCCTGGGGCATATATTTTATCAGGTCTCTTCTTGTTCTTCGGCCTCAGTTTTTCCGGATCGATGGGAGATCCGATACAAAAAAGTTGTTGTTCCTGCGGATCTGAACCCCGGGATCCAGATAGTTCATTCTGGCAATTCTGACTGTTTTGTTCGCAGGATACGTTCTGTGGCTCTGAATTATCAGAACCAGTCTGCTGTGTTGAGGGGGTATCATTGAGATCATCAGGTTGCTGCTCAGGTTCCTGGTACATAAGGTCATCAAGCTGCTGGGGATCTACTTTTGGCTCCTCAAAGGGCCTTCTTCTCATCCGGTGAGGAAGTGCCAGTTCTATAGCCTGTCTAAGATCATCAGGAGATACTTTATCCCTACCATCCAAGGCCGCCAGGGTTTTTGCTGTGCGTACAATGGTGATCTCCGCACGGTGGGTCCTTACACCAAGGCTGATACAGATATCGACCGCTTTTCTGACAAGCATCTCTGATATAACAACCTGTGGAAGAATCTCCATGGCCTTTTGTATCTGCCTTGAGATTCGTTTCTGGCTTTTTTTGAATCTCCTGCGAACCTCTCGCGGATTCTGATGGAATTCTTCAGCCCTCCTGACAATCTCCATCCGGTCATCCGGGTTATCAATCGCTTCAACAGAGACCTGCAGACCGAACCGGTCAAGAAGCTGGGGTCTGAGTTCCCCTTCCTCAGGATTCATGGTGCCGATGAGGATGAACCGTGCGGGATGAGAGAATGAGATCCCCTCTCGTTCCACCGTGTTTACTCCCATCGCTGCTGCATCAAGGAGAACATCCACAACATGATCATCAAGTAGGTTCACCTCGTCGATATAGAGGATCCCCCGGTTTGCATCTGCAAGAATACCTGGTTCAAGTGCCTTGATTCCCTTTTTTAATGCTCGTTCGATATCGATTGTTCCAACCACCCTATCTTCTGTCGCTCCTATCGGGAGGTTAACAACCCTGACCTTACGTTTGATTGAATCGGAGAGATGTTTCTTACCCTTTTTATCAGTACAGAGATCACAAAGCTCTGTCTCTCTCTTTGGGTCACATGAGAACGGACACCCGGGTACTATCTTAATTTCTGGTAGGATCTCTGCCAGAGCACGAACGGTGGACGATTTTGCTGTGCCCTTCTCTCCCCTGATAAGCACTCCTCCAATCGAAGGATTAATAGCATTGAGAAGGAGGGCTTTTTTCATCTGTTCCTGACCAACAATTGCACTAAACGGAAGAAGAGTTTTTTTTAATTGATGTGTCATTATTTACCCACCTTCATATGCCCAATCTTCTCTTTCCAGCCGGCGATGTCGTTCATGGTAAAGATATCAATCGAACCGCCCTGCACATCTCCTCCTGTTCCATCCATTTTATCTTCCATCCATCCTTCAATCATAAGATATGCCTCTTTCAGGTCGTCGATGACATCAGGATCAGCCTGCCATATCCCACGCTCACTCGCTTCAAGGAGTCTTCGTCCTATTTCCTCAAGGGCATACGGATTATTCTCTTCAAAAAACTCACGGTTCTTGTCATCCAGGATAAATGTCCGTGCTATGTCATCAAAGATCCAGTCGTCCACCTGGCCGGTTGTGGCATCCCACCCATATAATCTACCAATTCTTCGTGAAAGTTCCCCGGCTCCTACATACCCATGTTCTTTGAAACCATCGATATATCTCGGGTTGAGTAATTTTGTCCTGACCACTCGGGTTAACTCCTCAGCAAGTGTTCGAACCTCAATCTGGGAGGGATTACGGGTATCCCCATAATATGTCGCTATTTTCTCTCCTTTCACCGTCTCTGCGGCGATGGTCAGTCCCCCATGAGTTCCGAAGTAACAGCAGCATCCAAGGAGATCGTATTCATCTGTAGCAGTTTTATTAAAGGTGACATCAACCATTTTCAACTGGGCAATGAGTTCATCATGAGAAGCTGTTCCATAGGCATCTCTGCCATATCCATACCCGTTCCAGGCGATGTAAATATCGGCAAGTTCAGCCTCTTCTTTCCATGCCGATGCATACAGGGCAAGATTCACTCCCATCCCATATGTTCCGGCTTTACTCCCAAATATCCGTGGAGTCGATCTAGTGCTTTCTCCCTGGTGTTTTCTGAGGTAATTCATCTCATCAGGTTCGTCAAGAGCAGCAACCATTGAGATTGCATCATCCAGTAGTTCGATACAGTTATAGAAACAATCACGAAGAATCCCGGAGGCCCTGATATTGATATCTATTCTGGGCCTTCCCAGACTCGAAATGGGTATAATTCTTACATCTCTGACCCGCCCCTGTCTCCATACCGGCTCTACTCCAAGAAGATGGAGGAGTTTTCCAAATGTCTCCCCATCTGACCACATGATGTCAGATGCCATCCAGTACACGGCCACCGTTTCAGGATATCTTCCCTCTTCTATCAGGTATTTCTCCAGAAGAACTTCGGCAAGTTTTCTTCCAACCCGGAATGCTGCCTCGGTCGGGACCGAGTACGGGTCAAGACTGTAAAAGTTCCTGCCAGTCGGGAGGATGTCAGTTCTGCCCCTGCTCACAAGACCTGATGGCCCGGGTTCGATAAATGCACCGGAAAGGCCCCGTAAAAGGGCAGTATGTTCATCTGATGATTCTATCTGGTCAGATAATTCCAATATCTTATTGGTAACCGGAGTAAGAAGTAAGGATTCGCTCCTCTGGAGACGGGAACCCAGGGCTGTTACTGCAGCATCTTCAGGGGTTTTTCCGTCAAGAATGGCTTTAGTAAATACTATCCCTGCCTCATCAAGCATCCTGAGGAGAGCTAATTCACCGGACTTTGGTGTGATATCAAGACCCATCAGATCTACGATAAGTAACCGAAGCTCCTGATTGAACCGGAGAAGACCGGTGATGTAGGCCGCCCGTCTCTCACCTTCCGGAACAGAACCAAATATGTGCATCCCATCAGGAATCTGAGTGTTATAGATCCGGGTCAACGATCCATGAACGGCATCAATAACCTCATTCATCCCTCCGCCACTCTCCCGGATCTTTTCCAGGTTAATCTCCTGCTCCAGCCTGGATTTTTTGATGAGTTCCAGGATGACATGCTCTAATGCATGGGCCCTAGAAGGATCTCCATCTCTGGTTCTGGTGTATTCATCAATCCGGTCAGCAAGTTCAGACAACTCTCCATAGAGGCCACTTTCGGTCATAAGCGATTGCATATGTCCGATGAGGGTTGCCTGAGTCCGCCTTTTTGCGATGGTCCCTTCAGGGGGGTTGTCGGTGTTATAGATGTAGAGATACGGAACCGGACCAAGGATGGCATCAGGGATACAGGAACCTGAGAGAACGGTTGATTTCCCTGGAAGGAACTCAAGGGTTCCATGTGTTCCGACGTGAATTACGGCATCAGCCTTGTATTCCCTCACCAGGTACTGGTAGGTTGCCAGGTAATGATAGGGGGGAGGAATCGTTGGATCATGCAGGATTTTACAGACCTGACCATCACACCGACTGCCTGCACATCCCCGTTTCGGCTGGGTCATGACGAGGGCATTTCCATAGGAGATACCGGTAATGACAAGTTTCCCATTGTGGAGCATCCCCGCTGGAACCCCGTCTTTCTCCTCTCCCGGGGGGTTTCCCCAGGTTTCTTTGAGCTGGTCCCGAAGTGTGTGAGGAAGATCAGCAATCCATGGTCCCCAGGTTTCCTGCCCGATGCAAGCAAGAGCCCCTCCTTTGGCAACCGTTTCAGAAACCGATGTCCACCTGAACTCTGAAAAGGCCTTTTTATCAAGTATCGTGGTTATAAGTTCCTTTCCATCTGCCGGAGGATCCACGCTATAACCTGCATCTTTCATTACCTGTAGAATCCGTGCTACTGACTCCAGGGCATCAAGATGTGCAGCCGTTCCGACGGTAGCTTCCAGTGCAGCACAGGGTGAATTATTCAGGATGAAAGCAACTTTTCTATCGGCTGGAACTTTCTTCTTCAATCGGACCCATCCGGAGATGAGCTGGGTTAATCGGTTTATCCGCTCAGGGAGAGGGTCATGCCATTCGGTCTCTCCCATGACCGGATCGTCTGGTGATTTAACACCGATGGGTATCATACTTGTCATCCCCATAAATTCAGGGACAACAATCGCCCATCCGACCTCTGATGCTGTAAGGCCTGCACTATCCTGTTCCCAGTCTTCTCTGGTCCGGTTATAGATGACAACCGGGTGGATGATAGGAACATTCAACCCCTTGAGTCCTTCCACCGTCTCTTTCGGGTTTTTTGAGAGGGTGACTGACTGAAGGTTGATGAGCAGATCTATTATTCCAGAGAAATATGAGTTGATTACTTCCTGTCCGGGTCGTGCACCAAGATCTGCATCTCCGGTTCCGATACAAAAAACCGGAATAACATCATGATACTCCTCAACTGTTCTGATAAGTGCATCAATGACCCGGAGATCACGGTTTGCCCAGTACAGGCGATAAAAGAGAATCCCGATGAGAGAATCATGTTTTCTTCCCCGCCATGCGAAATAATCCTCGACAGTGGTAAAGATCTCCGGGGCATCCGGGTGATAAATCCCATCCCAAACCGCCGGTTCAGGGGAATCATATACGATGAGTTCATGGAGGACCTCTGCCCGGAGATACCGGATAAGATTATCTAGATTCTTCTCTCCACCATAGATATAATAGGTCGAGGTGGTTATTGCTATTTTAAGATCGACTGTTGATGCAGATAGCCCTTCCTGGTCGTATCCAATGGGAATCACAGGGATATTTTTTGGGATTTTAGGAATGAGTTCATCCCAGAAGGGATCGGTTGATGGATGAATTAAGAAAAGATCTGATGATTCAAGGTGAGCGAGTATCTCTTCTAATTTCTCGGGATTCCGGGCAGCAATGCTTGTAAAGAAGTTATGATCAAACCCCTGGTTTGTACATGCCTGAGTGAGGAGTGGTAGTTCCCCGCCCCAGATAATACCTGAAATTTTCATTATTGATTCATTTTTGCTGATTTTTTGAGAGTCGAGAAAGGAAGAAGGTTTTTTTAAGATACCAATGTCTCATAATTTATGAGAACACTATATCTCATTCTATTTTAATATAATTATTCATAAAAATTTTAAAAAAGTAAGAATTATAGATGAGGCTTTGTTTTTTCTATTCTTCAAATTTTCATGAAAAATTTCAATTCATTCGTAATTTTCATATTCTATTGTAAACAAAAATTGGCTATGATAAGATAGTATTGTGAATAGAAAAAATTCGAAACCTACAAATATTGAATTAATATTATGAATGATATTATTAGTAACATTTTTGTATCTGTATTGTATACATTATTATGTGATGGCAAGAGGGGATTTGATACCCTGTATTAAAAAAGCATTTCTACAATGTGAACATGGACAAGAGAATCACATTGCACCCATTTCCTTGTCATCCAGTCCTGAACGATATCACTAAACCAGAATTGTACACGTCCTAAGAGGAACCTCCATCCTCCCTTTTTTCTCCAGGATTACCGATTTATATTACAATGCGTATTCCGGATAAAATAATCAGACAATTAGAATGAGGAGGAAGTGTTGAGGGAGATATCCCCCCTGAAATGTTAGAGGAATGATTCACACGATTACAATCTTGATGATCCCCATGATCATCCTTTTCGTGAGGTTCTTCTCCTGTCATCCCGGAGAATGACGGTGTGATGAATAGTAGTTGTTCCCCTGAATGTATATAATTAACGTATAGTGTTTCGACATATAACGAATAAAAAGAAGTACCTTACATGATTCCAGAATATCGGCAAATAAAAAAAATACAAAAATTTATCAATAAAATGTCATTTTTGGGGATATTTCTCCTCCAGAGGATTATCCCTTCCCGGAAACATAGCGCTGAATGAATCAGAAACACTGAACATCAAACTGTTCCTTCAGGTATATTAATACATGAACCGATCCTCGTAATGATATCTGAAACCAGACACCCAGAAGATGAGAGTCGGTTATTGAAAATTATAAAAAAGGAGGATTATCTGGAGATAGTACTTTCAGAAATTTACACAATCCGCTGCCCGGTGAAATCGAGGGTTCCAGTAACGCCCGCTGCAGTGATAACTTTGGTTCCCTCAAACTGGTCTCCGGTATATTGAGCATTTACATTCATGCTAATCGGATAGGTTTGTCCGGCATATTTCACCATTGCATCATCAGAGGTAAGGGTAAGGGTACCGTCTGGGGATACCTCACCAGATACTGTGCCTTTTACTTTGATAGTCCATCCTTGTTCTATGAATTTATATGCAACTGTTTCGGATACTGAGTTGTCATGGGATACCGTGTAATCAATATCAGCTCCTCCCTCAAAGAGAGAGCCATCAACTCCGGTTGTCTTCTTCATAGTTGTATCCTGATATGATCCAACAATCTGATCTGGAGAGAATGATTGGGTGTTCCCGGCAACCAGGGTGTTTTGTGGTTCGTTTGCAAGGTTTACATGGAGACTGCCATCTGAACCAACCGTTCCTACTCCATCAGGAAGTTCAAACGGGAGTGATGATGGGAGCCCGGGAGTGACCGGATCTCCAGCGTATTCAAAGGGATCTGCATCGGCTGATACAGGGAATATAATGAATGATACTAGTACCATTCCTATCAGAACAGCACCAATGTTGATTTTTATGGTCATGATGAATCCTCCTTTCCGGACATGAGATCTGAACTCATGTTCTTTACTCCCTCTTGCGGAAGTACAGGTATTAATCAAACCAATGCGGTGCAATTCTAAAAACAGAAGAATTTTACTTATATATTAAAAGAGGAAAGTAAGTAGGTTGTAGTGCAGACTGTATTATTTATATATTAGTAATTGACACAAAAATAACATATTAATAAATGTTTTTAGATAAAATTGTACCATTACCTCCTTTATCTAAAAATATTACAATTATGAATTGAATTTTTTAATGCAAATATTAAAATCAATTAAATAGAGGAATTATTTTATCAACCAAAAGTATATGAGCAGGTATTTGTAGTGTCAGGTGATAATTACTACTCATATCAGAATGCAGCAAAAACGGCTGTTTCGGATATATTCCTGGTCCTTTGTTTCTTATTACAATGCCACAAAATAACATCGTTTCAAAAACCTGTTATGTATGCCAAAATACATCTCATCATCTGAAAAGAGATAAATTTCAACATCCTGATTCATTGGGTCCATCAAAAATCGTAGACCTTGATGGCCGGCCAAAAGAATTAACCGAATACATCCTCAAAAATCTCCTTGAAGTATGCCCTCATTGTGGATATGTTGCAGAAAATATCGAGAAACCTACATCAATAAACCGGGAATATCTTCGATCACCAGAATACGTGAGTCTGTGTCACACTGAGGGGGCAGAATCTCCTTATCTTTTTCTTCGTGCTGCGTTCATCAAGCTGGGAGAACAAAACCATGAAAAAGCCATAACATACTATGTATATGCTGCCTGGTGTGCTGACAGCCGATTTCAACATGAATTAGCGTTACAATGTAGAAAAAATGCAATATCACTAATTTTTTCAAACAACAAATCATTTGCAGATATTTCATCGAAAAAATGGGTGCAGGTTATTGATTTAATCAGGCGATATGGCGATTTTCAAGCAGTGATAGACCATTGCACCACCCTTCTGCCTATTGCCGGGCCTATCCTTACGCTTGGGATGGAATACGAACTTATTTTAGCGAAAAATAATGATCGTGAGTCGCATACGAATATTGACGCAGCCATCGTCATCCAGAATAGGGCACGGACCCACTCATCAACCGAAAAATATGTCATTGCTGGAAAAGTCTATTCCATCGAGGAAAATGGATATGGAAGTGGATGGGCCTGGATTTCTGAAACCAGAACATTAATCCTTACTAACTACCATGGCTCGGCCATTGAAGTATCAGGTTCTGTTACCATCCGAATTGACCAGGCAGATAACCATATCACGAGTCCTCATGGTCCGGCTATTCATGTCTTAAATGGGGATCTGAAAATAACCGGATATGGGATATTATCCATCAAGGCAGAAGAACAAGGAATTTTTGTCTCATCCGGTTCGCTGGAAGTCCAACAGTCAGTGCTGGATATCCGGACAAAAGGAAATGGAATGCATGCGTCCGGTACAATCTACCTGACAAATAACACAGTAATTGAGATTCATTCCCGATCAAACGGTTTGATATCCGATTCTGGAAACCTACATTCAAACCTTGGAACGGTTTTAAAAATATTCGGAGAAGAATCCGGCGTTATTATATCCAGAGATGTTACTATTTCAACCGGTCTGTACCACATAGAATCCTCGCAGGGCTCTGGAATACAAATCCATCATGGTTCACTCTCTCTGGCAGACTGCCTTCTGGATATCATAAGTAGTGAAATATGTATCCATATCAAGAACGGAAATCTGGTTTTTAATGTAATGAAATGTAACTTGCACGGATCATGCGGGATTGTGGTTCATGGGATGAGTTCCTTTGAAAAAAGTCTGCTTACCATATGCGGAGATGAAACCGGATTATTTGTCTCAAGAGACGCGAAATTTACAGGAGGACGCTTTGAATGCTCAGCAAAAAATGCTTTGTCGATCAAAGGAAGTCTACAGATAGCAAATTCTAATATTACTGCATCAGGAGAAAATGCAATCTACTCTGGTGGTGATTTTAAATTAGCCGGAGGAATTCTTATTCTCAATGGAGACACGGTCATGCATGTCTCCAACAATTTTGAGATATCTGATGGACTCATCATCGGTGTTGGAAAGTTGCATGGAATTATTATAGAAGGATCATACACACAATCCGGTGGCGACATTACGATATCCGGGGAATCTCATGAAGGAATGAAGATCTCTGGAAAAGAAATGATAATGACACATGGTATCCTCAAGACAAACGGGAGGACTTGTGGGTTGGAAGTATCAGGGAATGTCTTTTTATTAGGATTTACCTTATTTGCATCAGGAAACATTGGATTTTCTGTGCAGGGTTCTCTGAAGATGGATAAAGGAGAACTAAACGTCACTGGTGAAGAGATAGGTATTTCTCTAAAAGGAGGCTCCCTCCATATTGGATCCACACTCTCAGTAATTATTACCGGAAATACCGGGATTTACGCAATCAATGATATTGAAATTGCGGGATCATCCTTTCATGTTTCTGGTCAATTCGCAGGAGTGGTTCAGGAAAAAGGAAACCTGATTATAAATGGCGGCGCTATAGACATTTCTGCGGAAGAATACGGTATTCTGGTTCAGTCAGGCTCCATGAATATCCAGGGAGGGATCATTACAGTAATGAATACCCGTATGAAAGATTTGGGAGGCTCCGGAATTGTTGTCGCTCAGGGAAATTTTCATGCAAACAGTCTTTTGACAGTAAACGGCGAGAGCATCGGGATATCTGTTCCCAATGGAACAATTGCGATTCAACAGGGATCCCTGAAAGCCTATGGGTATCGTTCAGCGATTATCGGAGAATCATTGCATATTCGAGGATTTTCTTCGCTTACTGCATACGGTAAAACGCAGGGTGCGATAATACTTACAAATAAAGAATTCCTGGATGATGAACGGATACATTTCTGGGCTGGAACCTCGGAAAAAACTGCAATCGAAGATGTATATAAGGATCAGAGATATGTGCATGCCTATACAGATGAACCAAGAATTCCAGATAGCATGGCTGAAGATTAATTATTCAGGATCACTGGTGTATCATTATCATTCGCTCATCCAGCAAGATACTTTATCAGCAAAATTACCTTTTTTTCAGAGAATGACTTGTAATATTGCAGCATGAATCCTCGCATAATTCTACATCATCATTCTTTGAATAGATCTTAAATGAATTATACAGAATTAGCACAGATTTAAATACTAATTCTAAGTCACAAACACAATTAGCATAATCATTATATAACATTAAAATTTTATTGTAAATAACTATAAATAAAATAAGAGCAACCATCTACATATGATAGAGAGAAGGGGATTCGGTACAGACACACGTATCATATCCCATCTGAACCCTCATGTGGAGAAAATGCTCCATCAGGCAGATGAGCTGAAAATGGACGGGAAATATGAAAAAGCAATTGAGGTATACGATCAGGTCATAACCATAGATCCACGGAATGCCAGGGCATTTCATTCACGGGCAAATGTTCTAGATATGATGGGTCGATTTGAAGATGCTATTTCAAGTTATAATGACGCTATTGTCTGTGATCCACTCAATGCCGAAACATGGTATAATAAAGGATTGACTTTGAAGAAAATCGGAAAACGAATTGAGAGTTTTGCCTGTGTTCAACGCGGACTCTATATCTATCTCGGAACTGAGTGATAAATAAACAAAATCCCTACGTATAAGAGAAACGAAGCGTTGCTTGGTATTTCGGAAATCCAGATCATGTAAGACATTGTATGGAGGATTTGATACCACTGTTTTTCCTTACCGCATACATGTAGGGCTTTTCTTTTTCAAATCACCATCCTCCATTCTCCAGGATAGAGAGAAGGGGTACCACCATCCCAGTATCTAATCCGTTCATGTACTGAATAAAATCTTAACCGAATGGTTATTCGTTCCATGATCTCATGCATCGCTCTGTCTCTGAAAGCAAAGAAAATTTATTACTTTAAAATATAATTGTTATACTTCATACTACAATTCATAATAGTTTTATATACAGCCCATCCAAACACTCATAAATACATATCAGAATACAAGAAATACGAGGAGATATGGACAAATACACTGATAACAGCCTATCAAAGAGCGAATATCCGATAATTACACAAAACCTGACAAAAAAGTTTGGAGATCTCTATGCTGTTCACCAGATGAATCTCTCCGTAGGAAATGAAATATTTGGAATTTTAGGCCCGAATGGCTCTGGGAAAACCACAACTGTTCTGATGTTGACAACACTTCTTGAACCTACCGACGGAACAGCAAGTATCTGCGGATATGATATCCATACCCATCCCAGACAGGTCAGGGATTCTATCAGTTATGTCCCTCAGGATATGGCGGTAGATGTCAGACTCTCCGGACGGGAAAATGTCATGATGTTTGCCGAACTCTATGGTGTCAGAGATCCCGCCAGGAAAACCGAAGAGGCACTGAGGATTTTAGAGCTTGCAGACCGGGCTGATGAACGGGCGAAGGTGTATTCGGGCGGGATGAGAAGAAGACTTGAACTGGCACAGGCACTTGTTCACAATCCAAAGGTTCTCTTTCTGGATGAACCAACTGTCGGACTTGATGTAGCAGCACGAAAAAAAATCTGGGAGCATATCAAAATACTTCGTAAACAGGGAATGACAATTTTTGTGACGACCCATTACATGGACGAAGCAGACAAATATTGTGACAGAGTTGCAATAATTGACCGGGGAAGAGTTCAGGCTGTTGATACTCCGGATAATTTGAAAAACATGATTTCTCAGGATATCATATCGGTCACCATATCCGGTTCCTTTTCCACGATAGATGTGCCGGGGGTCAGATTTGCATTTTCTGAAGATGAACAACTGATCTTTTATGCAGAACATGGCGAGGCTGCATTGCCACTGGTACATAATGCTCTGACCGAAGCAGGTATGAGAGTTGAGGCCATGTCTCTTCGAAGACCCTCTCTTGATGATGTCTTTCTTCACCTCGTAAGTAGTGCAGATGATAAAAGTCCCTTTAAACTAAGTACTTTCAGGAACATGATGGGGAAACGATGAATCCAATTCTGGTATATTGTCACCGGGATCTTAGGCGATGGATTCGGGGAAAATGGGGATTTATTGCTGCTATGGTGATGCCGGCAGCATGGCTGATATTTGTTGGGCTTGCTCTTCCTATCAGGTTTACAGATAACTATATCGATTTTGTGACACCAGGAATCCTGGTCATGACTATCCTTTCCGCCTCATTAGCCGGTGGAGGTCTCCTGATTATGGATCGGATGCTTGGTTTTTTTAATAAATTCCTTGCACTTCCCCCGCCCAGGGAGACTATTCTTTTTGGGAAAATTCTGGTCATTACTATCCGGGGAATCATCCAGTCAACCATAATTCTCCTGTTTGCATTTATGCTCGGGGCACATCTGTATACACCAGTCCAGCTCCTTGGAACATACATTATCCTGTGTATTTTTGGAGCACTCCTCTCTGCTGCCGCAACATCAATCGCGATATATCTAGATGATCATGACCAGTATGCAGCAGCAAATGCGATGATATCAATGCCTCTATTTTTTACATCATCAGCCATGATGCCCTATGATGTCATGCCGGAGTGGTTAGCCCCTATAGCGAGGCTGAATCCGTTAAGTTATGCTATCGACGGTATCAGGATATTACAGACCGGAGAGGTTCCGGTTACCCAGATAAGCCTTCTCTCCATCCTCTGCATTATCGTAGTAGGACTTGCAGTCCACGCATTTAGGAAAGTTAAAATCTGATATTAAAGACTAATCACATGATAATGCGTTAAGACCTGATGGACATAATACTCTGCTGATTCGGAGAGTTCCCGGATTCAATGAAAACTTTTTTCATCCGATAAAAATAGTTTAATTCATTCAAACCGAACTCCTTAAGCAGGATACCCATTCATGAACCCTGACGATATAAGACCTCATACTGATCAAAACGAATCCAATACCAAGGTTCAGGACTATTTTTCTGCCCGAATCGTGCTTCATGAGATAAGGGGTGATCTCTACCAGTATATCTGTACTCCACAAAGACGCAAATCCTTAAAAGCAAAAATTTCAGAGAAATTGTCCGGTCTCAAATCTTTAACCTCAACACATATTTTTCTTGGCCTTGACAAGACTGATACAAATACTATTCAGGATTTTTCAAAATTATTGACTCAGTACGAAGAATTGCTGGATGATGCTCTTGAAGCGATTAATTTCGGAAAAGAGCAACAAATAATCGAATCGCTCGATAACGGACCACTCCAACACACCCATCTGAAGATGAACGAATATCTCTCAATGGGAACGAAAGATACACAGACTGCCCAGTCTGTAAGTCATGATGAAACTCTTCAGGCACAGATACGTGCCCTTTTTACCATTATCGAAATAATCGGTGCCGTTGCAGTTCTATTTCCGGGAGTTTTTGTTTCGATTGGTGTCCCTGCTACCTTTGCCAAATCTCTCACCATGCTCAATCAGGTGCAAAAGATATATCCTGGTGTCCAGCTAGCCCTTGACCGAAAGAATGAGATCATGATACTGGCAGGAACTATGGCAGCTTTTGCGGGTGGCATGCACAAAAACGCCACCCATTTGTTACAGCAGATGGCAAAGGATGAAAATATACAGAATATTACGGTTGTTGATGAGAGCGGTAAGACCATCTCTGCGTCAGAACTTGTTCAATATGCCCTTGATATTGAGACCGGCCATGACATCCTTCATCAAACAATACCGGAAAGAGAACAGAAAAAAAGCCAAACTGGACAATCACCCCCATTATCAGCAGATCATGATATGTTACAAAAACTCATCAGACTCATGGAGACGGTTACAAATCCTGTTGGGGAATCACTGAAAAACGTCGATAAAATAGCACAGCAGAATATTCAGGCCAGGTTGGAGGATGCTTCTCGGGGGAAAGAGTTTATTTTTCAGATCCCCATGACACTGAGCGACGTGGGAACCAGTTTCGGGACTGATATAAGTGCAAGGATGAGAGAATTTGCGAAAAAAGTCAATTCAATAACAGAAAAAGAAATAACGGATAATAAAAAATTTTAAAGATCAGGTGATAATTACTAATATTACGATCATCACTCCTCACCACTGGACCCAGAATTTTCACGAAAACTCAATTCATAATATTTTTCTCCTGACCATCTCTATTCATGGTATGCACGATATGATTCGGATCGCAGCATTCCTGATTATGATAATCCCTTTCAGTTTTTCTTGTATGGCTGACATTACCGGAATTGACGAAAATACAACAATTCAGGCATTCCAGGAAAACGGGTTTGAGATAGGTCTTGGAAAAATGCAGACCGTTGATGCAATCGGTCTCTATGATGCAGGAATTACGCCATCCTGCTATGCAATTAACCCAAGTGCACCATATATGTCTTTTAAAGTTCCAAAAGCACCAGGACAAACCAGTAATAACACAATATCAGATTCACCGATCAATCCGGATAACAAAGGACTCTGGCTTGATTACCATACACGTCCGGATGAGGCTTTTGTCTATATTGGGACAACTCCACCTGAGTGTGATTATTTCAGTTATTGTGGGTATATAGCCATGAGATATTTCCCGTTAACAAAGGAAAAAAGCCGGGTGTATGCAAGTCTTGGAGATGCAATCAGTCTTGCCAGGCTGAAAAAAGAACCTGCATACATGAATGGTGTCTTTTCAAAACCGATCATTATCATCTTTACCGCTGATCTGAACGCAGATGCACAGGCAAGAACAGCTCTTACCACTGCCGGATATCCGGAGGATATCATCCATACCCTCGTGATTCCGCATACCCTTGTGAACCTGGGACTTGAATCAGAAACCGATACCCTCACAACCCTTCATCGGGTAGCGTTTTTCACAAATCAAGAAGAAGGAGATGCATACATGAATAGTACTCCGGGAGTTGTATACAGGCTAACCCCGGAAAATGAGGAAGAGCCTTCATTTATTGAAATCCCTGACCTAATCCCACGAGGAAATGGGGATGTACATGAATTGGATCTGATGGATGATCTGAAAGAACTTCGCCAGGCCATTATTGACCGGTACGACGGATACCAAGCAGATGATATGGAGACCAAGATCTGGATATTTGAAGGGTATGATGCCATCCAGAGAGGAATAGATGCTTTGGGCGATATCAGGGATACCGTCTACCTGAATACCACAAATACCATCCTCGGAGACAAAACAGGGGAATGTATCATAGTATACGGGGTAAATCATGTCGCAACCGGAAAGGCGACCTATGCAAATTTTGGTCTGTATGGCCTTGCTGCCCTCAATGGCATACAAGGGGTCTCTAATCATGACTATTCAGGGACTGCAGAAGAGTATTTGCCAGGAAACCCAAATGCACAATACCTCTATGTTGCAAAAATAAGTCGTGAAGAAGATGGAAATCCATCAACCTCAGTGATTCCATCTGGAGTTGGAGCACATGGAGTTGAACCTGATGAACCCTGTTTTATCGGATTCAGAGTATATGTAGAGCCTGAAACATCAGTAGGTCCGGCCTGGAATGAGATAGTCTACGACCGGGCAATAAAAATAACCCCCTGATAATCCCTTTTTTTCGAAGTGTCAACCACCATCACCACTATGCCTATCACTCCAGATGTGACAATCCTTGGAGATGATATCGGCACTTTCCTTATCTCTACCCCGTCTTTTTCCATGATCCAGGATGTCTGTTCGGTGATGATATACCCGGGATTCCGGTTCCATATATACATACAGAAATCAGACCTGCTATCTCTAAAAATTATATGTAGATATGGATGCAAACAAAGAATTATCAATAAATATCTCTTATTGATTTAAACGGACGTTCCCAATGGCAATACATGAACCGATAACCAAAGTCAACCTGGACAGAATCACCAATGGTATTTTTGCATTTACCATGACGCTCCTTGCCCGGAATATTGTAACTTCTGATCAGTATTTGCAGGCATCCCAGATCACGGTTGAAAATTTTGTTGATGAAACGATTTTTTCAATTATGGATTTTTTGGGCGTTTTTATCCTTTTTGCCATGTTCTGGATGTTATTCTTTCAGATGTTCCACCGGATGAAAACCTTTGATTATCATTTCTTACACGTCCATATGCTTGCCCTGATGGCTATTGTTCTTATCCCTTTTTCATCATCGTTCAGTAATTTGGGAAATAAAAATTACATCTTTACGGATTATTTTTTCCAGATCAATTATTTCGTACTCGCAATATTACTTGTCTATCTCTGGTACTATGCACATTCACATCCATTCCTTCTTGACCCTGATTTGACTCCCACCGAAACAACCCTTCTCCTGAAAAAATGCTTTGTCCCCCTTTTTGTAGCAGCATTGGGAATTTTCTGGATATATGCCAACCTTCCGCTCATTGATATCCTGTATTTTGTTCCGTTTATCATACTGGGAATTTTTTTCAGAAATTCACCGGATAATCCGATTGAATAATTTATTATTCTGTTTTGTACACAACCAGTAAATGGGTTATTCTGTCACAACTGATAAGGATCAGTCCAAACATAGGTGAAAGTCGTCATGCAAAAGAGTGTGAAAATTCAGAATCAGAAAATAAACCAAAAGGGCGTGATTACTAGTGTGTTACAACAAATGCGTTCAAAGACGAAGATAAATACAATAGTATTAGGATTATCCAGGTTTCACTCAAAGATTTGATAATATCCGGTAATTTTCTTTTGGAATGATTATCTCAAACCTGACACCCTGCCCATGAGCACCATTCTCAACAATCCGAATATCATTATATTCAAGAACCTCTTTGATGAATGCCATACCAATGCCAGTCCCTTTCCCATATCCTCTGCAAAATATCTTTTCCTTCTCATTATCCGGAATTCCAATCCCATTATCCTGGTATATAAGGTGACCTGATTCTCCCTCTTCAAAGGACACGATTATTGTATCTGCGGTTATTCCGTGACGGATGGAATTATCGATAAGATTGTAAAAAACCTTTTTTATAAGTCGATCAGCCTTTACATCGAGATCATTGAGGGAATGAATGATGGTAATCTTTCCGGCGAATTCGCTCTGACTCTGATCCAGAATCTCCCCGATATTCTGCCATACCGATCCATCTTCTCCGATTTTTTCATAATCATATGTAAATGCAAGGAGCATAGATATTCGTTTCAGCACACGACTGGCTTTTTCAGTATAAACAGGAATTTCAGATATATCTTCAAGCTCAGATATCAATCCCAGGTATAACTGGAGAGATGTAACCTGGTTCAAAACATCATGCCTGGTTATCTGTGAAAGCTGGGTTAGTCTCTTATTTGCCTTGGCAAGCGATTTTTCTACCTTTTCACGAAGCCGAAGTTCAGATTCGAGGGTGGTTTTCTGGGTCTCAATTTCAGAGATATATTCATTGATGCTGGCCACCATCTGATTAATACTTTGCCGAAGCATCTCTGTTTCACGAAGACCAGTGGCCCGGATCGGGTGAGAAAGAGACGAAGAGGCGATAATTCCAATATCCTCTGTCATCATGGTTATAGGTCGGGAAATATAAATCGAGAGATATTGTGCAATAAGCAGGCCTAATATCAAAGAAATAATAGTGATGACAATGAATCCTATCTGGTAATAAAAAATCACCGTCTCAATTTTTTCTTTGCTTAATACTAGAATACCAACAACACTAAGTTCTGATCCAGACAGTGACCTGACGGTTGAGAGATTGATATATTGAATCGAAATGACCTGGTTTTTCTTCGGATTATTAAAAAAGAAGGATTTTTTTGATTCAAATGTCTGGTTTAAAATAGTATGCAGGCTTTCATTATCAAAAATGCCGGTAACCGAAGACAATGTCTGACTTTTATTTTGTATCCAATACGTCTGTTTTCGATATGCTTTATCATACACCTCTACATGAACAATATTCGGGATGTTCATGGCTTCTTCGGTTATATCCTTGAGCGACGAAACCATCGTTTTATGCATCTTTGAATACTTATCATTCCGAAGGCCGAGCTCGAGGATATACTCATGATCATCTGTGGGGTAGTATCCATATTTCCAGTACAATTTCGAATCATTATAATCCCTTATCCAGCGATCGGATTTGAACTCAGTTCCATTAATAAACTGAGATAGAGATGTATAAAAATCAGGATATTTTTTAAAATCCAAATTTAAATCTCGTGCATATGTTGTAAACTCTACGATTCCGTTCTTGTTTATCATGAATAATTCAATCTCACCAGGAACACCGGATGAAATGTTCTTTTTAAGAGAGATGAGATCAATTGACGAGGGATCATTCCGGTTCTTTTGGTATGCCTCCAAAAATGGGATCATTCGATCCTGGAGAAGGAAATCAAACTGAGCATCGAAATTCTCAATGCCATATTCTGTCAAAATGACAGATGAAATGAAGGTTTTTTCTGCCTGGAGCTGTGAGTCGATAAATTCATTTGATACCTGATGAATGGAAAATATATAGAGCGTTGATGAAATCAGGACTATAAAAATGAAAAAGATCAAGGTAATTACAAGAAACAACCGTGTACGGTATGACGGATAATCATCCGGCTTACTTCCTGATACTGGTTTTTTCTCTGACATGAGTGTATAAAATCCATGTATGTTCTATAATTCACGGTGCCCGGCTAAGTGTTTTGATAATATCGTTACGAACGGGTTATGATTTTTGAAACCTGAGCTTTTTGTAGACTTCACTTTCAATTTAATATTTTTAGGTATTTTGTGGAAGATTTGCATTAAACCATAATGAACATATGGTTTTTCATACAGAGCATAGGGAAAGAGTGGGTGGGATGTGGAGCACTTGTCTTTAACAGATCGGTTTTCTCAAAACGTTTATCAAGGGTTAATAATAATATGACAAATATATTATTCATTCAATAATCTGGTGATGATGAGGGAAAAAGGAAATGAAAAAATGGAATACGAACACTATTTTGGCTTTTTTGATAGTACTATTCGTTCTGACTCCGGTCATAGGAGATGAAAACAAAATCCTGCCACACGTTGAAGAACACATCCCTGATCCAGGATATGACAAAGCGGGTGACGGTGATGTATCCTGTCCAACTTGTGAAGAGATGAACGGAGTTATGCTTCAGAACGTGAATCCCATGAATCCTGAAGAAATTCTTTTGGCAACACAAGCTGAGGTAAACGAACTGAATGCATTCAATCAGGAGCACAATTATTCATGGACTGCAGCAGTCAACCCGATAGCATTGATGACCGATGAGGAACGTAAAAATCTGACCGGATTTCGAAATGATCTGAATCAGCTTTCATCACACATTTCATCAAAGAATATTACAGCCTCATCTGATCTCCCAAAATCTTTTGACTGGAGAAATTATGGCGGTGACTGGACAAACCCCATTCGAGATCAGGGGAATTGTGCAAGTTGCTGGGCGTTTGCGGTTACCGGAGTATTTGAATCATATAAAGAAATCAAAAACCACAATCCTCACTTAAATCCTGACTATGCTGAACAATACCTGGTAAACTGTGCCAATGATATGCAAGGATGTAATGGTGGTGGATTTAGCTCATTATCATATTTTGTTGATAAAGAAGGTGCATCAGGTGGAGTTGGGACAGTCCTTGAATCTGATTATCCCTACACAGCAACGGATGGAGCATGCAAGAATCTCTCCTCATGTACCCGGTATACCATGGATACCAGTGCCGGAGAAACATGGTATTATGTATATCCAGGCCCTTCCGAGATTCCTGCTATTGATGTAATAAAGACTGTAATATACCAACATGGACCGGTTGCATCAGCATTTTATGTAGATAAAGGATTTTCCTATTATAGTTCGGGAATTTATGACAGTGATACCAAAGCCACATATTCTAATCATGGAATTATAATCGTCGGATGGGGAGAACAGGATGGAAGAGTATATTGGATCTGTAAGAACAGCTGGGGTACAAAATGGGGTGAATCAGGCTGGTTTAAGATCTATGCAGACATTCTGCGGATTGGTGATTCAACTGCATTTTTAGCTTATGATATGCCTGATCCAAAACTGGAGACAGTTTTGGAGCCAAACCATACTGGGCCGGATTATAATTTTACCGGAAATTATTCTGACGGACAGATCATCATAACCGGAGCAGGGAGATATCGTCTTTCAGATGATTTGACGAGAAAGACTTCAGGAAATGCTATCACAATAGAATCTCCAGATGTTTTTCTGGACGGATATCAACATACGATAACCGGTTCAGGTGAGGGGACAGGTATCGAAGTTCAGGAAGAGGGAGAGGATTGTACCATTCAGAACATCTCCCGGATATCAGATTTCCAGTTCGGGATCTATTCATTTGGTGATCATTTCACCATTTCTAATACACAGGCACATAACAATCACTGGTCAGGTATTGTATCATTTGGCAATAATTCTGTGATTACGCGAAATGTTGCGTCGAATCACAATGACGTGGGAATATATTCATGGGGACATAATTCATCTATTCGTGATAACGCAGTATTTTACAACAGGAATGGTATCTTATCTCAAGGTAATTATGCTGACATCTCCAGAAATATGGCATTTTACAACACGAAGACAGGGATATATGCCGGTGGGTTGTATGTCGGGCCTGATCCTGGTGAAGAGGGGCATGGATATTATCCCAATTTGTCAGAAAATGTTGCGATTTTAAATAAGAAGGAAGGAATTAATAACTTCTTTCCCCATGCCATCATCGAAGATAATATTATGATTCAAAATGAAGCAGCCGGGATCACTCTCTCAGCCATGAGCAGTAATACATCAGTATCCGGAAATGAGATGTATCGAAATCCAATAGGAATAAACCTCAATGACCGGGCAGAAGATCTCTCCTTATACTCAAATTTTATCATTGCGAGTGATGATGCAGGGATTTTCGTCAATGCAGGGAATGGCAATGGCTCTGGAAATATCTTTGATAATTATCTGACCGGTCAGGTGTCAGTAGATGGATCCGGAGATATCGGACGTTATACCTGGAATCATCCATCCGGCCCGGTTCCAGGCTCAAATATTATCGGCGGCCCATACATTGCTGGAAATTGCTGGAGTAATACGAACCAGACTGGATGGTCAGATATTTCAGAATTTGACCGGTACAAGGAATATGCATACATACACCAGATTCCTGCAGGGATTGGTTTTGTTGATACCGATATACCAGTGAATAAAGGATATTCCAAGATTCCATATGAGATAATGAGTGGAACCGGTGTTTTTGATAATGCACCGCTGGTCTGGAATGATTATGAATACCTGAAAACCCATTTCGATACATCTGATGATATGAGAATGAATGAAGAAAAAATGAAAGATATATTCAAAGAAATATCAGGGGTTTCATTAGATACCTCTGTTTTTAAAGGAGATGTCCCATCTCATTCTCTCTCACAAAATCTTGGAGATGAAACTATCGAATACTTTGTTGAAGTTTCCGGAAATCCGGAAGAATAATTTTTTGCATAGAGAGACACTGAACGATCCGGTTTCCATATAATGTAAGTTTTTAATTCATCCACGAAAAGCCAGTTTATCACCATAATGCAAACATACGCTCCAATTGAGACGACATTTCATGACCATCGTTGATAACCAAAAATGCCCATCACAGGAAGTCTTACATAAAATTAATAATAGGATTTGAATCAAGATAAAAAACCTTATTTCAATCATGAACGTATTTGCTGGATAAACGTGTCGAAATATCTGGATCTAATTTTCTTGCTTTGCTTAAGGTCTGGTATGCCTGTTGTTTCATACCGAGTTCATCAAGCACCCGAGCTTTCCAGACTAACGCTTTTACATGTTCAGGCCTGATCCGGAGAGTTTGCTCAAAACAAGAGAGAGCTTCAGTCAGTCTGACGAGGCTTGCATAAATCTGCCCAAGAAAAAACCAGCTATCCGCATTATCTGGAGAATATTGGATGCTTTTTTTATACGATGTGATTGCCTCACGGGTCTGATGTAGTGCCTGATATGCTCGTCCCATATTAAGTAATGAACGTATATCTGAAGGATTTTTGGATAATACCTGCTTGTAGCAGTCAATCGCTTCCTGGAACCTCCCTGCACGATGAAGCAGGATACCTTTATTATACCAGGCATTCTGGTTTTCAGGATCAGTTTCAGTGATGTATTCATAATATTGCAGCAGGTCGCCATATCGCTTGAGTTTTCGTAAGGCAGTAATCCGGTATAATTGGGTATTCTTATCATGTGGATTTAATTTTAACGCCTGTTCGAGAGGTGCAATGGCATCCTGATAGCGATCCATCATCATCAATGCAAGACCTACCTGTGTCCATCCCGAAGTTTTGAGAGGATAGTCCTTTGTCAATTGTTTGGATACAGAGAGAGCTTCATCATACCGACCGAGTTTCAGAAGGGAGAAACAGATGAGATTCATACCCTGAAAATTCCCGGGATTATGTTTTATGAGGCGTTTTGCACTTGATAAAGCTTCAGCATACCGCTCAAGTGTCAGAAGTGAACGTGTTTTTAATTCCCATGCGACAATGTTTTTTTCATCCAATTCCAGGAGATGATCCAGGTACCCAATTGCATTATCCGGCCTTTCAAGGTTGAAATGACAATAACTGATAAGTAAAAGTGCCCGATCATGATCCGGATTTTGATGAAGGATCTCCTCAAATTCTAAAACTGCAGGATGATACTGATTCAAACGTACCAGACAAAGCCCAAGGAGAAACCGAGAACGGATTTGGCTTGCATCAAGGGTGAGAAGATCCTGGAGATACTTCTGGGCCTCTATATATCTACCCTGACGATAGTCATTCAGCGCAATAAAAAATAAGGCTGACATTCGTGTATCTTCGTAGAGAAGTGCACGATTTAAATTTTCAGATGCTTCTGTCGGTTTACCGGTATATATACATACTATCCCGAGATAGAGCCATCCTGATGATTCATTAGGATCGAGCGAAATAATCTGGTGAATAAAAGGGATAGCTTTCTGCCACTCGTGCTCCCTGATGAGCTGTCTTACAACTATAAGAAGTGTGTTTAGGCTTGTGTCTACTATTATCTTTGGCTTTGGAGGAATACAGGATATTTCTTCATCTTCATCGCAGGATATAACCGATTCATCCATGTATTCTGGTTCATCAGGGTAATCCTGGATTACTACTCCTGGAGATAAAGGTGGAATACCTCCTAAAGCCTCACTATCCGGTGCTTCATCAGGAGGAGGAACCATAACCATAGATACCTATTCGAATTTGGTTGCAATGAATACATTGGTTCATAGAAACTTGTTCTGACCGATTTTCTCAATAGAGAAATTTAAATATTCCAGCAAACCAGGTAATTCTGTGCCTGCATACAGTTCATCTTAGCCCAATCTCTCCAACCAGAATTACCTGTTCAATATCAAAAAGATCTATACCTTGTTCTCCAAACTTCACTCACTATTGTTTTTTGTCATTTTACATGCCTTTTCATCTTCAATCATCCCGTCCTTCATATTCAGTACCCGGCACATGTATTCCTCATGCCAGTCCTCATGAGTAACCATAATGATTGTCTGACCAAATTTTTCATTTAACTCACGAAATAGGTTAAGAATTGTCCTCGATGTATTTGAGTCAAGATTTGCACACGGCTCGTCAGCAAAGAGAATCCGGGGACGGTTGATAAGAGCACGTGCAATGGCAACCCGTTGTTGTTCTCCACCGGAGAGCTCAAACTGACGGTGATGAATACGGTGACCAAGGCCAACCTGGTTTAAGATCTTTTCACTCTCTTTCAGATACTCATCAGGTGAAATTCCTCTTGCCATAGCCGGAAGAACAACATTCTCCTGTACGGAAAGTTCAGGGACCAATGCATAATCCTGGAAGACATACCCTAGCTTATTCAGCCGAAAGTCACTCTTCTCCTCTTCAGACAGGGCCTCTACATGTATTCCGTCAATTGTCACAGACCCGGTGGTTGGTTCATCTAGCAGACCAAGGATATGAAGCAGGGTTGATTTCCCACTCCCGGAAGGCCCCATAATCCCGACAAATTCGCCACTTTCTATTCTACATCTGACTCCCCGGAGTGCCTGAACTTCAACAAGCCCCATCTGGTACACCCGTGTGACATCAGTAACCTCGATCATTACTGCCCCCGAATTGCATCAAGAATCGGTTCATTTGCAGTCTTCCATGACGGAATAAATCCGGATATCAAAGACACCAGAGCAAGACTGATAACACTTCTTATGACCGGCCCTGATTCAACAACCGGATATACAGCTCCTCCAGGAAAAACAAGCGGATTATACGTAAGATACGTCACAAGACCTGAACTTAAAGCAAGGCCCAGAAGAATACCACAGGTTGCAATTATTAAAACCTGAATGATATACGAATAGACAATAATTCGTTTATTTATACCGATAGCCTTGAGAATGCCGATCTGACGTCTTTTATTGATAGTATTGATGAAAATAACGATAAAGATAACCACGATAGCGATTACCAGGCTCACCATGGTTGAGATAGCATTAATGATCTCAAAACTCCGGATTGCATCATTAACAAATCCCTGGCCCTTCTCCTGAAACGTTCTAATCTTTTCAGCAATCCCATATTCCATGAGGATCATTTTGTACTTCTCTTCATCGCCATTCTGACTGAGTTTTACCAGGACCGATGTAGCCGTATCTGATATCCCATATACCTGTTCCATCTCTTTTAAGGTCACAAATCCATTCCTATCAACACCAAATGAGCCGGTTTCTAGAATTCCTTTTACTTTCAGAGTTTTTTTTACTCCATTGTTAAAGATCACATCAACAGAATCCCCGGTTGTGACCCCACCAAGAGAATCGGTTTTATCCAGACGTTCATCGATGTTTCCGGCAAGTTGCGACCCGAGTAGGATCCGATCTGTATCACCTTCGGCTAGGAATTCTCCTTCTTTGAGTTTCGTATGAAGGAGAGTTACTTCCTGCTCATACCTTGGATTAAAACCAATTATCTGCCCTGATATCTGATTTCCATGATAATTGTATGTAGCACCGGCTGAAAGTCGTGGTGATGTGCCGGTCACCTCAGAGATCTGATCTATTTTCTGCTTAACTTCTGAAACACCAGTAATGTACAGACTATTCTCCCGTGGTTCGATGACCAGGTTCCCATAATTGTAGTCAATGGACTGGCTGTTAAAGTTGACAACGACACCAGAGATTATAGATGGAAGAAATACAAGGTTTACAAACACCAGTCCCATAATAGCAACCGTGAGGAGGAAGGTAAACCGGTTCCCACGCTGGATCGAACGGATTGCAAGAAAAAATGCAACGGATAGGTGATGTCCGGTCATGATCAGGGCTGACGCTGTCGTCTCCAGTAGAGGAATCCTGCTCCGGCCAAAAGAACCAGTACCAGAATGATTATCATCCCCGAACCATTCTGTTCACCCACAAAGACATGGAGTGGAATAACCTCTTCATGAAGACCAAAATCATCTTTGTACCTGATGGTCAGATGAAAAGGAATGTCTCCTGCCTGTGTCGCCTTCAGGGTGAAGACTGCAGGTGCATCGTTATCCGGTCCGATTGTTCCGACAAACGCCTCTTTTGTTCCATCAAACGGAATATCAAGTGTTGCCCGGACTGATTTTGCCTTATCTGTTCCGGTGTTCTCAATTCTACACACCAGACTAAACATATCACCAAGGTAAACCTGTTCAGGATCAAGAATCTGTTTTGCAATTCCCAGTTCGCCCATCCCCTGAATGAGTATACCCACCTGTTCGTTCTGAATAAGCCTTGTTCCGTCTGCATTCAGATATGAGATGCGAACCGGAATCTGCCTGATTCCTATAGGAATGTCATTATCTGATTGGAATGAAAGCGTTACTGTTTTAATATCTCCGGATTTCAACTCCCGGATAAACTGTCGTTCAGGACTTTGTGAAGATAGTGAAGTATTGGGGGTTATTATCTCGACGATGATATCATGAGCCGATGCAAGGCCCTCATTTTGGAGTTCAAGAGTCACATCAAAAAAACTTCCCGGTGTGATGTTTCCAGGTATAGACCGTGAGAGACGGATGGATGGCTGCTTGATGAGCGTATGCCGGGTATTGACATTGACCGGGATCGGATACTTTACACTCTCCGCCCCTCTGACCCGAATCCAGACTTCAGGGAAAAAGAGACCTTCACGACCAGGTGCCTGAACAAGAAATGTCAGGGTTGTCGACTGCCCAGGACCGATCTCGCCGATGTCCTGGTACCATCCGGATAATACCGTAAAATCAGTGGTTTTTAGAGTTGCAGACTCAATAAAGGCGTTGACTGGAACAGTTATGGATTGGGCAAAAGGATCCTCATCTGATCCCACCGATTCTGTTGCCGTCTTAGATGCCTGCATCGCAGTATTTGCTATGGTGACCTCAATTGTTCCCACCTCATTCGGGAGGATCACATCTGGAGATATTTTATATCCTGTTATGATAACCGTGGGCTCAGTGCTGAGCCCATAAACACTGGGCATCATGAACACTATCAAAACCATAGAAAAAAAGAGTAAGCGAGAAATATTATCAAAAATTCGGAGCATATATCTCTTATTGACAGGAATCTACTTAAATTATTGGCTGATCACCAAGTCTGTTAAAATTGCTAAATTTTGAATCGCTTTTTATTTAAAATGAAATATAAGAACAATATTAAAAAATATTGATTTATTTAGGATTTCTGACCGTCCTCAATGATACACCTCTTTATATATCTAAAAAATAATTGATACCATTATGAAAGTTCTTCTCTTTTTTCTGCTGCTCAGTATACTCATAATTCCTGCTTCCGTCTTTTCTTTACCGCAGCAGCAAACCACTGTCGAAACACCGATTACCAATCTTCCCCTTATTGCCACATTTGAGGGTGGTCAGCGGTACCAGGCTGGAATCTATCCGGTCATTGTCCTTTCCGGATCCTATCATGAGATGGGTCGTCAGTATGGTGGTCTTATGAAAACTGAACTGAACGATGAATATTCATACCTTATAAACACAGTAACCAGTCAGGGAATAACAAAGGAAGA
Source organism: Methanospirillum hungatei (assembly GCF_019263745.1). Classification (NCBI taxonomy): domain Archaea; kingdom Methanobacteriati; phylum Methanobacteriota; class Methanomicrobia; order Methanomicrobiales; family Methanospirillaceae; genus Methanospirillum; species Methanospirillum purgamenti. The sequence goes on from NZ_CP077107.1 coordinate 1,174,832, forward strand.
GATCATGAAATCTGCCAGAGAGGTTCATGCTTATTACCCGGAGAGGATAAAAGAGATCTTTACTGGTATGTCTGAGACGACAGGACGTACCTATGATGATATCGCATTCCTCTATTACGGGCCAATTTTCCTGTTATTAGCCTCAAGTAACTCAGAACCAGTCCCTGCGTCCTGTTCTTACCTGGCTGCCTGGGGGAATTATACAAAAAGCGGCTCTCCGGTGGTCTCCCGGAACTGGGATCTGGTCGATACGATAATGCCACTCACAGAATGGTATGTTCTTACCATATTCCGTCCGACGGATGGAAGTAATAGTGTTGCTACCTGGAGTCCAGCGGGAGCTCGGCCAGAGACCTTCATGAACAACAAAGGCCTCTTTATTGCTGATGACAACTGTGGGCGGGAAGATAATGCACCAGAAATTCGTCCGGAATTTATCACCGAATACTATAGGTTCATGTTCGACTATTCTGATCTGAACGCACTCGAGGCTGCAATCAACGGCACTGCCCCGGATGTCGGCTGGATTGTTGATGTCGCAGGACCTGATGAGGCTTTTGTGCTTGAGAAATCAACCGACCGGACGGTAAAGAGAACTGGTGACGAGGTTATCGCTGCTGCGAACCGTTTCGTTGATCCCTCCTGGAACCTACCAGACCCTCCTGAACATTCGCTTTCCCGGTACAATAATCTCCTTCGGCAGGCAGAAGAAGCAAAAGGAATGATTGATGCAGAGAAGATGATGGAGATACGGGATGTCTGTATCGAAAATGGGGGCTCAAAGTTTTGCCACTCTGAACTGGGTGGTGGGAAATACTCGAGCAATCACCAGATCGTCTACGAACCACAGAACCAGACACTCTGGATGAATGTCATGGACAAAGACTGGCAAAAGGTCGAATTATCCCCGCTTTTTGAGAATTAGACTGGCAGATTACTACCCAGATGAGTTACTGGGATAACTATCCAGCCGCTCATTTTTTTGAGCCACGATGCGATACTCACTTTTTGGTATAGTAATTTCAAAACAGATACCTTTGTCTGCTTCTCCGGTCTCATGCAGGGATATTTCTGTTATGGAGAGGATCTCGCGGGCAAGAAAGAGACTGGTTCCACTTTTGCCAAGAAACTCCCATTTGAAAATCTTCTCTTTCTCTTCTGCTGGTATTCCCTGACCATCAGACTCAATAATGAGAGTAAGGCTCTCCGGATTTTTTCGACACTTCAGTCCTATGCTGGTAACCTCTCCCTGTCTGGCAATTAAATCCATGAGAGCCAAAAATGCATCTTCAAGCAGAGGATCAGCGAATATCTCGATATCAGGCAGATCTATCGTCCGGTTGAGAGAGGAAAGGTCAAGGTGGGAGATGGCATTCAGAAGAACAAACACTACATTCTGCCATCGAGGCTGGTTGATCCCGAGTGTCTGATATTTCTCTGAGAAGGCGAGGCTTTCCTGAACGGATTGCATGATAATCTCCTCTTTCTCAAAGTATCCCTTTGCTTCATCAAAGGATTCAGATTCTTTTGATATCTGGATATATCCTGCCAACTTGAAGAATGCATTCTTAATTTCCTGGCTTGTGAGTTTGTTGAGGAGATTTAATTTTTCCCGAGCCTGAATCAGTGCACTTTCACTTTTTCTCAGTTCATTATAGTTTTGCCTCAGCTCTTCATCCATCGCAGTAAGCTGGTCATATGCAGCTCCTAACTCCTCATTTTTCCGAACCAGTTCCTCGTTCTGCTTTGCAAGTTCAGCAGTTTTCCGTCTGACCTCACGCCGAAGAAGATAACTCATGATCAGAAAGAGAGAAGCAAGACCTGCAACTCCTTCAAGAACCCACCATAGAAAAGCAGGAATTATCTCTTCGGCTGTTATACTATACCACCTCCGCATTGACATACTGTAGGTGGATGAGGGATCTTTCTTCCCTGCTGCAATATACCGATCTATCTCCTTGAGGAGGTCAGGATTCTTCCCTTTCAAGGTTGCAAATCCAAAATTTGCCGGATTAAACATCACCGGAGTGGCAGTAAGCCCATGTTCTTTCATCTCTTCCTGACCTGCAGAATTATACACTACCAGAGCGTCCGCTTCTCCTTTTGAGACTGCAGTAAGAACTTCAGCAGGCGTACCTTTCTCTAGATATGTAGCAGTGATACCGAATTTTGTTGCATATTCTTTCAATCCGATCCCACTGGATGCACCTTTGACAAATGCAACATGTTTTCCTTCAAGATCAAGGATGGTATTAATGCCAGAATCAGGGCGTGCATAGACCTGGGACCAGATAGACATAACCGACTCATTTGTGAAGTCGTACATTTTCAACCGCTCTGATGTGACCGTCACGGCAGGTATGAGATCAATTTCACCACTGGAAAGTCTATCCCAGCTCTCAGAGAGCGTCCCCCTGATCCAGATGACATCATAGCCCTCTTTTTTTGCCAGGTCTTCGATCAGGTCGACTATAAATCCAGCCGGATTTCCTTGTTCATCGGTGAAAAGGGTAGGTTTCAGCTCAGTCTGGGCAATCCTGACCTCTCGGGCTGTAGCAAACGGACAGCAACAGAGCAGTATAACACTCAGGATAACTAGGAGTATTATCACCTGACGTAGAGAAATTTTTTTAGCATTTGGATGAAGAAACGGGATCATAAGCCATCAGACAAGTGACCTGGAGCGGGATGTAGATGACATCTTATTTCAGTTACAGAAATTTAATAGTGTGGATGGACAATAATTGTTTTTGGAATGTCCGACAAATAATTGAAAGATATAATGATGGTCTGTTCAGCCGTTTCAGCATAAGAACATCGATTATGTGTAGTTGATTGTATGTCTGGCTCTATACCGAAGATAATCCTGGGATCGATAACCTTTTTCCTTGTGGCAATTGGTCTTTTTCTGCTCTTTGCCATCACGATGGAAGTCCTGGAGACATCACGTGTTCTCTGTGTGATACTGGGGATCTTCGTGGTGTATTCTGCATGTATTCTTCCAGCAATTGACCGAAGAGTTGAGCGTTCCAAATCTGGCGATGAAGATACAGGAAACCGGCGATACAGGGTTAAGAAAGAAAATGGCCTGAAAATACAGAAAAGACGGAGATACTGGGATTTAATCTCATATCTGGCACTTCTTACAGGTACCTTTGTAGTTGTTTATCTAGTGGTTCTCCTGATGCATGAACTCTCCCATAGTCTTCTTGCTGTGTTGCTTGGGGCAAAACAGGATCCTCTTGATATCGTCTATGGAAGTTGGATTGGATCACATTGGGATGAAAATGTAGATTATACAAGCCTGTTTGCAACTGGAAAAGGTACATTGGCAGCAACCATTGCATGTGCAGGGCCATTCTCCAACATATTGCTCTTTATTATTACCGCCTGGATTTTATCGATAAAAGCAATGAAAAACCATCCCCGAATATTTCATTGCATCTTCTGGACCTGTATCGTAACCTTTTCAATGGTGTTTGAATATGTGTATACCCGGTCATTCCAGGCTCATGACGATTTTGGGAATATCACTCATGGTCTTGGTATCTCACCCTGGTGGATCTTTATCACTGGAACAATCCTTGGGATTATCGCTCTTTATTACATAATTACCCAGTTACTTCCTACATACCTGGCTATTGTAATCCCGAATAACCGGTTACTACAATATACAGCGGTTTCATTTTTCTCGTTTATTATCTTCCTTTTTTATATTGGTCTTCGTATCACAAACTATCCCGATGTTCCTGAATGGTGGTGTGGGGTATCTGGGATCGCTGCTTTATTTATTGTCCCATTTCTGGCAAGTCCCGCCCGAGGGTGGGTGAAAAGGAGAATGAAGGCGGATTTTTGGGAGAGGAATTTATAATGAAAGCATCTTTGAAAGTATTTCCCGTATTTACTAACAAGAAAAACTCCGATTAAAACCCAAAAGTTTTGAAAAATTATATGTTTCACAAATTTTCCTTTGATTCTTCCATAACATGAGGTTGATAAAAGTAATAAGGCAGTTTTATTGTTTTATACCCCAATCAGGTACCATGCAGGAACAGAATCAACAGATCATTTCGGATTTTTTAGAGCATAGTGAGGAATTAAGTGATGATATCATGCTTGAAGTTGAAAAGATGCTTGGGGTTACCCCGTTTATTTTTTCGGTCATGCAAGAGAGAACCGATACATTTGTTCTATCAACCCTTGCCGATTGTAAAACCGGAAGACCGAACCATCTTTCTCCAAAGATAGCTGAACTCGTTGCTATTGCAGCTGCGGCAGGAGCCGGTGCAGAAAATTGTTTGAAAGTTCACATCAATACTGCACAAAAGGAAGGAGCAACCCGCGATGAGATATTTGACACTATCATGATTGCGGCCTTAATAGGAAAGACAAAAATCCTTGCATCTGCTCTCCGATTGTTACCAGAAAAGGAATAAGACAAAAAAATCATTTTACAGGATGATAATGACCGACAACATGACATGTTGTGTCTGTGGCAAACCCGCTATAGGTATGCAGTTTCTTGGATGCTGTGTATCTGCGGTATGTGAAGACCATGCTGAACGGTTTTTGCTCGCACTGGTTCCCGGAGAAACCATGAAATCTGGTACATGTACTTTTGTTAGATATCCGGATAAGAATTGAAAAACTCATGCCATTTTTTCATCATCATTACCTCTATTTGGGTATGCTCTCTGCCTCATCTTTTATATCCTATCTCATCGATCTCTTTTTATGGCACTTACCGATTTTACCCCACTGATTTTTATAATTGTAGCAATTGTTGGCACTTTTGCCCAGATGATGAAAGAAAATAGGGGAATTACCACATCCCGCCGGATTGAAATACTTCTGAGCTGGATATTTCTCGTAATAGTCGGATTTGGTGGTATCTGGGCATTTATCGGGCATACCTTTTTTGCAGACCGTGTAGCGGAGAGTATTGGATGGCCAGTTGGAAATCCCTTTCAGCAGGAGGTTGGGCTGGCAAACCTGGCTATCGGAGTTCTTGGACTATTATCATTCAGGATGATAGGATCATTTCAGGTTGCGACAATCATTGCATACAGCATATTCATGATCGGAGCCGGGATCGGCCATATCTGGCAGATAATCACAACTGGAAATATGGCAGTCAACAATGCCGGCCCTATTCTCTGGATGGATCTGTTGGTCCCGCTGGTGATAATAATGTTTTATCTCCTGGGTCAGCATGTACACCGGATAGAAGCGAATCCCTCATTAAAATGATGAATTTTTTTATTACCTCCTTATTTATGACGTCAATGGACTTTTCTTCATGATAAAGTAGGTATATCCATACTCATGAGAATATTTCCTGTGAATATCCATCTCCATTTCAAGACCCTGGATAATGCACTGTGCATCACTATTATCTGTAAATTTCTCTTTTAGCATACCAAGCCTGGTAGTTAACGGTTTATAAAAGTGATTCCACCATCCAGTATCTGCAAGCCTGAATGAACCAATAAGAGAATACCCTTCTGAACGAATCATCTCTTCTGCTTCCGGCACCGATGGCATATCAGGAGATATTTCATTAAAGAAGTTTTTACACTCTTCAGAAGGGGAATTGGTATACCAGGTACAGTCAGAGATCATCATGTACCCTTGTGGTTTTATAAATTTCTTCCACGTCTGAAGGGCTGGCAATATGCCAATAATGAAAGCAGAACCTTCTGCCCAGACGATATCAAAGATTTCTTCATCAAAGGGCAGATTATCCATAGATGCCTGACGGGTTGTAATGTTCCGGTCAAGCCCAGCTGTTTTTGCCCGATTTGTGAGATCATCCAGGAATGGCTGATGAAGATCAGTTGCCGTGATATGAGAGTCAGGGCTAATCCTCGCAAGTGTTAGATCCTGCATACCGGATCCACATCCGATATCCAGAATCCTTCCCCGTTTAGCATCAGGAGGGAGGAAAGAAAAAGCATATGCTGTTGCTTCATCTAAACCCGGACCTTGCCGGGGCAATCCTTCAAACATTGATGAGATAAGATTTACATCCATGACTAAAGGCGTTCGAATGAAAGAATGAAATGCTTTCTGGTTTTTCTAGAGAAAAAAGCCCGGGTAGCTAAAATATGTCAAAGAGTCGATGAAAAGAAATAAAGTTGAAAAATAGGAGTTCATTCGTTTTTACTCATGAAGTATCCGATAATTCATGTTGTAGTTCTGGTATCGATACATCCGGATTACGATACCGTGCCCGTCCGTGTGTCTTTTTTCCTGCCTGAATAGCTTGTACAGGGCAGATATGAATACATCCGCAACAGAGTTCACAATGATGCTTCCAGATCGGCTTTTTATCTACAAGTTCAATATTTGCTGCAGGGCAGACAGAAACACAGATCCCACAGGAAATGCAGGTATCACTGACGGTAAATAGCCGATCTTTATTGTGTACATCAGAAACAAACCGGTTATAGAAAAGAGAGTGAAAAAATGATAATATTAATGACCGGGATACGGGCTTTACTTTTCCCTGACGAATATCACCTATTATCTTCTGAATCTCTGTATCTGCTGATTTCAAGAGTTTATCTTGTTTTTTTCCGGTTGGCGGCTCATACATCAGGATATAATTTCCTGGCATGCGAAGAGAATATCCGGCAGAAAGCCCCCGGCCTGTTTGTTTGAGAAGTTCATCCAGTTGAGTAAGTGTAGTGCGTCCTCCTCCCCCTCCATTGGTAACAACGGAGAAGACGTACCCAATCCCTGAAAGATCCAAACGTTTGGCAAATTCTGCAACCATTACAGGAAGGCCGGTAAAATAAACCGGGCATACAATTCCCACCAGGTCTGCATCAGGGACAATAGATCCGGTAGAATCCCTGAAGGTAGAGATAGGAATCATCTCACAGTTTTCTAATGAACCGGCGATCTTTTTCGCAACAGACAGAGAGTTCCCAGTGCCAGTAAAATAATACACAATTGTTTTCATCGCCCTTCCTCCCGGTATTGATATCAGAGATCACATATGGATATCGATATTCTTGAAGTAAGATATGATATTCATATCTATTTGGATTCAATGGAAAAAACGATACGATTCTCTCAAATTAAGAAAAACAGGAAAGACTGAATTATCAAATGATTGATGAATCAGCCAGGGTTTGGTTTAGTCGGCTATGGAGCATGGATGGGGACATTGACTGTCCCGTTCATCCAGTCGGCAGGATTATCCCATTCAGATTGTTGTGTTTTGGCAAAATAAACTTCGACGATTCCTTTTTCTTCCAATTTCTTCAATACCTGAAATTCATAATTGTAAAATATACGGGTTGGTTTTGCACCTTCCACATAGCACCATACTTTTACAGGCTTTCCAGTTGCTTTTGAAATAAGTTCTGCCATTTCTGCAAATCTGGTCGAATATGCTGCCCATATCGCATCAGCCTGCTCAAATGTAACCGGATGGGGATCCTGGTATGGTTTTCCAAAGATCATAACAGTTCCATTTTCAGCCTTTGAGCGCTCATACCAGTGTTCATTCATAATCTGTTGCCAAGAGGGATAGGGGAAATATCCATCCACACCCTGGGCCCAAATCGCACGGTTTTGTGTACCATTCTGGTAACTGCCATCATTTATGGAATCTATCAGCCGGAGCAGGCTTCCATGATTTCCTTTTGCAGAGTAAAACCCCATATGAACCTGAGTGCCGGGTGTGTTGAGTAATGGCTCATATTTTACCGCTTCATCAAAAAGCCGCGGAGTAAAATCCGGATCCTGTAGTTCTTTCAGTTTTTCTGAAGGATCTGGAAATACCGGAATGTGTTCTGAAACTCCCGAACATCCGGAAGGAGAAGACAAAGAGGATAATATGGATTCTCCAAACAGGAATGATGTTGCAAGAATGCAGGAAAAAATAAGCAGACCTGCCAGCACCAAGATAAAACGGGTGCTTCTGGTATTTAGCGGTGATGATTTCATGAAAACCCTCACCCAAGGAATTTCCTAATTGCTCCTGCACGGATGATCATGTCCTGAACACTATCTATCTGGCATGCAGTTACTGCTTTCTCAATCTGACCGGAAAGTGCCATATGTTCTGGATGAGGATCCAGGTCAACCCAGTCAGGCAGGATTTTCTTCACATCTGCCGGAAGATATGTGGAATCTGGATTCAGGAATCTGCAAGCATCAGCAAGATCGTCAGTAATGTACCGGTAGTTATCCATGACAAAATCGCGATCCTTTTCTGTCAATACATTCAGTCCGAGTATTTCCGGAGGAATTCCAATAGAATACAAAGCTGCAGTCACGGTAATGGCTCGGGGTAATGATACCGCTCCCATGTTTCGTGAATACCCAAAAAGACCAACATGTAATTTTCGTTTTCTTCTACTTGGAATATATGATGCGACCCGATTGATGAGCGGAGCAAGTCCCTGGATCTGTTTCTGGTATCCGGCAGCGTACCGCTCAATCAATGAAACTGCTATTGTATCGTCAATATCCCTGGCAGGTGCTATCTCTCGCTCTTCAAGGTACCGGATAGCTGATACTGCCTCATCAAGATGTGCATCATATTTGAATGCAGACTGAATCGTAAATGTATATGCCCCGGCATACTCATCTGCTACCCGTCTGACCGTATCAGGTCGTAAGTTCCCCCTGAACGGAGCGGTTCCTGCCCCTATAATGGGGTAAATCGGAATCCCGCTCTCTTCAGAGAGAAGATGAAGACGCCAGAGCCCTATCTTGTTCAGGAGCACTGCCCCGATCTGTCCATAGTTTACCGCAGGATCGGACCGTGCAAAAAAGACACGCTGGTAATCAAGTTCTTTATCCTGGAAATATCGCCGCAGAATCGTATCAGCACCAAGAATTCCGTCTTTGTCCTCAAAAAGCGGAATAACCCGTATCTTATCTGGATGGAATGAACCAATCCAGTCAGCAATGGTAAGATCCCGGCCACCAAGTCTTTTATGTTGCTGGCCGATGACAAAATCACAGTAATATTGGTAGATATTATCAATTGATGCAAATGAAGTCGTCATCGGAAGGATGACTTCGAAGATGGGTGCAAGGGTATCTCCGTAAAAGTGGTGGGCAACATCATATGAACGGGGGATAGATCCTAGTGTTTCAAGGAGGATCTTCGCTTCAGTTCGTTCGATCTCCGGATTTGGTACACGAAGGGTTAAAAAGAGGTCACACCCGAGGTGGCGGTCCTTAAAATAATCCCCATACCTGGAGAGGAGTTTTTTTACCACATAATTATCAACCTCCTTTCCTTCACAGTCCCACATCTGCTCCGTGCACCCTAAATGAGAGTACACATAGTATGCTTCTTTTACCTCATCTTCACCGGTTAATTCAATATTTTCAGTAAAAAATGGAGTATGGACATTGTCCGGGTGCTGGGTGCTCATCGTCCGGGGTATTTTCGGGGGTATGCCATACTGTTCTTTCATGTTTTTCAGTACTCATTGGTAGTTCACATGCATGAGTATTCTGATCCTTATGATACCCAAGTATTCAGAAAAATATTCACAAGGCATCTATCGTTTATTTCTTCGGGTAATACCCGATAGCGAGGATGGTGCAGTCATCACTCATGGGCTGATCACCAGTCCAGGCTTTTACTTCAGTGTTTAGAAGTGAAACGATCTCATCCGGACCTTTGAATGTGTTTTGGTTTAATACTTCTATGGTCCTTTTTACCCCGAAAAATTCCTCACCATGTTCTGCTTCAGTCACTCCGTCACTGACAACCATAAGAATATCACCAGGGTTTAAAGAGATCATATGGCACAAAAACTTCTCTTCTTCCAGTACTCCTGCTGGCAGGTTCCCATCTGATTCCTCCTGATATGCACCAGAACCAGACTGAGAAATATGGAAGGGGGCAGGATGGCCGGCATTACAATAGGTAACCACTCCATTAGGTCTGATGATACCAACAATCAGCGTAATAAACTGTTTACAATCACCATCTTCAAGAAATGAACGATTTACTTCACTGACCAGAGCACAGGGATCACGGGTCTCCCGGATTTTCGATCTGAGAAGCATCCTTGTTGAGGACATCAAAAGTGCTGCAGGAACACCTTTTCCGGATACATCACCCAGTGCAAAATACAGGCTATTATCATCAAGTTCAAGGTAGTCGTAGAGATCACCGCCGACATAGGAAGCAGGAATCAACGATGCAGAAAGTTTGAGAGTGTTCTGCTCATGAGTCTTCTGAGGAAGCGAACCGAGTTGTATCTGTCTCGCTGCCTGCAGTTCACCTTCAATCTGGTAAGACTTTCTGGTATTTTCTGCTTCAATTCGCAGGTTATTTACAATGAAGACAAAGATTACAAGCCCTGCAATTGTCGGGAGAAAGATATCAAGAATCCCTTCTATCATCTCACCAGGATCAAGAATATCAGCCCTGATTCCATTATCCCCAATGCCAAACTGAAGGAGGCCGATAAAAAATCCTAGGATACAAACATGAGGGATTCGGATCAGCTCATTTTTATTTAACAACCGGAACACCCCTCCAATGACTCCACACAGAAGGGTTACCAGACAACCAGACGGCTCAACTGGATGTCCTATTGCAACCTGAATCAGGAGACCAAGGCATCCTGCCAGAAATCCTCCGGGAATTCCAGCAATTAATCCAGCAATAACCGGACCAAGAATCTGGATGCTGATAAAATATGGCCCTATCTCAACGCCAGTCAGGATCCCATATGCATAAAAAAATCCGCCTATGAGGGCCATAAACAGAACTGAGAATGGAGAAAATGATTTAGAGAGAAAAACTCCCGCATACCTGCTCCTGGTTAGGAAGTACGCAATCAGGGATATAACTGCTACACCATCACAGAGCTCAACAAGACGTTCCAGCTCAAAAACCATACCATTCTCCCTGGTTCATTTTTTTAAAACAGAGATATAATATCGTTCCAAATCTGTACGTAGATCAGGCACAGAACAGACAAAGACATACACAGAGTTTAAGCGATGAAATCATATATAGGGATATGGATTATTGTGCTAATTTTTGAGCTTCCCTTCAGAGCAAAAATATTTGGGATTGGAAGGGACTAAAAAACCGGCATCCATATCTCAATACATAAATACAAGCATGTGGAGTAATGCTAATAAGAAAAAGGGGGAAGACCATGACTGAGACAACGTTCGAGCTGAGAAAATTTGTAGCTCCTGAATTCATAATCGGTGTGGATGCCCGGCAATTAGCAGGAAGATATGCAAAAAACCTTGGTGCCAGTCATGTGTTTCTGGTAACCGGTCCGAATATCATCAAAGCCGGATGGGTTCAGGATGTTATTGATAGTCTTGAGTCCGAGGGGATCCGGCATACCCTTTTTTCAGAAGTCTCTCCAAATCCCCGCGATCATGAGGTCATGACCGGTGCTGAGCAGTACAAATCTGCAGGATGTGACGCTGTTGTTGCAGTCGGTGGGGGAAGCCCTATGGACTGTGCGAAAGGTATAGGGATTGTGGTCTCAAATGATCAACATATTCTGGAATTTGAAGGCATTGACAATGTCAGGATTCCGGCTCCCCCCCTAATCTGTATTCCTACAACAGCCGGATCAGCAGCCGATGTCTCACAATTTGCAATTATTACCGACACCAGCAGAAAAGTTAAGATTGCAATTGTCAGTAAGAAAATTGTGCCAGACATTTCTTTAAGTGACCCGGTTCCCCTGACATCATTGAGTAAAGAATTGACCGCACATACCGGGATGGATGCAATTGTTCATAGTATCGAAGCATATGTATCAAATGCCTCATCCCCGATTACAGACATCCAGGCTCTTGAATCGATCCGTCTCTTAAGTTCGTATCTCCCCCTCGCGTTCCATAATCCGGATCATATCGGGTACCGGTATAAGACCATGCTTGGAAGCCTGCTTGCCGGTCTGGCTTTTTCAAATGCAAGTCTTGGTGCAGTTCATGCGATGGCTCATAGTCTTGGAGGACTCTCTGATCTCCCTCATGGTGAATGCAATGCACTCCTTCTGGAATCGGTGATTGACTACAATTTTTCTGTATGTCCAGACCGGTACGAAGCAGTTGCAGAGGCTATGAATGTAGATTGCCAATCACATGACACACAGGGAATTAAACAGAAGTTATTATCTGCTCTTCAAACACTCAGGAATGAGCTCGGAATAACAGAACGACTTGGTGATCTGGGAGTTACCAAAGAACACATTCCTGCTCTCGCAAAATCTGCAATGCGGGATCCATGCCTTGCGACAAATCCACGAAGACTGACTGTTACAGAACTGGAACAAATATATGAAGGAGCCCTCTGAGGAATCACCCGACTGGGAAGACCAGCGGATGAAGATCATTGGATTAGGCGAGTCCTCTATCCGGAAAAGTTATTATCCTGAACTTCAGCAACGACTGCATGAACTTGAACAGACAAATGGAGAACTTCTTGATGCGATTGAAGAAATTCAACAAAAAGAAGAAGAACTCCGCGAAAATTATGAGGAACTCCGAATTATTCAGTCAGCTCTGGATTTGGCACGGAAAAAACTCAATCTTTTAAATACTCTTACCTTTCAGGATATTCAAAGTGCCCTTTTCTCATTGAGCGGGTACCTGACTTTGACAAAAGAGGTTGTGTCAGAGGAGCCTGCATCAGATTACCTGGATAAATCTCTCCTACAGATGCAAAAGATAGAGCGAGTGCTCCACATCGCAAAACAATATCAGAATATGGGGATTCACCCCCCAAAATGGCAGGGAGTATTGGAGGTTTATATTTTTGCACTTTCACACCTTGACTTTTCTGAATATGAGCGGGAGATCTCTCTGGAACGGCTTGAGATCTTTGCAGATCCATTACTTGAAGATGCATTTCTCTATCTTTTGGAAAATATCCTCAAACATGGCAGACATGCAAACCTATACAGGTTCACATATACTGAAAATGAAAATGGGATATCGCTTGTTCTCGAAGATAACGGGATCGGGATCGAGGAACGGAGAAAAGAGAAGATTTTTGATCGAGGAACAGGTCTTATCGGAGGTATTGGTCTCTTTCTGGTCAGGGAGATCCTCTCTATTACCGATATTACCATTTGTGAAAATGGTGAATACGAAAAAGGTGCCAGATTTGAAATATGTATCCCAAAAGGGATGTACCGGTTAAAATCACGAACATAAATTAGAAACATTTCAGGTATTTTTTTGGTATATCATGATTACACCACTTCTTTTCATTGGATCTCTCATTTTTATACTGGTTCTTACGGTCAAGTTTCGGATATCTCCCTTTGTTACGCTCATATCAGCGTCATTTCTATATGGTATTCTTGAAGGAAATGATCCGTCCATTCTTCTTCAGGTAATCGGAACAGGTGCGGCAAAAATTTTTCAAATCCTTGGGATTATGGTGTTTTGTGGTGTCTGCATAGCCCATATGCTGAGACGATCCGGACATATTGACACCATTGTATACGATATCTCCTGTGTGGTGAAAAATCCGGTTGATACCGCAGGAATTGGAGGATTTATCCTATCACTTCCGTTGATGTGCTGTAATACTGCATTTGTTTTGATTGCTCCGATTATTGAACGGACCGTTGGAAAAGAAGGAAAAGCACCATATCTCTATGTTGCGGCAATAGGATCCATCATCTCATTTGTGCTGATATATCCTTCACCGGCAGTTGTTCCGGTTGTCACAACCCTTTTCTCAAATCTTCATGATCCCTGGGCACTCAACACCATCCTGGTCCCGCTCGCAGGCCTGCTCCTGGTTCTGCTTCTTATTTATGCACGAGTAACTGGCACCATACTTCCTCAGGAAAAACCATGCCCATCCGGACATCCACGATTGAAAGCCTGGGCTCCAATTATTTCTCCCTTTATCCTTGTCGGCATCGGACTGATAATTCCAGCGGTATCATTCCTTTCCATAATTTCAGTAGCACTGTTTGCCGGACTTCTTGTCGCCATGATCACCGTTGGAAAGGAAGCCAGGGAAATTGGAATGCATGAGGGGACAAAATATGCTGGTCTTATTATGTTTGACCTTTGTGGTGCGGGGGCATTTGGTGCAGTAATTGCAGCAGGTTCATTTCCGGCTGATATTTACACCCTGATTTCAGGGAGTATCCCGGTAATTATTCTGCCATTTATCCTGGCAGCAGCTCTTCAGGCAGCATCTGGTTCACGGGTTGTATCTGCCGCAACAACGGCCCAGATTCTTCATGCTGCAGGGTATCCGGGTATCTATCCGGCTGCTCTTATCCTGATGATAGCAGGTGGTTCCTGTATGGTCTCGTTTGTCAGTGATCCCTATTTCTGGCTTGTACGGCGGTTTACCGGAGACGAAACATGGGGGGTTATCAGAAATTATACTCTTCCTTTGGCAGGGATTGGAATTCTTATTGGGTGTGCCGGGATAATCCTTCAGTTCATTTTAGGGTGACAAAAACAGGGAACCGGATCTGAATCACAGACCGGTTCCGTTCCATACCGTATGTTCAAGGAGTATCCGAAGCCCAATGAGGACGAGAATGATACCCCCGACAATATCAACACGCCGTCCCAGTAAATGACCCAGCCTCCCCCCGGTATAAACTCCTGCTGTAGCAAATATCCCAGAGATAATTCCGATGATTATTGCAGGAATTATGGGGAAAATCTGTAAGAATGCAAAACTAAGACCAACTGCAAGAGCATCGATGCTTGTTGCAATGGCAAGTATGAGAACAGCTACAAGGTTAAAAACATCCGGTGCTGTTTCCTCTTCACCATCCTGTACCCCCTCATAGACCATTTTTCCACCAATGATGAAAAGAAGTCCGAATGCAACCCAGTGATCATATTCTGAAATAAAATCTGCAAAACCGGTCCCAAGCAACCAGCCCAGCACCGTCATACCACCCTGAAATCCTCCAAAGAAGAGAGCAAGAATAAATGCTGCTTTGATTCGGGAAGTCTTCTGATGGGCTCCGACGGCAAATGATACTGCCAGACAGTCCATTGCAAGACCAATTCCAAGAAGAATCGAAGTAAAAAGAAGTTCCATGATGCAGTATACATATTGGTGGTCATTCCCAAAGAGGATACCCCAATGCCTGCATTTTCACACAATTTTTAAAACGTTCATCTCAGCAGAAAAGGGGTTGCTGACCAGTTTTTTTCCCCATAAGAGGTATGCATCTTTCCGAACTGGTGAGGATATCCTGAACATACACAACTTTATCAGCCATTGTTTCCAATTCTGATATACAGGAATCTACGTACTTTGCAATAAACAGAACTTCCTGACGTCTGCGGGACCGTTCCCTGCACACAAACCCGAATGGTCCAATATACTCGTCATTATGAATGAACCAGTCAGGTGAGTATTCAATTATAACAAATCTAGAGGGATTGGTCTCCAGCATAGCGATAATATCAATAATATTGCGCTCTTGTCTGAATTCAATCCGATGATGGACTGTTGATAGAGACTCCTGGTACGGCAATTCAGCGGTGTTATGAATATACAGAAGTGAACCGGATCTGAATCTTTCTCCTATGTTTGCCAGTATTCCGGTCAGAAAATCTCGGGAACCAATAAATATCGAAAATCCGTTCTTTGGAATGGTTATGAATTGTCCGGTCATGACGCTCTCTTAGCACCTTATTGTGCTAGTATAAGAAGTTCAGGGAAACAGGGTGAAAGTGAAGTGACATGAGAAGATACTAACCGACCATACGGTTTCATACCTCCTCATTGGTTGAATTCGGAATTTCGATGCAATTTTTTTTATATGAGTGTTGCAATATTTATATCCAGGTAAAACTATGGCAGACTTACCAATTGCAGCCGTTGTACGTGTTGCAAAGAACAGTGGTGCTGAGCGGGTCGGATCCGACGCCTCAGAGATCCTTGTAGCAAAGACAGAGGAATATCTCGGAAAACTTGTAAAAGAGGCAGTAAAACTTGCCGCTCATGCGGGAAGAAAAACTCTTAAAGAAGAAGATATCGAGATGGCTGCAGGCAAGATTGTCTGAAATACAATCATTTTTCTGTTTCGAACATAAATTCAATTTTTGTCAGACATATAGAATAGCGGTCATTGATGGGCAGAGATATCTGCATAACATGATCCTTCATCAATTCCTGCTTGGGATGAAGAGCTGAGGTCTTTTTTTTCGCAAAAATCATTGGTTATTTTCAGGTACGTCCTTCCCCATTCACATAAATCATCCAGTATCGGGATGACAGTCATTCCAAACTCAGTGAGTGAATACTCAACCCGGGGAGGAACTTCTGCGTATACTGTCCGGTTTACCACTTGATCTGCTTCCAGTTCCCTGAGCTGGCGAGTGAGCATCCCCTGTGTTATTGCGGGCAATATTGACCGTATCTCGTTGAATCGAAGAGGACCATCCCGGATATGCCAGAGAATAACCGGTTTCCATTTTCCCCCTATGATATCTATAGCAGCCTCCACAGGGCAACTGTATTTCTTCTTTGAAGAAGTATTTTCCATTAGTACCATTTTAGAGATTATATCATAAAAAAGATACTGCACATGATTTAATACCTTAAATCATATGTTGTTATGGAGGTAAAAGGTGAAAGTTGTTGCATTCAATGGGAGCCCAAGAAAAGAAGGGAACACCAGCATTCTTCTGTCAACGGTGTGTGATGAACTAAAAAAAGAAGGTATAGAAACTGAAATTATTCAAATCGGTGGAAAACAGGTCCATGGATGTACTGCCTGTATGAAATGTTTTGAAAACCAGGATAACAAGTGTGTCATTGAGAATGACTTTGTGAACGATTGTATTCAGAAGATGATAGAAGCTGATGGCATCATCATCGGTACTCCGACATACTTTACCGATGTCTCCGTTGAAGTCAAGGCACTTATTGACCGGGCAGGGTTTGTGTGTATGGCGAATGGAGGTAAACTTACCAGGAAGGCAGGAGCGGCTGTTGTCGCTGTCCGAAGAGCTGGTGCAACCCATGCATACGATACCATTAATCATCTCTTTGGAATAAGT
Organism: Methanospirillum hungatei; assembly: GCF_019263745.1. NCBI lineage: Archaea > Methanobacteriati > Methanobacteriota > Methanomicrobia > Methanomicrobiales > Methanospirillaceae > Methanospirillum > Methanospirillum purgamenti. The sequence goes on from NZ_CP077107.1 coordinate 1,191,857, forward strand.
GGCATGTTCACCGTGGGATCTACATACTGGAATATCGGAACGGGAATGCAACCAGGCGATGTGAAAAATGACACAGAAGGTCTTGACAATATGAAAAACCTTGCACAAAATATGGCATGGCTGCTGAAGAAAATATCCACATAATTTTTTAGTCTGGTTCTGGTCATCCAGATATATTCATACAGATCCACATCTCTTATTGAGGTTTATTGAGTTCATTAAATAAAAATTAAATTGAGGATTTTTTAGGACTCGGGAAATATACCGGCACCTACAATCAAGTCATCCTCTGCCATTTCAGTATACCCAAGTTTTAATCTGACTGCATACTCAAATGCCGGATCAGCAAAGAAATAATAGGTAAATCCTCCCCCCTGTTTTGCGTTCCAGATGAGTTGTTTAACCGGATATTTGCCATAGGGATCCCGATCCTGAAGACGACTCTGTCCTACCAGTCCAGGAAGGAAGGGGTTGGCTAAAAGAATGCCATTAGAGTCGAAGGCAAAGACAAACATCTCCCTATCAGAAAATGAACCATTTAGATCATTAAATTCCATTATTGCAGCCTCTTTCCCATGTTCTTGTACAAATGCCGCTGCTTTTTGGACTTTTGATATGAGGGCCACACGTCTTTTCTCAGAAAACGAGGCATGGACGTCAGGAAGGTTCATTCCGGCTCCGACGATGAGACTATCAGAAACCGGATGAATAAATGAGACTTTAAACTGGGAAGCATTCTGTGCATGTGGATTTTCAAAAACATAATAAAAGAACCCACCGCCGTCTGCTGCTACCATGAGTTTTTCTTCGCCGATAAGCACTCCATTTACATCAACCTTATCCCGTTCATTTTTCCCAATAGTATCTGGGTAAAACGGCATTGCAAGCGTAGTTCCGGTATTGTCAAAGGCAAACACATAGGTCTCATTTGTCACAAATGGTCCTGAAGGGTCATTAAACAGGGCAACTGCATCCTCTTCTCCATGTTCCTGTACATAGTCGAGTGCTTTTTGGACATGTCCAATGAGGAAATCCCGAATAGAATCTGGCGTATCCTGTGGCACCGATACATTTGGACCATATATACCAGAAGCAAGCCACCAGGTATCATCTACACGCTTCACATATGCAAGCTTTGGTTCAATTGCTCCGGAAACCGGATTCTCGTACTGGTACCAGACAAATCCGCTCCCATTAAAGGCCATATCCCGCATGGCTGTTATCATGTGAAAACCGGTCGGATCAGTAAGATCCAACTTATTCTTGCCTGAAAATTCCGGATGCCATGGATGAGCCAGGTTAACACCTTCAAAATCATATGCCCAGATATACAGATCGCCACGGGTAAATGAACCGTTCTGTAGGGCAAATTCATGCAATGCAGCATCTTTTCCTTCCCGTTCTGCATAAACTGTTGCAGTTTCAACAAATCTGATGAGATCATGTACTGAGACATTCCTGATTGAGAGGACTGTTCCAGACCAAACAAGATCTCCCTGACTCCCCGTTTCTGTACTAGATGATGAAACAGGAACCATTAAGAAAAAAACAAGAATCAAAAAGAGACTGATAATGATACATCTACGGTTCATATGGTGTAATCTGTAATAGGATCAGATAAACCAGATCATCTGGTCGGAAGTTATTCAAGAACTCTCCTCTTAGGTATACTAGCAAAAAGAACTGGTTACATTACCACAGGTATTCTTCATCCATCAATTGATTTGTTTTGCAGACCATTTTCTGCACACCGAATGGGTAATCATGTAACCTAGGATCCAGGGAGAATCCCTTACATCCATTCGCGTCCATACTAAAACATATACGATAATCCATGACAGCGAACACAGCATTTCATGTAGATAAGGCAACGAGAAACCGAATCTACTTCTCACTCTATGGTGCTGTGTTCTCCGCAATGATTGGGGTTGGCATAGTAATTCCGCTCCTTCCCCGGTATGCAGTTACCCTAGGTGCAACAGGTATCTGGATTGGAGCAATTTTTTCCGCATTTGCCATATCACGTCTTATTTTCCTCCCCCTCTTTGGAAAAATATCTGACACAATCGGGAGGAAGCGATTAATCGTATATGGCCTTTGTGCGTACACCGTTCTCTCACTCTTGTATCTTCTGGCAGGATCGGTGTATGAGATCACAGCTTTGAGGTTTTTTCATGGTATGGCTTCTGCTATGATCCTGCCGATTGCTCTTGCATACATTAATGATATTGCACCGATTGGAGAGGAAGGGAAATTTATCGGATCATTTGTTAGTTCAATCTATCTGGGCATGAGCTTTGGACCATTTATCGGCGGTGTGATTATGGATCTTCTCTCGATGAATGCCGTCTTTTTTGCCATGGCTTTTTTCTCTTTGCTGGCCCTGGTGACAAGTATACTCTACCTCCCAGATATTCAGACAGGCCCGGCAATTAAAACTTCTTTCAGGGAGATTATTTTTCATAAAAACCTCCAGGGCCCGGTACTATATCAACTGATGTATGCTCTGGCAAATGGAACATTCATGGTTTTTCTCCCAATTCTGGCGATACAGGACCCATTGATATCTGCTTCAGAGATCGGAGTTATCATCCTGGTTTCTGTGCTTACGACACCGATATTTCAGCACTTCTTCTCACGGATTGCAGACTCCTTCAGGCGGTATCATCTCATTGCACTTGGTGTTACCATGATAGGAGCATCACTCCTTGTTATTCCGGTTGTGCAGGGATTATCAGCATACCTGCTATCTGCTGTCCTTTTGGGAGTAGGACGAGGGATTTCACTTCCATCTCTATTTGCTCTGGTCTCGTGTGCAGGACGGGAAATCGGTCAGGGAAGTGCTTCGGGGATGGTAAATATGTCACTTGCAATTGGGCTGATTGTTGCTCCGCTCCTCTCTGGGGTGATTATGGACCTTTCCGGAATTGATATGGTTTTTTATGTTTCAGGAGTTATGAGCCTTTTCTGTACGGGAATTTTTATCCGGCTGAATAATAGAGAGGAGCGATCTGAAAATCCGATGACATGTTGACCATTCATGATCATAGTAAACGAGAATATTACCCAGTATAGAAATATGCTCCAGAAAGTAACAATCCTACACAGATAATTACCCATCGAAAGAGGTCAGGATTTATCTTTTCGACCAGAGTGCCACCTAACAGACCGCCCAGAATTGAGCCGACACTCATAACAAGAACAATAAGCCATTCAATTGTTCCGGAGAAGATAAAAAACACAGCGGCGGTTACATTAACACTGAACGATATCGCAAGTTTCAGAATGTTCAGGCTTGCCAACGAGTCATCATACAATAGTCCCAGGACGGCAATAACGATAACACTGACACCTGCTCCAAAATACCCGCCATAAACAGACGACAGGAACAGGAGAAGAAATCCCCCATACTGAACCGAAGAAGGAGGAGAGTGGATATCTGAACGATATTGTATCCATCTCTTTATGGGAACCTGCAGTACTAGAAGAAGTGTTGCAAACAAAATCAGATAGGGAATGAGAATCCGAAATGATTGTTCATCAGAGTGAACAAGTAAAAATCCTCCGATCAAACCTCCCAGGATACTGATTGGAATTATCTGCCAAAGCCTGTTTTTCTGAGTTTTAAACTCTTTCCGCTGTGCAATTATACCGCCAAAATATCCTGGACAGAGTGCAAGGGTATTGGTAATGTTTGCGGTTATGGGAGGAATTCCAAGAGCAATAAGTACTGGAAAACTAACCAGTGTGCCTCCTCCCGCTACTGCATTCAGAATCCCTGCTATACATGCTGCAAAAAATTCAATCAGCTCATTCATGAATTACTACCAGACCTACCGATGCATCCCAGATAAACCCTCAATATCGGTTCGTGCAATATGTATACATTATCACAAGAGAATATAGAATGAAACATCAGGAAATCAATTTTTGGAGCACATTTATCTGATATTTGAGAAATATCATAATATTTACGATAATTTACACTTTCACCCTGCTTATCAAAAGTTCATATACCTGATCACAAAACATGTATCGGTAGCATATATTCGAGAAGAGAATTACATTTTCAATTCTTCGAACCTGTGCAGGAGTAATGTAAATGATACGGTATCAATCAGTTGTCCTGTTATGTTCAGACATAGCCATATCAAAACAGTTTTATCAGGATCTCTTTCAGTTGGAGATTGAACTTGACATTGGAGGTCTTGTCACATTCGTTGGCGGAATCTCTCTTTGGGAGAAGAAAGATGCATTATATCTCCTCTACCCCGGATCTGACACGATAACAAATCCAGAAAAGCCAGCACAGGAACTCTACTTTGAGACTGATGAAATTGTGGAATTTTCTACCATACTGCAGGAGAGAAAAGTGCCCCTCCTTCACCAGATTCAGGTTACTCCCTGGAATCAGCGTACAATCCGATTCTTTGATCCTGATGGGAACCTGATTGAGGTTGGTGAGTCTATGGAACATGTTGTGAAAAACCTGGGAAAAGAAGGATTACCACCTGAAAAAATTGCAGAAAAGACCTGGATGCCTCTTGAATATATTAAAATGATACTACAATAGGAGCACATATCAGAAGGGTGGATCATAGATACATGAGTGTATGATTCGAATGAATCGAATTATTATTCTCTGTATATGCTTGTTTTTATTGAGTAACCTGGGAACAGCCCTGCCGACACCTGAAGAATGGAAGGTATCTGCACGAGATAATTTCTCTGCCATGACCAGAGAAGAAGTAAACCAGTACATCTCTCCCCTCATAACCTATAATCTGAGTAAAGGTCTGATTGTGGTTCTGGTTGATAAAAACGGATATACCAATTTTTCATTTGGAGACATCAGGACCGTTTCCGGGGAAGATTCAAATAGCCAGATCCTCTTTGATATCGGTTCGCTATCGAAAGTAATGACAGGAATTCTGATGGCAGAAGCTGAAATTAACGGAGTATATAATCTGTCATCACCAGCAAATACCTGGATTTCTGAAACAGTTACACTTCCAGACTATGAAGGTGAAGAAATTACCGGATTACATCTTGCAACTCATTATTCCGGTCTTCCTTCTTCTCCGGATCCATTTTCAGAATATGATCCATCCGCTTCGTATGCAGACCAATTAGAACAGTCAATGCAACATTTTACGACCATGACCAGGGATGAGGTGTATGACTGGGTAAAGAACACCACACTTCTTGCTCCTCCCGGATACCAGCATCTCTATTCAAACCTTGGAGCTGCTCTGGCCGGTGATAGTGTTGCCCAGGCGTATGGGAAATCATATCCTGACCTGGTACAGGAACATCTTTTTGATCCATTGCAAATGACCCATACTGGAGCATCCTGGACAAGAGACGAATTAGGCCAGAGAGCAAAAGGATACCGTGCATATGAATATCCAATGGATGAGGCCATTGTGATAAGGTTTAATGAGTTTTGGACCGCCACCGGAGGGATTCACTCATCGGCAGAGGACATGGCCATTTTTCTTGCAGCACAACTATTCCTTGTGGATACACCACTTTCTGAAGCAATCAGAAAAAGCCATAATCCACTGGCGCTCATATCCGAAGGCCCGCCCCTCCAGGAACAGGCCATATTCTGGGATGTATTGCATAACCGGGATGGTACAACGATAATCAAAAAAGCAGGTGAAACGAATGCACACCAGGCCGCAATTGCATTTAATCCTGACCTTCAGGTTGGGGTTGTGATATTATCGAACACCGCCCATATTCAGGGGATACATGTTGAAGAACAAGCAGTTGCACTTTTAGAACGAATGCAGGTAAAACACATTCAGGACAAAGAAACCTGAACATAAATCCTCTATCTCCCTGTTTTCGGGTATCCAAAAAAAAACATAAACATTCTCACATGAAGAAAAACAATATAATATCTATATGATAAAAGAGTGGATCAGAGTTCTCCTTCTTTTCGGTGTGGTTTCATTGAGTATCGGAGGCTTTTCTACCTATGCAGATGAGCCCGATGTCCAACCAGTAATGTACCAGGTATCAGCATTCGCGGTGCTTGAAGATGGTAATTATTCAGAGATCATAACGGTTAACGATCTGAACAAATATGGAAATTTCGGGGTTGGAGGATTTGAAGATATGGACGGTGAATTGAGCCAGATTGACGGAATTACATATAAAATCCGTTCTGATGGGGAGGTACTCATTCCATCCGGAGATACAGGTGTTTGTTTTGCAAATACGATCGTATTTGATCCAGAAATATCGTACCAGTTGAATACATCTATGGATAAAGATACCCTGTTAAAAAATATTGAAGATTCTTTTCCAGATAAAGACGCAATCTATGCATTCCGCGTGGATGGTGTGTATGAAAACATGACGGTGAGGAGTGTTCCAATGCAGGATGAGCCATATCCCCCGCTGACATCTGTTATCAATAATCAGTCAGTCTTTGTGTTACACAATACTTCAGGAAGCATTACCGGATTTTGGTTTCCCGAATGGATGCAGGGAGTAAATTATGCAGGTTTTCATCCGCATTTTATTACAGACTCCCGTGATGCCGGTGGACATATCCTTGGCCTCTTATCAAAACAGGTGACCGTTTCAATTCAGCCTATCCGCCAATTTACTACAATCCTTGGGTAAAAAATGAGTTACTGAATAGGAATATCCCCTCCGGACTCCTTCCCAGTAGTTTTTAATGTTACTTCCAAAACTCCGTTTTCAAAGGTAGCACTTGCTCCTTCCTCTGCCACCTCGGCAGGCAGGGGAACACTCCGGCTGACTGAACCAAAAAACCGCTCTCTGATGTAAAAGTCCTTTTCATCCTGTTCTTTCTCTTCCATTCGTTCACAAGAGATTTGAAGAAGATTGGGACGAATAAGCCGGATTTTTACATTCTCTTTATTGCATCCAGGCAAATCTGCTTTTGCAATTACCTGGTCATCCTGCTTTTTAACATCAACGGTGAATCCGCCGGAAAATACCGGAGCCAGTTCCCGCCCACTCTGTGAATATGCAGGAAACCCAGGGAGGAAAGACTGAAACCGATTCTCCATCTCGGCAAACATGTTGTCCAGTTCACCTCTGAATGCATTGAATGGATCACGCCTGACGATTGCCATGGTCATCTCCTCTTGTCTGATTATCAGACAACCCCTTTTTTGATGTATCAAAACATAAAATTTTTGACTATAACCTTAACAATTATCATTTGTTTTTTATAAAAGCGTCTGAATTTCAGTGATTCATCTACCGGGTAAAGAATTTTATTCACTGCCGTTCCAGACCATTATTTATGTCCAAATTGATCCCAACGGTATGTGGCATGTACTGTGATGAATGTGATCACTATGAAAAAGACTGCCAGGGATGTGATGAATCAGAAGGGGCAATATTCTGGAATGAATTTGTTGACATTGAATGCTGCCCGGTTTATGACTGCTGTGTTAATATAAAACACCTGGTTCATTTTGGACAGTGTGATGAAATGCCCTGTGAGCGGTATTTCAGGTTCCGCGATCCTGGCGTCACTGATGAAGAGGCAAAACAAGTACTCGAAAAGCAAAAAACCTGTTTGGCAAGGAGAGTCCAAGAGGATACGGAATTGTAACCGGATCCAGTATCGCTCTTTGTCGATTGAAACTTCGTTAATTATATAACATCCCTGGATCCTAGTGTACTAACATGGAATCGGGACTTCGTCATCGACTCGCGGAGAAGATGGCGGGGGAGATAACACTATCTGATTCTCCGGGAAAAACCCTGAAAAAATGGCGTCTTAGTTTTGACATCTCTCAGGGACAGCTCTCCGAGTACCTTGGTGTATCGCCATCAGTCATTAGCGACTATGAAAGCGGAAGGAGAAAGAGTCCGGGCACTGCAATCATCGGACGAATTGTTGACAGTATTCTTGCCATTGATGAAGCGAAAGGCGGGAAGTATATTCATAAGTATGCATCCCTGCTCTTTGCCGAGATGGGGGACGGAGTAATATATGATCTTCATGATTACAAAAGCCCCATCGATCTTGCAACATTTGCCGGTGCTATAAGTGCAGATGTCATTACCGGTCCGACACATCTCAGTATTTACGGATATACGGTAATTGACAGTCTCCGGGCAATTATGAACCTTACTGCAAGCGAATTTAACCGTATATATGGTTGGAGCACTGAGCGGGCGCTAATTTTTACCGGAGTCTCGAATGGAAAATCACCGATGGTGGCTATCCGTGTTACTCCTTTCAAGCCCCGGTGCGTAGTACTTCATGGCATATCACTCGATAATGTTCATCCGATTGTGCCAAAAATGGCTGAAAAAGATAACATCACCCTGATGTGTACTACACAGGGAATCGAAGATATCGTGGAGAGATTGAGGGAAGAAAAATGGTAGGAATCATCTCGTACGGTGCTTATATTCCACGGTACCGTATCAAAGTAGAAGAGATTGCCCGTGTCTGGGGTGCGAACGGCACAGAAATCTCCCGGGGACTGGGCGTCTATGAAAAGGCACTGCCTGATATGGATGAAGATACAATCACGATCTCTGTAGAAGCTACTCGTGCTGCAATGGCACGAAGACCAGTCAATCCTGCAGATATCGGAGCAGTTTACGTCGGGTCAGAGTCTCATCCATACGCGGTGAAACCTACTGCAGTTACCGTTGGTGAAGCAATTGGAGCAACCCCGGTTATGACTGCAGCAGATTATGAATTTGCCTGTAAAGCAGGAACTGCTGCTATTCAGACCTCAATGGGTCTTGTGAAATCAGATATGGTGAAGTATTCAATAGCAGTCGGTGCAGATGTTGCCCAGGGTGAGCCTGGTGATGCACTTGAATATACTGCAGCAGCCGGTGGAGCGGCCATGATCATCGGAAATGATGACCCGATAGCCGAGATAAACCATACCTGTTCTTTCACAACTGATACTCCCGACTTCTGGAGACGTGAAAATAAGCCTTATCCTCGTCATGGAGGAAGATTTACTGGTGAACCTGCATATTTTAAGCATGTAATCGGTGCATCAAAGATGATGCTGGAAAAGATGGGAACAAAACCATCTGACTATACCTATGCAGTGTTTCACCAGCCAAACGGTAAATTCCCGGTTCAGGCTGCAAATATGCTTGGATTCACCATGGACCAAATTAAACCCGGACTTGCCGTTACATATCTAGGAAATACCTATTCCGGTGCATCAATGGTCGGACTCTCAGCAGTCCTTGATATTGCAAAACCAGGTGACCGGATCTTTATGACCAGTTATGGTTCTGGATCCGGAAGTGATTCATTTGACTTAACCGTCACTGATGTTATCAATTCAGATCTCTTCAACCGTGACGCAGCCCCGACCGTGTCTGCCCTCCTTGCAGACAAGAAGATCGTGGATTATGCAGTCTATGCAAAACACAAAGGCAAAGTGGTGATGATGGAATGAGAGAAGTTGCAGTAATCGGTGTAGGCTGTACAAAATTCGGAGAGAAGTGGGAAACCTCGTTTAGAAACCTTTTCGTTGAAGCAGGTGCCCTGGCTCTTGAAGATGCAAACATCTCCGGCGAACATATCGACGAGATATTTGTCGGAAACATGAGTGCAGGCCGATTTGTTGAACAGGAACACATTGGTGCCCTAATTGCAGATTATGCCGGACTTGCAACAATTAATGTTCCGGCAACCCGTGTAGAAGCTGCCTGTGCATCCGGAGGACTCTCTTTCAGACAGGCATATACTGCTGTAGCTTCCGGGATGTCAGATATTGTCGTTGCAGCCGGTGTTGAAAAGATGACCGATGTTGGCACTGATGTTACCACCGATGTGCTCGCAGCTGCTGCTGACAGAGAATGGGAAGGTATTGCAGGTATCACGTTCCCAGGTCTGTATGCAATGATTGCAACTCAATACATGCACCGGTATGGTCTGACCCGGGAACAACTTGCTCAGGTTGCAGTCAAAAACCATGACAACGGAGCAAAAAATCCAAATGCACAGTTTAGGAAACCGATCACTCTTGACACTGTCTTAAACTCAACCCTTGTTGCAGATCCACTCCGCCTGTTTGACTGCTCACCGGTGACTGACGGAGCAGCAGCAGTAATTCTTGCCCCACTTGAACGGGCACGGGAGTTTACCGATACCCCAATTAAAGTCCTTGGAGCAGGTCAGGCATCCAGTACGATTGCTCTTCATGACAGAAAGGACATCTGTACTTTGGATGCAACAGTTGCCGCAGGAAACCGGGCATTCCAGATGGCCGGAGTTGAACGGAAGGATATCGGATTTGTAGAAGTGCATGACTGTTTTACCATCGCAGAGATCTGTGCAATTGAAGATCTTGGATTCTGCAAGAAAGGTGAAGCAGGAAAATTAACCGAAGAAGGCCAGACAGCAATCGGTGGTAAGATTCCAGTCAACCCAAGTGGCGGTCTGAAGGCTTGTGGTCATCCAGTTGGAGCAACTGGGGTGAAACAAGTTTATGAGACAGTAAAGCAACTTCGTGGCGATGCAAAAGGAAGGCAGATCGATACTGAAATCGGAATGACACACAACGTTGGAGGAACCGGAGCCACAGTCGTTTGTCATATTTTCGGGAGGGTATAAGATGTCGGTTGCACGATTCTGGAGAAAACAACAGAACCGGTATAATCTGATTGGAACACATTGTACCACATGTGGTAAATATTTCTATCCACCCCGTGGTTTTTGTCCAGAATGCCGGAGAGAAGGAAAGATTGTTGAGCACCAGTTCAAAGGGGTCGGCAAGGTCGTTACCTATTCCATCATCCGGAGTTCGTCAGGTAACTTTAAGCTTCTGACTCCCTATGTTCTTGCCATCATTGAACTGGAAGAAGGGTCTCGTCTTACGACACACCTGGTCTGTGATATTGACAAGGTTCATATCGGGATGCCGGTGAAACGGGTGTTTAGAAAACTGGGAGAAGACGGATCCAGCGGCGCAATCTTCTATGGGACAAAATTTGTCCCGGCTTAATCTTTTTAACCTCTTTTTGGCTTTTTTTAATTTATTAATCCACGTTATCCACACATGACTATATAGGCACGTTCGGGATATGTCGATGCAATATACGTTAATTATATAACTGCCTGTGTATTACTATTACTTATCACACCGCCATCCCCCGGGTGGCAGGAGAATATCCGGATTAGTTACCGGATACACAACTCCGAACAAAGCGTTCATTATCGCTTTCCTCCTCCTGGACCGGGATTTTCCCGGTTTTCATTCTACATAACTTCAATTCTGCTTGGGTTTGGTGTTTCCTAAATTAAAATGACACCTGTCGGCATCCAAACATTGATATAAAACAGGTGAGACTCTCATTCTATGGATATTGATAGAGAGGAGATCGCACATAAATCACTTACACTCCACCTGGAAAACCGGGGAAAATTATCTGTTCAGTCAAAAGTTCCGGTAAAGACCAGGGAAGATCTCTCGCTGGCATATACGCCCGGAGTTGCTCATGTCTGCAAATATATCGCTGAAGATGAAAAAAGGACTTTTTCATGCACCTTAAAACACAATACCATCGCAATTATTACTGACGGAACTGCAGTTCTGGGTCTTGGTAATATCGGTCCTGCTGCAGCGATTCCAGTCATGGAAGGAAAAGCCATCCTCTTTAAAGAGTTTGCAGGGATAGATGCTTTTCCAATCTGTATTACTGGAGATCATGACGATCTCATCAGCCATATCAGAAGTATAGCTCCAGTTTTTGGAGGAATTAATCTTGAAGATATCGCGGCTCCTCGTTGTTTTGAAATTGAAGAAGAACTGCAGGATCTTGGTATTCCAGTGATGCATGATGATCAGCATGGTGCTGCAATTGCTGTTCTAGCAGCCCTCATCAATGCTTGTCGGGTGACTGGAAAACGGTTCAAAGATCTTACGGTTGTCGTTTCAGGAGCTGGAGCTGCAGGATATGCTATTTGTAGGCTGCTCAAATGTATCGGGTATGAAGGAGAAGAATGCCATGCTGTAAAGGAACTAATCGTCTGCGACAGAACGGGAATAATTTACCGGGGAAGACCCGGGCTCTATCATAATATCTACAAATATCTTCTTGGTGATGAGACAAACAAGATGCTTCGGAAAGGAACTCTTGCAGATGCATTAGAGAATGCCGATGTTTTTGTCGGTGTATCAAGTGGCAACCTGGTAACAGCAGACATGGTCAGGACGATGAATAAAGATCCGATTGTACTTGCCCTTGCAAACCCGACTCCGGAGATCATGCCAAATGTAGCAAAATCAGGGGGTGCTGCAATTGTCGGCACCGGACGATCAGACTTCCCAAACCAGGTGAATAATGTGCTTGTGTTTCCTGGAGTATTTCGGGGAGCTCTTGATGCAGGTGCAACGAAGATCAACGAGGAGATGAAGATCGCTGCAGCACATGCCATTGCAGAGTATGTAAAGGATCCGACTCCGGACCAGATTCTTCCAGACCCATTAGATCGGGGGGTTGCACGGGCTGTTGCTGCAGCTGTTGCAGAGATGGCGAGGAGATGTAAGTGTGTGAGAAAGGAGTGAATGATCTGTCACAAAACTACCCATTCCATCATCACCAGAATCGTTCATGAGAAAGTTGTTGGAGTGACTGGAGAGAAAAAAGCACGATCGGAGAATGACTGGAGAAAATTTTCCACCTATGGATTTTTCATCCATTTGATGAATAAAGCCCCATAAGCCATCTAATGTCATATTTTTTGTTGATCGGAGAAAACCTAGCGGAGTAGAGAGAGAATGAAGCTGATTCATTTATACTCTCTGTACCCGGGTTTTTTCTCCAGTCATAATAAAAACTAATTATTATTGTATTAATTTTAGATTATTCAATAATTTGAGACCCTTTGACCGGAGAAAAATTTTCTCCAATAGCCCGCTGGTATTCTCCAGTCTCTCCGGAAATTATTATTCATTAACCTCTTCTCTGCGATACCAAACCACGGGGTTTAGATAACCTATAGGGTTTTATTGAAACCATTATCGATCTCACTGATTAATCAGGTATAAGAGAACAAATGGATTAAAAACCTCCCCATTTTATAAAAATCATCTGGACAAACTGGTGATTTGTTGAATACATCTAATCCAACAAACATTTATTACTAATAAACAAAAAAAAGAATTTAGTTTATTGGTAATATATGATCGCCTATCATATCCTAAAAGAAGTCATTGGAGATCAACATCTGCGGTTTCATAATCAGGAACCTGGCATACCCCGGAGAATTGATCCTGAACAGTACCGGAGCAGAAACAGAATTGTAATCATATCCGGAGTTCGCAGATCCGGGAAATCCACCTTCTTAAAACAATTAGCACTTGGATTCCCATCTTTCTTATACCTGAATGCTGATGATGACCGGCTAATCGGAGCCACCACTGATGACTTAGGATCTCTCCTCCTCATCTGGGAGGAATTATTTCCCGGAGTAAGAACGGCATTTTTAGATGAAATCCAGAATATTCCCGGATGGGAACGTGTTGTTCGAAGAATGCATGATGAAGGATACCGGATTTTTCTGACCGGATCAAATGCACAGATGCTGAGTAAAGAACTGGGAACCCATCTGACCGGGAGATATGTACGAGTTGAATTATACCCCTTCGGATTTGATGAATATTGTACCTTTTATCAATTTACCTGGAAAACAACCGGCATCCATACTACCGTTGAATCTGCTGCTGCTCTCCGGCTTTTCTCTCAGTTCATTGAAGACGGGGGATTTCCTGAATTTCTCAAGGATCCTGACCCGGAAATATTACGGAGAACCTTTGATGACATTCTGTTTCGTGATATCATCGCCAGATATGCCATTCGTGAAGTTAAGGCATTTCGGTTGTTATGCAGATACCTGTATACGAATATGACAAGAGAAGCAAGTCTTACATCGCTGGCTTCAATTGTCCAGATGAAAAGCCCGGTTTCCCTTAAAAACTGGATTGGATATCTTGAAGATAATTATCTTATCGGAAGTCTTTCACCTTTTGAATACTCTATGAAGAAACAACTCTCACGAAACCAAAAATATTATGGGATTGATACTGCTCTTCGTAACGCTGTAGCCTTCAGATTTTCAGACGACTATGGCCTTCTCCTTGAAAACATCGTGTGGCTGGAACTCTGCAGAAGAGGATATGAATTATACTGGCTTAAAGGACAATCCGAATGTGATTTTATCGTAGTTGAGCAAGGAAAAGTGAGTATGGCGATTCAGGTTTGCTGGCACCTGTCTGATGAAAATCGCAAACGGGAGTATGATGGAGTTATTGAGGCATGTACTATGTTCCCTGGTTCGGGAGGATATATATTAACATTACAACAGGAAGAACAGCCAGCTCAAAATATCAGGGTAATGCCGGTCTGGAAGTGGATACTAGAAGAGTGAATAAGCTGCAACCAAAAGAAAAAAAGAAAAATTCCAGGTGCACTCCGGGGAGCTCTTGATGCAGGTGTAACGAATATCAACAAGGAGATGAAGATCGCAGCTGCTCATTGTATTGCTTGGTAATTGAAAATCCAACCCCAAAAAAATTCTTTCGGATCCCCTGGACCTGGGGGTGGCTCAGGCAGTGGCAACAGCGGTTGCAGAGATGGCGAAAAATGTGGGTGTGTGAGAGGGAAGTGAATAGTCAGATACTCAATACCCCCTTTTTATTATCACCAGTATCCCTCATGAGTAGGTCATGTGATTGACTGGAGAAAAAAATGACCGATCGGAGAATGACTGGAGAAAATTTTTCCCCGGAGGATTTTTCATCCATTTGATGAATAAAGCCCAATACAATCATTAAAGTGAGATTTTTTAGGGACCGGAGAAAACCAACCGAAGTAGAGAGAAGATGAAGCTGGATCATTTACACACTCTGCACCCGGATTTTTTCTCCAGTCATAATAAAAACTTATTATTATTGTGTTAATTTCATATTACTCAATAATTTGAGAGCCTTTGACCGGAGAAAAAATTTCTCCGATCGCCTGTTGGAATTCTCCAGTCTCTCCGGAAATTATTATTAGTTAACCTCTTTTCTGAAGGATACAATATCATCTGGTTCAGATGGGGGGTCGGATTTTTCCTCATGGATTCAATTCACTGATTGTCGTGATATATGAGTGCAAATGGTTCAAAGATTAGATGGATCTCCGGGATTGGGAGGTTGTTCAGGTGGTGGCTGCGGCAATTGCAGAGATAACATGTGAATGCGAGTATGTGAGAAAGGAGTGAGAACGCGAAAAAAATACCTTATCGAAAGTAGGATTGGCGGAGTGATTTTATTCCAGGCGCATATTTCCCTGTTATCCGCATTACCCCTCGCACTTTTTCGTGACAATATGATTAGATGGATCTGGCGAACGCGGTCCTGTGATGTATGTGACGGGAAGTATGTGCATTACATCGAACGGATGACGAAAGAGCGGCAGAAGACGAGGCGGAAGGCGTTTCGGATGTGTCGTACCTGTTATGCCAGAGCCCAGCAGCGGGAGGCTGCCCAGTGTATCGCCCTTCCCGGAATGATCAAGACCGGCAATATGAGACGATGGTCGGTAGCTCTCGGGAGGTGTCATCTCTGTGATACCGGACCGATCGTCTGGTTTGATCCGGTTGAGCACTTCGGGCTGTGTGAGACCTGTTATGCCCGGGAGTGTTCGGGAGTGGGGGGAGCGAGTGAGCGAAGCGAACGAGCGACCAGCATGGGGTGACCATGAGGCTACAGGATGCTCTTGACCGGATCAGGGAGCGGGACCGGGTGATGAGACACCGGGAGTCCCAGCAGAAATACTTTGAGAAGAACCGGGAGATGGTGAATGAGAAGAAGCGGATAGCGAGAGCGGGAGGGTGAAAACCCCTTAATTTTTTGGTGCGGTATTTTGTTGATTACAGTGATTGTTCTTGATTAAGCAATTGTTGTAAGAGTTCCAAAAAATTTGTGGTCATTGATTTATCTACTGCATTATCAGAATTTATAGAAGAGCAAACACATGATGGACAACCATTATTGCATGGGCAATTCTTGATAATTTTTATTGCAATTTCAATTAGTTTAGGAAAAACACTATTCATCCTTTCTGATATGCCTATTCCTCCTGAATACTCATCATATAATGTAAATATCTGACGGTCCTCATAATCTATGTGAATGTCAATATCATGCGGGTCGCAGAGTAAAAAATAGGGGGTAACAATTTTTAAAATATTTTTTGTCCCTTCTAAGGCTGATTCAAGAGGTTCGGAGCAATTTTCTAAAATATTTTGGATAATCTTTTGGGGGATATCAAACCAAAAACCCTTACTTTCAAAAAAAATAGGGGGTAGATGAAGATCATTTTCTTCAATTACTTCTTGGTTGTCATTGAAAGTCTTATATTTGTAGTAATTATTTTCAACAGTAACCTCCCCGAAATTACATTCAAGACTCCCTAATGAAAATGAATTTAATATTTGCGTATGATGGATATTTGTGTATTTCTGGGATTGGGTATAATTTGTAATATTTTTGGGTATAGATTCGACGAAAGCAGTATGGGCATCCAGATCTAATTTGGATACCATAAATGATTCACCCATATGAGTAATTATCGCTCCTTCATGTGCTTCCCGGTAAGCTTGTTCAGTAGTGAGGGTCTCTAATATTTTGTCACCCTTCATGATTTTGTATGAACTCGAAGGAATTGATTTTAATTCTACTTCTCTTTGAATTTCTCCATGAATACCAAAATACTTATACCGATTATTATCAAAAACCTTCAACTTGTCTTCAATGAGTAAAGACTCAATATTCTCTTTTAGTTTATCGCCGAAAAATGTGTTATCATTCGATGTAATTGGATATTCATCAGATGCACAGAGTAAATGGCCACAGAAAATCTTTTTGTTATTGAGATCAATCACTGCATCTTCAGGTTTTTTTGTGAAAAAGTCTTCAGGATGAGTTAAAAAAAATTGTTCTAATGCATTATCATGGCAGATCATTATTGCAAGAGAAGGTTTATTTCTCCTTCCTGATCTTCCTGCCTGTTGCCAAAAGGACATAATTGAGCCAGGATATCCAGTTAAAACTGCACCATCTAGGGACCCGATGTCTATTCCAAGTTCTAATGCATTCGATGCGATACAAACAGAAATGTTACCCTTCTTTAGGTCATTTTCAATTTCCTTTCTATCCTTTACGGTATATCCTGCATGATATGCTCTAACCCGATTTTTATACGATTTCCCTTTTTTTTCCAAATCATCGATAATCCACTTTCCAAGTTGATCTGCCATTCTCCTTCTTCTTACAAAGCATATTGTCGAAATATTATTTTGTACCAATTCAACTAGCAAATGAACCGCAGTCCTATACATCTTCGTTTTTATGTTACTAAGAAGAATACAGGTTTTTTCTCCTCTTGCTGAACCGTCAATAGTTATGGGTTGAATCGATTCACCGATAAGTTTAGTGCCAAACTCTTCAGCATTGCCTATTGTTGCAGAAAGAAGAATAAACTGTGGTTTTGCACCATACAACCTAGCGATTCGTTTAAGCCTTCTAATTACGTAGGCTACATTAGAACCAAATACTCCTCGGTAATAATGAGCTTCATCGATCACAACATAATGTAAATTTTTAAAAAAACTACTCCATTGATTGTGGTGTGGGAGTACTCTGTGAAGCATGTAGGGGTTCGATATTACGATTCTTGAATTGCTTCGAATATTCGCTCTTTCACTTTTTAGCGTATCATAATCATATCGATCAACTTGTATGGGAATTTGGATAGCTGATTCAAGTTCTTGAAGTGCTTTCAATTGGTCCTGAGATAGAGCTTTTGTGGGATAGAGATAGAGAGCTCTTACTTGAGAATTTTCTATTAATTTCTCAATTATTGGTAAATTGAATGCGAGCGTCTTTCCACTGGCAGTCGCAGAAGTGAGAATAATATTTTTACCATTTCGAATCTGATTGATTGATTCACATTGATGAGTGTAAAGACGAATCTCTTTCTTTTTTAAATATTCAGATAATACATTGGGTAGTTGCCTATTCAAAACCCCATATTTGGCCTCTTTTGCTTTGAATTCCTTAACCTGATAAATTATATTTGAGTTTTTTTTAATTTTTTGAACGAAATTAGTTATAGAATTATTATTTTGTTGATTCTGGCCAAAAAAGCCGGTTTTATTGAGATATTTTTCAGCTAAAGTAAGGTTATGTTCCCCACCTAAAGCAATCAAAGTCTCAACTAAATGTAAAATAATGGTGATATTTTCAGGTTTTTCTTGATGAAGTTTTTCCAGGATTTCAAGTGCTCCTGATATATTATTTGAGTTTCGAATATTCAACGCATTTTTTTGAGAGTTGTGATTTGGTGATCCAGGGAGAGAAGGCATATTAGGCTCTCTATTGAATAAATTGAGAGAAATCTGTTTGTTTTATCTCTTTTCTTTCATCATCTGGTGGGGGGATATATTCCCCGGTTATCGTTTCTGCAAATTGGTTTTGCAAATGATGGAAATAATTTTTTTCAACTTCTCCTTTTGATCGATTCGCATAACAGTAGATGCAGAGGTGTGAGCATGTATTATATTGACCTATATCCTTACTTTCTATGCAAAGGCACGATTTTCTTTGTCCTTTGTCTTTTTTATTATGACGGTGGAGATATTGGACTAATTTACTATCAGTCTCAAATAAATTTCTAATAAGTGTCCCATCAATACAACTCATCGCCGATATGCCCATTTGGGTAAGATCTACCTCTTCCCCACAGGTACCCAGTTTCAATCCCCATGATTGGTTTATTACAGACAATTGGGTTGAAAAGTCGTATATCTCATTTGGTGTGAGTTCATGTATTCCTGATATTGCGACATTATGTTGGACTTTTTCGTATGGCTTAATGTCAACAAAACTAATGATTAATCTATCAGTATATTCGTGGATTTGATCTCCGATATTCTTGATTCTGGAGAGAATTATAGGCAGTGAAAGTTCATTTGAGACTAATATTGGATCATATCGCCAAATGATCTTCTCTTTTCCGATAATGCTAGATAATTGTTTGAATGTATCTATTCGATCATTTAAAGATGGTATTCCTGGTTCATAATTTTCTAGTTCATAATCATTTAAGGTGAATTGAACGTAGTAATTTATTTTGTAACTATCGAGAGTTTTTATTTGTTTTAACAAAGGATAAGCGTTTTTTGTCCAGAAAACAATAACTCTTGTCTTATTGAATGAAACAAAGATGGTTTGTTTCCGATTGAATGGATTTATCCAGACTAAATATCCTATTTCCATTCTCTTGATGAACCAGTCAATATAAAATGCAGGAATATCAGTAGATCGACTGGCGGATATGATAACCGGAGCAATGGCTTCGACCTGTTTGCCATTCTCTGTAATAATTTTTACTTTTTCCCAGGGTGGCATATTTTATACCTTCATTAGAACAGTTGACGAATATTTTGTGTTAAACTGTGTTTTATTAATATTTTCAAAAAAAGTATCCAGAAATTTTGGTTTAGAAAAAACCTGTGTAAATGTCCACTTAATTGTCGAGTCACGATAAATGAGTGCCTTGTTATTTAAACTCAAATATTTTGCTAATTCTTCAAGCAATTTAATGTCTTTTGGGTAAACATTTTCAATAAATATCAATATACTGCCAGGTTTAATGTTGTTGAAAAAAATTCCAAAATCTACAAAAATTCCCTCCCCTTTACTATGCAATAACTCACGGAAAGAATGCTGAAAAATATGAATGTCGGCAACCTGTATTTGAGGATAATTATCACAGTTCTGTAACAACTCGATTAAATTTTCACATTTCGGAGAAAAATTTTCAAGGATAAGTTTGTTGTTTTTGCAATAATTTGGAGAATAAACCTCTATACAAGTATTTCGAGTTGTATTCCAATATTCTCGATCAAAGAAATAGGTTGTGAGATGTTTTACTTTGGGTAGGTTTTGTGAGACAAATGTGAGCATTCCTAAATATTCTGGTGCTGGTCCACATCCAAAGATATTGACACTGATATGATCCTGAAGTCCTTCCAGGACACCTTTTTTTTGGAGAATTGATAATTCAGAATAAATATTTTCTATGTAATAGGGAAAATAAAGGAGTAGGTATGCTTTTTGATAATCAATAGTCTCGTATTGAATGGGTTTTTCAGAATTGGGCTGTCTTATTTCGTCGAGTAAATTCTTAATAGTAATCTTATTATCCTGGATATAATTTTTTAGGCCCTCGTCTGTGGGATTATCCGGTCTGATTATTTTTGCAATATCTTGGAAAGGATTATGTTTTGGAAAATGTGTATGAATTGGGTTAATACCCTGATTTTTACCGTTAATATTAATTTGTCTAATATCCTTTTCAATAGCCTCAAATCTACTCACTGCTTCTGTTTCTTTTCCACGTCTCCATAATAATGCTGCTTTGCAATATCGAGAGTATGGTGAATGTGGATTAATTTCTATTGCTTTATCAAAACATCGTTCCGCTATCTCATAGTCTTTATTATCCCAATGAATTTTACCCTTTTTTTCCCAGATATCGCTTGATTCACTGTGATTAATGATCATATATTGGTTATCTTAAACAATCCTGAATTTTACCATTATATATAATATCTAAGGATTGGTTTTCAGTTACATTCTTCAGAACTTTTTTTATTTCTTGGTAGAGAGAGTATTCTCCATCTATTCCGGTCATAATTATCCATCCTTTAGTTCGAGTCATCGCCACATACAGATAGTTTCTTTTTTCAATAATTGTATTAATCAATGTTTCTTTACGTGGATGAATTGTTGAATTTTTTAATTCCATTTCTGTCTGTTCTAATTCTTTAGCAATCGTATCTAATCGAGGAATAATTATGAATTTAGCCTCATTCCCTTTCGCTCTGGGAGTGTGTCCAATTGTGATATTATCTTTTGACTTAAATTTCGTTTTCTCTTTATCCGGACGAAAAATGGTTATTCCATCAAAAGGAAATTCTAAATTAATATCACATTTTTTTCCAAGCAATAGTATTGCAATTTCTTCCTGAGGAATACCATTTGATTTCAATTCACAAATGAAATTATAGATTGCGTTATTTTCTGATTCACGATTTTCAAACAATTTAAACTCAATAATTGGCTTTATCCAAATATTTGACAAAGGATTTTTAGTATTTGAATCTCGTCGAAAGAGTTTGATCTCATTTCCTTTTGTATCAAACTTTTTCCGAGTCATATTTATCGAATACCCCAATTCCTCCCATTCGGCTACTGTTGTAATGGGGGTAATCATTCCTGATTCTCTGTATAGTCCCATCCCTATTGCTTGAGCTGCTAGAAGTGTAAGAAGAGGTGTCCGATAACAGATCTCCAATGAGATAGGATCCCCTCCCCCTTTTAATGAAAACAAATTTGAATATTCCTCCTTATTTCCGAACACTTCTTTTGCGGTTGGGATTTTTATCGTGCCTAATGTTTGGTATTCATCATAAGCAAAAATGAATCTTCTGATTGCACTATTGGTTTGAGTAATCGGTTTAATATTATGATAAATCAACCAAAAAGCGGGTTGGGCCCCGTTGTACAGGAGTTCGGGATTATCGGTAAGGATGTCTTGTGCTTCATCTAATAGAACAACATCCCATTGGGGAGTAAATTTGGGATTTCTTTGTAGGAAGTTATTGCAGACTGCTGCGAAATTATCCTGAATTTTCCCTTTATCTATGTAGTTTTTTGCCTTTTGATCAATTTCCATTCGAAGTAAGTAGAAAAAGCCAGGTTTATTATCTTCCCCCCATGCATGCATTACTCGGAGATTAGAATCTATATCTATGGGACTCCATTCCAGTCCATAATATTCATATGCGATTTCCTGGAGGGTTGTTTCAACTAGATCATACAGAGATTTAGTAAAAAAAACTAGGGCAATCTTCCATTCTGGA
Source organism: Methanospirillum hungatei (assembly GCF_019263745.1). NCBI lineage: Archaea > Methanobacteriati > Methanobacteriota > Methanomicrobia > Methanomicrobiales > Methanospirillaceae > Methanospirillum > Methanospirillum purgamenti. Next base: position 1,213,818 of record NZ_CP077107.1, read on the forward strand.
TGTAATTTATGTAAATATGCCGCTCGATGACAGAGGATAATAGTTTTCCCAGTCCCAGCTATTCCACGTATTCGCTGAACACCTTTAATATCCCTTTCAATAACATTCTGAATCTTTTTTTCTCTTTCCTGAACATAGATACTATTATCAATCTCTCTAATTGCATCATGTAGTGAAAGATTACCTGATTTATGCAGGGTGAAGGATTCTTGATTAGATGAACTTCTGTTAATATTCCCTTTTTTAATTTCCAAACAAATCGGATTTGATTGTACCTTTGTTGTTCTTTTTCGATATTCGATATCTTCTTTTAAACGATTTGCTTGTTCATGAGTGGGATTCAAATTCAAGAAATAATTTACTCTCGCTTCTGCTTCTTCTAAACAATCTATTTCTAATAAACTCTCGGCAAGTCGGAGATGTGTTCTGTCATTCCCCGTATTTTTTTCGATTGCTTCTATTAGGTGTCTAATAAATTCAATATTGTCTGATTGATGTTCTACATTCTCTGGTGATATGGATTCTGATTTCTTTTGCTTTTCTAAGTTATCGAGTAATTGTTTAGCGGTTTTACATGGAGCTGATTGATTTCCCCTTTTTATTACTACTTTAAAGCAATCCGCGGCATTATCAAGATCATTAATTTTTACAAGAGATTTCCCTTTACATAAATAACTCACGATGTAGTCAGGATAGAGAGAAATATTCATATTAAATGCAAATATTGCATTTTCAAATTGTTTAAGTAGGTAATAACACGTTCCAATGTTATGCCAGGGATATTTTATTTTGTCAGAGATGGTAAGTGCCTTTAGATAATACGCGATTGCTTTGAGATAATTTTTCTCCTTTTTCTCTAATTTGGCTAAATCCATCCAATTATTGGCAGAATTTTCAATAAAATCGATATTTGATCTATTTTGTATAATATCTATATTCTCTTGGGAAAGGATTATTTTCGTAGTATTTTGTTTAGCATCAGTATGAGGTTGATATTTTTTTTCATCAAGTTTGTATCTAGAGAGTAACCGGTCTTTTATTTCAATTGCCTGTTTGGAATTAGGATTTAATTCTAATATATTAGTTATATAAGAATATGCGATATCTCCCCGTCCTATTTTTTCATAATAAATTGCCAGATGAAACAAACACCCGATATTTGTAGGATCCAGAGATAAATTTTTAAAAAAATCTTTTAGTTGATCAATATTAGAGGTTTTTATGATTCCGATTTGACATAACTTCAAGTAGCATTTAGCAAGAACTATTACCTCTTCTTTGGCCGAAGAAATCACGAAATTCTGATGAAACAAATGATGATAAATTTCATTAATATCAGGAAATTCATTAAATGGGACGTTGTCTTTCAACATCAAATTAACAATCTCTGATGAGTGACGAAAAGAAAAAAAATTACATTTAGATAAGAGATCAATATTTTTTTCACTATTAGGTAAAATCTGGAATGAATTTTTGATATCATTATAGTCTGCTACGATTGTTATCGTTGAATCCGATATTATATTGTATAAATTTAAAAAAATGGACTGGAAATCTAATTGATTTGCTTTTCCAGTATTGTCGTTACATTGAATTTTTAGTTCATTATCAAATTTCTGAATAATTTCACATTCTTGCCAATATAACTTTCCAGTATTACTTCCGAATATTTTCCAGAATAATTGATATTGTTTATTATTGCAATTAAGTTCCGAGGATTTTATGGATAAAACAACAAATTTCATTGAATTCTGTAGTACATAACCCGAATATTGGAAAAAATTTAACTGCTTTACTTCTTTGTAAAAATTCCTAGATGGTTATATCATTATTTCTTCATATTTTGGGCCAATAAATCATATTGTCCGTCTATAGAGATACAAATTAGCCTCAAATCTCTTCGTTGATGTTCATTATATAATATCCAACGCCAGCAACTCTTCAGTTTCTTGATCATCTTCACATTGCTCACAGAGGCAATCTCGTGCCTCCCATTCATAGTCATCATACTCGTACTCTGTCTCTTCTCCACATTGAGAACATATCCGTATCGATGGGCCATCATCTAAGTCGGACATAATAGATACAAAATTTCTACGTTTAAATCACTTTCGAGTAATAAATTTTTTGAGACCTCCTCTCATTTTCACCCCCAGAATAGTTCAAACCCCTCCATTCTCCAATCCATCCCCGCTCCTTGCCTTTTCCTCTACCCTGTTAAAACCTCTTTATAAAGAACCTCTAAGTATATTATGCCGTCCGAGAGACGGCAGGGGTCTTCGAAAATGGCCCATTTTACTCAGAAAACGGTGGTAAAGTCAGCGGTCCGGGAACTGGCAAGCCCGATTGCAGAATATACCACGTTCAATACAATCGTCCAGGATGTCCTGGATGACAATCCATGGGGCTGTACTGCCTACGAATCAGGGGGAGTTTCCCATCCTGCAGTGAAAACCTCCAAAGAATCGTATGCAGCAAGCATCATCTATGAGAACGCGGAAGCAAAGAAGGTAGGGCAGATTCCGGTGAAAGGGCCGACCATGGCAGCAGTCAACACGGCCGTCACCCAGATCACCGGCAATGCCACGATCACCGGAGCGATGGGGACCGGGGTCTCGGCATCCCGTGACAGTTCAGAGGATACCTTCAGCAAGGCGCTCAAGTGTCATGCCAGCAACGGGTTTTCCTTGTCACCTATACTGGACAGCATTATCTCCCGTTCCGGCTGACTCTCTTAGAACCACGCCCGGGATCTGGGCTAACGCGATCGCGGCTCTGGCATAAGTATCACCTTTTCTTTTTCAGGAAGTGGTTGAAAAGATTTTTTTATTCCACGAATAGAAGAAAAATTGATTGAATATAGTATTTTGTTTCGATAACACTTACAGGCTACCACTTAACCACTGCAGAGCAAGACTGCTTGTCGCTACAAAGAACCAGAGAATAGCCCCAAGAGCAACTGGTTTCCATCCCGCATCTCTGATTGCGGTGAGAGAACTGCTCATCCCAACTGCTGCCATGGCTACTGTTGTCCCAAAATGTGCCAGGAAATGAATCGGATCATTCCATGTTTTAGGAATCAGTCCAATGGATTGAACTGCAGCAGCGAGGATGAACAGGATCAAAAAGGGAGGGATAAGCTTGTAGAACACGGTAGTCCGTTGTTCTTCTCCAGGCAACTGCGAATTCAACGACCAAGTTTTAAATAACGCCAAGGGAATGATGGCAAGTGTCCGGGTTAATTTCACTACGACCGCATATGTGGCAGCGACAGAGCCGTACACCGTTGCTGCGGCAACGACTGAAGATGTGTCATTGATAGCAGTCCCGGCCCACATACCGAATGCTTCCTGAGATAAACCAAGAATATGGCCAATCGTGGGAAAAAGAACCGCACCGAGGACATTATAGAGAACAATGACAGTTATTGAAACAGCTATAGCTGGACCTGATGCCCCAATTACTGCGCTCATTGTTGCTATTGCAGAAGCACCACATATGGCCGTTCCGTATGTGATAAGAGAGCGAATATGTTCCTCTATTTTCATAGCTCGGCCGATAACAAGACCTGCTATTAAACAGATAACCAGTGTCCCTATCATGACAGGAAGACCTGAACCTCCAATCTGTGCAACCTGGGTTAGTGACATTCCTGCACCTAAAAGCACTATCGAGCCTTGCAATATTTTTTTTGAGGCGAACGACACCCCTTCAGCCCATTCATTTCTAAGACCAAATAATTGACCGACAACCAGTCCAATGAGGATAGCAATTACTGGTCCGCCGAGAACAGGAACAACAAGGCCCACACCCCAGGCAATACTGCCAATAATAAGGGGTGGAATCAGACCGATAAGAAGTTTCAGACATGAGGAAACCGGCCCATATAACTGCATCACATATGTGTTGAGCCGGATGAGGCTTTTAATATTTCTAAGGCATCTATCCTTTCACTCTGCCTTTTTTCAGGTTGTTTATCAGGTAATGCGGGAGATGTATCTAATCTCTAATTCCACACTTTATGGAAGATGAATAATTCAGAATGAATAGTTGTCCTTAAGAAGAGGGACAGGATTTCTCACAGGGCCGCGGATCGGAATGATCCATCCAATGTCTGAATGGAATATTAGGGATGCTTACCTCCATCTGGATGTGAATCCAGTGTTGTATTGAATTTTCAGGGAGTTCAAAAAACAATGGTGAACTTGTTTTTTTACAGTTCATCTACTACAATAGTATCCTTACCAACCCAGGTAAGTATTAAGATCTCAACCCTGGTGAGTTATTGGCCCTGTGTAGTCAGGTGGTAATGATGAAACTGAAAAGGCCGCAGTTGAGCTCATGAGATCCAGTGGATCTTCTTCTCCAGATCTGGATCGACGACAGAATGGGGGCCCGGCATCTCTTGAGGATACCCAAGCGGGGTGATGGCAACCAGGGTCCGGTCCTCAGGGATCTCCAGGATCTCCCGGAGAAAAGGTTCATCTTCCAGTGGTCCGGTCATCCAGCAGGTGCCTAGGCCAAGAGCGGTTGCCGCAAGCAGAAGGTTTTCCATCGCTGCACTGGCACTCTCCAGGTAAGCCCGCTGAAAGTTCGGGAGGTCACTTGTGGTGCAGAGTACCACGATTGCCACCGGAGCACCGCCATAGGTCCTGGCAAAGGTGACAACTTCGGCTGGGAGTTCTTCTCCCCGTGTTTTTTGGATCCGGTCAAGAACTCGTCCAAAACTTACACCAAGCTCCCTGATTGGATCACCAGTGACCACAAGAAACTCCCAGGGTTTGTGGTTCATCGCAGACGGGGCCATGTTGGCCGCCTGGAGAATCCTGGCGATATCGGCATTGGGAACCGGGTCGGGGCCGTATTTCCTGACCGACCGTCTCTGACAGAGTGTATCAAAGAAATCCATCAGTACATCTTTTTGTCAGAATCATGATGAAAGGATAAGATACTGTGAGGAAACAAGGGAGAGGGATGGTAAGCTGGGGTAAAACTCTCCGGCTCCTTACTTCCCTCCAGATGTAGATTTCTCCAGTAGTCCTTCAAAGGGGGCTGTCTTCATATTGAATCATTTCTTCAATTCCTGCAAAGCCAATAAAATCAATCTGTGCTAGGAGGTTTTTCTGGTGATATTCGAGAAAGGAGCAAACAGTGTCGCTCATATCCAGATGAACCAGCAGATAATCTCCAGTACATCACTGGAAAGTGACTCATAAGAGTGATGACAAAATAATTTCTGGATTTGATACCAATAATCCGCAATTTTTTTGATGTGGAAGACAAAAAGGTTCATTCACTCCATGTTGATACCCTCAGGAGGATAATTTTGTACCAATACTGGGGCTTTCCATTAAGCTATGATGTATATATCTTCAATTGTCAAAATTACCTTTCCGATAAAATTCTGGGAAAAACCGATAACGATGGCGGACGATCTCGCTGTAGGATCTGAAGTCAAAATGGCAGACTAATAGGTTCCATCATCGGAAAAGATGAATCTAACCGGTTGCTAGTTATGGTGAGATTCTCCCCTATTACTGATAAATTCTCAAAAAATTGAATTTTATGGTATTTCTGGCTGCGAGAAGAGATGATTGATGAAAAACTCACCACTCCAAAAAAAATACTCAATGGGGGATAACAAACAATATTCAACAGATAATCCCGGCCGTACCATGTGGAATCTGAACATCAGATATTGGAGAATTCGTGTAATCAGCACCATTTTAGGAAGAATTCATACCTCCATGAGTTGCCTCCATTTATTCCGAATATTTTAAACCTTCTCATGATAATAACAGGATAACTTTCAACAAAGGATAAACTAAAACCAAGAAGTAAAAGGAAGTTACCATGCCAACCTGCAAAGACTGCATTAATTATACCACAAAAACTACTGACACTGGAGAATGTAAGATCCTCGGGAATGTACCTCCTGATCGGGACAGCGGGCGTTGTCCGGTACGTTTGTTCCAGCCTCGGACAAAATAAAACCAGAACGAACCGAGAGGATAAGACAATGATACCTGAAATTCTTTATGTCCTCTCGACATGACTGTGCAAAGACAGCTGTCATCGCAAAGATCAGATATCATATCGCTGGAAGATGATACTTCCATGTCCCGGTCGCCATAGTAACAAGCATCTTCTGCTTCAGTATGCAATGGCATTTTCAACCGCATCATTTGTCTGAATCTGATAGGATCTGAGCCGTTGATGTGTATTTGGTGTGCTCAGGATTTTTAGGGAGACTACACCAAAATCTGAAGAGTATCGTTCATGAAGAGCCTGCGGAGTATGAAGCCGTTTGATCTCATGAGACTGGTTCTGTTCATGACGGACATTAATGAACCAGTTGATCATTCCATTGGAAGAGTAGAGAAAAGGAACCCGATATTCATCAAATGAGAACAAAGCAACAGAATCAGGGATCCCTTTTGCATATCTTCTTGCCTGAGTCTGGACTTCCTGTGGTCCGACAGATTCTCGTTTCGCTTCTATGACTCCGACAATTTTCCGTTTAGAATGAGGGCATAATCTGCCGGACCGTTGTTAGTTGGATATTCTTCAAGGGCAACGGCATGATACGAGGAAAAGGGAGTTTTGTCTGTATAGGGCTGAATGTCCCATCCGGATTTGCGAAGGAGTGGATCGATCTTCTATCCTGGTAACTCTCTCTCATGAAGGGTGCAATGCATCACAATTATTATGAAGCAGTCCGTTTTTGTGAGACTAATACCTAACTATTTAAAACGCTCCATGAAAAATAGTTTATAAAATTCACTGATTATCGACATATAACAGAGTAAACGGTTCAAACACAAGCCGGATCGACTCATTCCCTTCTATCCCTGCAGGACCCACAAAAGCAGTCGGTGCAAGGAGGTTTGCCTGGTGATAGTTCTTCATGTATTTTTCAAACAGCAGTTTATTGGTCATGTTGCCATGAAGGTCATAGTATTCAATAGAAATTTCCGGGTAGACCTGTTCAAACTCCCTGAAATAATCCATCGCATCCTGACAGGATTGACAGATGAGATCATGAAATACAATAACCGGTCCTTCACCGGTGTATTCTTCAAAACGTTCCAGAATATCGTCTTTCGAAAGGGATGCATCATATAATGTGCCGTCAGAGAAGAATACCCGCTCTGCATGAATCGGTGCAATCATACAAAGAACTACACATAGGATCAGAACAATTCTAGGAAGAAAAAACCGGGTCTCTTCCAGGATATGAGTAAGGAATATCTCATCATCCATAAATCCAAATCACCTCACGCTCTACATATGGTCGTATGTATGGTGATAATCCCTTAACGGTTACTAGATCAACTGACCGGCCAAAAATTTCTTCAAGTTCATCGGCTAAGTGAATAAATCTCCGATATATCCCCTTTTCATGGGGAAAATCCACAAGAATATCAATATCACTATCCGGAGTATCCTCACTCCGGCTGACAGAACCAAAGACCCCAAGTCTCGTTACCCCATACTTCTCCCTTATCTCATCAATATGACTATTCAATTCTGATAGAACAAATGGAAGAGATGAGTGAGAACTCGTACTCATAGTAGTACTTCATCATTTTTTCCATATCACAATATCGAAAAACCTCATGGAAATTACATTATTACTCTGTGCATAACGACGCAATTTGCAAAAATAATTACCGGATATTCAGGACCCAGTCAGACCAAAAATGTCACACTAAAGGATATTCATTATTCCAGTTCATCTAATCTAATATCTGGAACAATCGCTTTGTCAGTAACCCAGTCACAACTATGATTAAACCTTAATACTATTCGTATATATGACACAAAAACCTGCACTGCTCATCATCGATATGCAGAATGATTTTGCCTCAACTCATGCAGTAAACCCGGTTGTCGGAGCACAAGCGGTCATCACCCCTCTTACTCATCTACTCTCTCTGTTCCGGGAAAAACGACTTCCAATCTTCCATATCGTCAGGATTCATGAACCGGATGGTTCAGACGTCGAATGGTTCAGGGCTGAAAAATTCAAATCTACTCCATTTGCTGTCAGGGGCACACACGGTGCTGCGGTTATCGATGAACTCACACCTGTGTCCGGTGAGCACCTGATCGAGAAGGTCCGGATGAGTGCATTCATCGGAACCACCCTTGACCTGATGCTCCGGACCCTTGGAGTGAATACCGTAGTTGTGGGAGGAATCCAGACACCGAACTGTGTCCGGACCACGGTGTTTGATTCCATGGCGTATAACTATGAAACAATCCTCGTGGGTGATGCTACCGGGGCACAGACAAAGGAGATCCATGAGGCAAACGTGCTGGACATGAGAAATATCGGAGTTATGATCCTCAATATAGCAGATATGGCCCCATGGCTGGACTCCCGGTGATATGGTTATTCAGTCCGGTACCCGTGCTTTTCAAATAACCGGGCAAACCATTCATCCCGTTCCTGATCCCCCTCCGGGATTTGCTGGACGCATGATTCATAGAGGGAACGCAAAGACGGATCATCAGAGTGCAGGGCACCCATACCGGTGATATATCCGATCTGTTTTTCCCCGGAAAATATTCTCACTGCCACACATCGGTACATTTTACACTGGGCAGGACTGGTCTCATGGATGGTGCAGACAATCCGCCCGTCATCAGTCGGCCGGAGAAACGGGCAGGCATTGGGATGGGCACGGGAAAACTCAGTATTGTCAAAAAAATTCCGTTTATCTTCATCGACGACTGCCTGAAAGAGAGTATTTGTTGAAACACAAGAGCAGGAAAAGGTATATGGCCCGGTCTTTGCATCAATGACAATGTAGTCCCCCAGGTACATACAGCATTGACCACATTGAGCACACGTAAAAACCATGCTAAGTATATGTTTCCGGATGATATGCACCATGTGATCGAAAGCTTGCCGCTTTAAGTGGTGCATGAGGAATCGTAATTTGCACCAACAACCTTTCCTTTATCTAGTGTCATCTCCTATCTGTTCATGAGTATTATGCGGAGTGATGATGTAAAGGCAGGATATGCCCGGGCCCCGAACCGCTCACTCATTCGTTCTCTCGGAATCGACGAGAGTGAAATGAACCAGCCATTTATCGGGATTGCTAACTCCTGGAATACCATCGTACCCGGCCATACCCACCTTCGGATTCTTGGTGAACGGGTCAGGGAAGGGATTACTGCCGGAGGCGGAACACCGTTCGAGTTCAATACCATCGGAATCTGCGATGGAATTGCAATGGGACATGAAGGAATGAGATATTCCCTCCCATCTCGTGAAAATATTGCAGATTCCGTTGAACTCATGATTCAGGCACATAAATTTGATGGCATTGTCTGTATCTGCACATGTGACAAAATTGTCCCAGGCATGCTCATGGCAGCAGCCAGGTGTAATATCCCGGCAATTGTTCTAACCGGAGGAAATATGCTCCCCGGTCACCATCAGGGATGCGAATTATCACTGACTGATGTGTTTGAAGGAGTCGGAAAAGTGGCCGGTGGGAAAATGACCGAAGAAGAACTTCGGGAACTTGAAACGGCTGCAATGCCAGGATGTGGATCCTGTCAGGGTCTCTATACAGCAAATACCATGGCATGTATGACAGAAGCTCTCGGCATGTCTCTTCCAGGCTGTGCTGCAACTCCAGCTGTTTATGCAGAAAAGCAGCGGTTAGCATTCAGGTCAGGCAAACGAATCGTAGACCTTGTGCACCAGCAGGTTCTTCCCCGGGATATTATCTCCCCGGCAAGTCTTCGAAATGCAATCAGAGTTGATATGGCACTTGGTGGATCAACAAATACCGTGTTACACCTGATGGCGATCGCAACCGAAGCAGGGGTGCCCTTTGATCTTGACGAATTTAATAAAATATCAGAACAGGTCCCACATATCGCCTCGATGATGCCAGGTGGACCTCATTCCATGCAGGCTCTCCATCATGCAGGTGGAATTCCGGCAGTCTTCAGGCAGATCAGATCTCATCTCGAAAATTGCCCCACTACATCAGGAAAGGACGTCTTTTCATTAGCGGATAGTGTAACATATGTGGATGAGTCAATTATCCGACCGGAATCATCACCAGTGCATACAAGTGGTGGTCTGATGATCCTTACCGGAACCCTTGCACCAGATGGAGCGGTTATAAAAAGTGGAGCCGTTCAGAGTGAGATGTGGCAGCATACCGGCCCTGCCCGTGTTTTTGACGGTGAAGAACCGGCCATGAAGGCTATCCTTGGAAGAGAGATCAAGGAAGGTGATGTAGTGGTCATCAGGTACGAAGGCCCGAGAGGCGGACCTGGAATGCCGGAGATGCTCTCACCAACATCAGCACTTGTCGGCCTTGGATATAACCGGGTTGCCCTAATTACCGACGGCCGGTTTTCAGGAGGGACAAGGGGTCCATGTATCGGGCATGTTGCTCCGGAAGCTGCAGCAGGCGGACCAATTGCATTTGTAAAAGACGGAGATACCATATCAATTGATCTCATTTCCAAAACAATCAACCTGGATATTGGTATTGAAGAAATTGAGAGAAGAAAGTCCGGATGGAAACCTCTTACAAAACCACTCAGCAGTGTTCTTACCAGATATGCTGCTGCGGTGGGACCGGCAAACCGTGGTGCTGTACTCCAGTAACCCTTTTTTTCAAAAGTAATTTTTCCCAGAAATAATTCTGGCATCGCAGACGCAAAACTAAACCTATAACTCCTTTGATCTCCTAACTGGTTACTATTATGGAAAAGTCCATCGATGAGATCAACCGGCGTATTCGTGATGGTTCAGCCCGGGTGGTCACTGCCGATGAGATGCCAGACATCGTCAGCGAACTCGGAGAAGAAGGGGCACTCCAGGAGGTGGATGTTGTTACCACCGGAACCTTTGGAGCCATGTGCTCATCAGGGGCATTTTTGAACTTCGGTCATGCAGAACCTCCAATCAAGATGGAACGGCTCTGGCTGAACGATGTTGAAGCATACGGCGGTATTGCAGCAGTCGATACCTACATCGGTGCGACAAATAAGTCTGTTACCAGAATGGAGAGTTATGGAGGTGCCCATGTTATTGAAGACTTCATTTCAGGCAAGGCCATAGAACTCCGGGCACAATCATCAGGATCAGATTGTTATCCACGAAGAAGTATTACAACTGAAGTCAGGCTTGAAGATCTGAACCAGGCAATCATGGTCAATCCACGAAATGCCTACCAGCGATATGATGCAGCAGTAAACACATCTGATGACACCCTGTACACCTATATGGGAACTCTCCTCCCCCATAGTGCAAACGTGTCGTTTTCGGGTGCAGGAACGTTAAACCCAATATGTAACGACCCAAACCTTCGGCTCATCGGAAGTGGTGTACCAATCTTACTTGGTGGTGCTCCAGGTATGGTAGTTGGTGAAGGAACACAACATTCATCTGCAGGAAACTTCGCAACCCTGATGACAACCGCTGATATGGCTGAAATGAATTCAGACTTTTTGCGGGCAGCATATATGTATCGGTATGGCCCCACGCTCTACCTTGGGGTAGGTATTCCTTTACCTGTTCTGGATATCGAAACGGTCAGACGGACATCAGTCAGAGATGAAGATATTATGGTCAGTATCAGGGATTACGGCGTTCCATCCCGGAGCAGGCCGGTCCTTGGACAAGTAAGTTATGCAGAACTGAAATCAGGCACTATTGAACTGAATAACGAAGAGATAAAGACTTCATCGCTGTCCTCGTACCGACGGGCCAAGATGGTTGCAAACACCCTGAAAACCTGGATACAGGAAGGGCATATGACCTTGTGTCTTCCAACACGGTACCTCGATCCTTCCAAACAGGCAAAACCAATGCGAGAAACAAGAAAAGTAGTCCTGGTTCAGGAGATTATGCAGAGAAAAGTTGTGACAATAAAGGAAGAACAGGACATAACAGAGGCTGCAAAAAAACTGCTTAGGGGAGAGACAAACCATCTGCCAGTGTTAAATGAACAGGGACGACTGACCGGAGTAGTCACGACCTTTGATATTGCAAAAGCAGTTGCACGACCAGAACGGAAAGTAAAAGTTCAGGATGTCATGACCAGGAATGTAATCACTACCCTCGCTGATGAACCAATAGACATTGCTGCCCAGAAGATGGAGCATCATCGGATCAGTGCACTCCCGGTAGTAGATGCACAAAATCAGTGTATCGCAATCCTCCATGCCAGTGATTTAGGAAAACTCTTCAAACCCGGAGGGGCCAGACCATGAAACTCTTAGTCCGTCTGATTCATGAAAGTAAGCCGATTATTGCGCAGGTTGTAAAAGACACCGGAGTTCTCATTAATGTTGATCGGGCACGGTCTGATGCTCATGAGGGAGAAGAAGCACTCGTTGACGTTCCAGATGAGAACTGCATTATTGTAAGCGAACGGATGAGATCACTGGGTGCTGAAGTCAGAATTCTTGAAGAAGGAATCAGACATGACGAAGAGGAATGTGTTGATTGTGGGGCCTGTATCTCTATATGTCCAAAAGGTGTCTTTTCTTTTGATGAAAACTGGAAATTACAGGTTTCAACAAAAAAATGCATTTTATGTGGAAGATGTATCATCAGCTGTCCTCATGCAGCACTGTCTCTCAGTTATTAAACTGAATGACGCTCCGTCATCATTTTGAACTCAGGGAAACCATAGCGACCATCCTTGCGGATGATAATCAATACATCGATGCAGCCTGTGAAGGAATACGTCAGGCAAGATTCGAGATTGAGAAATACATCATCCGGGATCCTTTTTTTGCTACCAGTTATGAACCCATACCAATACCGGTTGGTCCGGACATCATTCGCAGGATGGGGGATGCAGCACAGAATGCAGGAGTCGGACCCATGGCAAGTGTTGCAGGGGCCGTAGCAGATGCAGGTGTTCGTGCTGCAAAAATTGCAGGATCTGCTTATTGTGTTGTAGATAATGGGGGTGACATTGCTTTGATATCTGACAGGTCAATCCGGGTCGGACTTTATGCAGGAGACTCCCCCTTATCAGGAAAATATGCATTCCTCATACCACCGAAAGACGAAATATACGGTATATGCACATCTTCTGCAACAGTCGGCCATTCATTCTCATTCGGTTCAGCAGACAGTGTCACTGTTTTTTCACAAGATCCTATACTTGCTGATGCTGTTGCCACATCTGTTTGTAATAGTCTCTCATTATCAGATCAATCCCCGCTTGAAGATGTATGCGAAGATATTGATGGGATTTATGCTGTTTTTGGTGAAACCAGTATCATATGGGGAGAAATTCCACCACTCGTCAGAGCAGAAAAGCGGGAGGATCTGATCACCGCTGGGGGATTAGGTTTTATTAGACAGGGATCGAATGAGGTATGATCTCCTATGAATGCCATTACTCCAATTATAGTAACCCTTGACTTTCTTGAATTCCCACCCAGAAATACCTGCAGAGGAGAAGATCGATCTCCTGCATTAAACATTAAAAACCTGGATGCTCAATCAGTCGCGATTATGGTTTTTAATCCGTTTATTAAATCCTGTTGTTCTTTCACACCATGGATAATATGGAATATTCCCCCACTTTCTCGGATCCCTGAAGGATTTCCAAAAGAACCACAGGTATTAAAACCGGTCCAGGCAGTACAGGGAATAAACGATTATGGCACCATTGGATATCATGGACCATGTCCACCAGATGGGGAAATGCACCGATATCAGTTTAGAGTTTATGCCCTAGATACGATGCTTGACCTTCCACCTGGATCAACAAAAGATGACCTTATCAAAGCGATGCGAGGTCATGTTGTACAATATGGAGAAACGGTAGCCTTAGCTCGGTAAATCGCCAGTGATTGTGACAAAGAAATCTCTACCTAAGTTCGCACAGATATTCCGGTGAGATCAGATACATCAGACATGACAGCATCAGTGACCATCATCTGATTACTCATTTTTTGTCCTCGTACCGGACATTTCCAGAACGGATATGGGCATTCCCGATTACTTTTTTCCTCAGAACAAACCGGTGTCCCATGATGAAACCATAAATACAGGCAATGGGGACGGTTTGGATGTTTTTCAGTGTTTGTGTTCACTATACACCGATTTCCAATTATTATCAATAGTACCGTTTTCTGTTCTAACGTTTAGTAGTTACGAAAAATAGTGGGTGTATCCAAAAGTATCAAGATTTTTTTCTCAAGATAAAAATTCCACCAAATATCACTGCAAAACAAATAATACCAGTAAAAATGCCGGATTTTGTAGGTTCAGGAACAGGAGTCTGTATTGGAGTGGGAGATGGAGTCGCCTCTGCAGGAACATTCAGACGGCTGAGTACTGCAGATATCATGACGGTCTGTTTATCTGTAATAGTCACTTTACTTACATAATCTGCATACCCGTCCTTTCGAATGAGCAGGGTATGTTCACCCGGAGAAACCGACCCGAACATAACCGGAGAAAATCCGCGATATTCATTATCCAGATATACACTCGCTCCGGTCGGTTCAGACTGGATATTCATAGAGCCGGATTTTGAATATCTCTCTCCAATCCTGACCATATCAGCATCTATATATGTCGTTCGACCCCTGGAAATGTATACATCTTCATAATAATCGTAATATCCAGAATATTTCAGACGGATAGTATAGGTTCCTGGTCGGATGTCATTTAAAGTCAAATACCCGGAATATGGTGTATATCCCCTGAATCGATTATCAACATATACTTCAGCCTGATATGGCTCGCTTGCAATCTTCAGGGTTCCATCAACATAGGTATAATAATCATACCCACGGTATCGATCATAAGAATAATACTCCCTATCGTATTTGTCATAATATGTAGGCCGGTACGTCCGTGATCTATCATCATCATACCAGTGATGAATTACTGTAGGCTCCTGATATCGGTATGAGGGGTAGTATACAGGTGATGAATAATCACGGGGGTATGGAGTAGGTGTTGGTTCAGGTGTTGGAGGGTAGGTAGGATAATATGGAACAGCAGAGCCCGGATCCTGGTATGGTCCAGTTACCGGTGAAATCTGAATGGGTTGATCTAACGTGCCTGGCGATGGAGGATTTGAAGGATAATAAGGTTCAGCAGTACCTGGATCCTGATAGGAACCCTGAACTGGTTCACTCTGCAAGACAGTCCCGGCTGGAACATCAAGGACAATATTCGAAGGATTTGGTGTAAAAGAAGTATCTGAATTACCCGGATTCACAAACATACCGGCATTATTTTGTTCCGGAATAAAAGGCCCCTGTGTTGGATATGGTGTTGAATACATATCAGGAGAGGGAGGACTTGCCGGATAAAATGGCTCTGCTATTCCTGATCCCTGCTGATCAACAAACATCTGGGTATTGTCATCAGAATAGTCAGCACTAACTGTTCCAGACAGGATACACATACAAATCAGGGCTCCTGTCATCCAAATGAATATGTTATTCATACAATCCCTCCACACCATTGATCCCTTTCATTTGTTTATGATGTATAGGATACACGTCTGTGTGTATAAGGATATGTAAAAATCGTGAAGAAGTTCAAAGCAGGGTGATGCAGGGTAATTGCCCGGATCCATTCAGTATTTCTATTTGATAAATGCACCCTTTCTCAGCCACTATTAAGACAAAAAGTGAAGTTATTTTTTTATTATCATTTCCAGATCTTCAAGCAGGCTCTGAAGATCCTCTTCGTGTTCTACTTCCTGGGTGATGATAGTAAGAATCATATTATAGGTAACTGGATCTTTTCCTTCTACTATCTTCATCAGATGATCATATGTCTTGATGGCACACTGTTCACCCTTAATGTTCTGTTCGAGAATTGATTGCACATAAGGATCAATCGGAGCATCATACCCGCAGTTCGTCAGATTATACCATTCTTTTGGTTCGAGAACAGGAGTTCCTCCTAGTTGAACAATCCGAAGAGCAATCATATCAGCATGAGAGAGTTCTTCGGTTGCATGCTGGACCAGTTCGGCAATAACTGCATCCTTCGTAGGACCTTTTACTACTTTGGATCCAATCCAGTACTGATAATACGCAAGCCATTCGTCTGCCAATGCCTTGTTTAAGAGAGAAATCAGGTTGTCAACATCCATGCCGACAATTTTACGTCCTTGTGATCCCATAGATCATCCCTGACTTGGATATTCTCATGAAGGCTATATCAAGCCATCGATACCAGGAATTCGATTTACCTAAATAGGAATCACCATATGCAGTGCTCCAAAAAAAGAAGTTTTCAGAAAATTTTCTTGTTCCTCCTAAGTATACAGATAATGTTTCCAATAGCTGTATCAGCTCTTGATATTGCACTATCACCTCATCCATCAATAGGGACCGGTATCACATTTCCTGATACAGGAGAGAAGATCAACGATGAAGTGCATGATGCAATTTCGAACGCATCACATGAAATCACAGCAATATGCTCAATTCCGGGACATGAACGGAATGAAAAAAATACCATCATCAGACTTGAGGAAATCCTGACAAAACTGGACCATACCTTGCAAAAATATCTGGTCCTTTCCGGATTGTATCCAGATAAAAATCTTCAAAATGCATCATTATTGGCAACCAAAACACATGCAGAATTTATTCAGAGATTATCGGCAGACGCAGAAATCTATGCATGTATCAGAGAAACTAAACCAGAATCAGTATATGGATATTGGTTAAAGAACCAGGAACTTCGTTTCTTCAGAGATGCAAATACTGATTCTATACCTGATGAAAATGAACTAACACCACTGTATGAAGAATTGTTTTCATTACAAAATGATTATATAAGAAATATCAGAGAAAACAGACCACTCACTGAAAATTTGCAGATAATTGAGAGGTCAGCCTCCATCCGAAGTGATATCGCATTCCATGAAGGCTATGAAACCTGGACTGATTTAAAAGCCGACAGGCAGGGATGGTCAATAACGGGATCAGATATTGCATTGCTGTTTGATAATATAACTCCCACAATAAAACAGATGATCCAACCGATCATCCGTGAAATACAAACAAATAAAGAAGTAGAAAATTCTTCTCCAACAATATATGATTATGAGATTGATCGATTCATCTCAGAAAAAGCCTTAAATTTACCCATTACACCGAAAAATCTTTTCCAATCTTCGGATATTACCATAAACCGAACCCTTATGGTAATATCCTGTCTTTTGAATGTGAAAACTGAAGAAATTAATAATGTGGATGTATATGCACCCGGGGTATCATTATTCCGGGTTTCAAATATCAGTACAAATAAAACACATGGCTGGTTTTATCTTGACCTGAAGAACAGATCTGGAAAAACGCAGGAATGGTTGACAGCTCAGATATCAGGAATAGGGTATAATGGTGATGATGATGGTTCAATCATTTCAGCACCAGTATTTATTGTAAGTGGAACAATCCATAACCAAAATGAGGGAACTCGAATGCAGGAAGAAGACTATACTTTAATGTTTCATGAATTCGGTCATCTGTATACCCTCATCCTGACTGGTTCATCAGAGTCTGCAGTTCCAGTAACACTTCCTATAGAAATGACTGAAGCATCATCCAGATTATTTGAATACATTGCCTGGACGCCTGAAATTCTTGCAATAATACAGTACCCCGCCAATAATAATCAATTATTACAAAACAATAACTTCGTTCATCTGTATGCTGGATCTCAAGATCCCTATTCGGACGAGCATCGGTGGAATCTGGCGAAAGATACCATCATCAGTTTACTGGATCTCAAAATAGCCCAGTCAAGAGAACCCGTTCGGTTCAATGAATGGTATCAGGAAATTTATACACATATTACTGGTGCTCAGGTTACTGATCAGGGTGGATACTTATTACGACACCCACACTTTTCAGGTGATACTGCGGGTATGTATTGGATCTACCCTATTGGAGACGTATACGCAACTCTGTTGTATGCGAAAATTTTTGAATCCGGAATTCTTAACAAATCAACCTGGAAAACATACACAGACGGATTATTATACCCAGAACAGAATTTTCTTTTAGCAACAGAGTGGATCAAAAGGAATCTGACTGAAAAAAATTCTATCCAAAGGGAGAAATCAAAGAAAAACTGGACGTTCATTCCCGGTTGCATATCTGATCATCTCCTCGTACGTGGAATTATTGCAGGCTGACAAAGTATAAATTCAGTTCATGTGGCCTGCATCCAGAGAGATGAACCCCTTCATTTCCACTGGAGCGCGTGCCAAAGAGGTACTTTTTTTAAATTTAACAATCAAAAAATAGGAATTTTCAAAAATCAAACCGAATTATTTATATTCGGCAATGAGGTGTGAAACGGGTGCAGACATCAGACAAATCTCACCGCAAATTATAGAGATATTTTTAACTTTTTAGAATATTCCGATATTTTTTAAAAAAGAGAGCATTTTATGCGTTTATTATCGGCGCGTTTTTGACCTGAATGAAAAAATCCCTCTTGGGATTAACCCTAACCTGAAGTTAATGTTGCAATTACGAGAGAATGTCTTCAAATTTTATCTAATTTTAAATTTTAAAGATTATTTATGCGAATCAGAATATGGAATTATGATAATTTAATTACATATGATCATACAGATCGAATAAAATTTATATAGAACTACATTACAACAATAATAGTGAACCTCTATGAACGACTCCGCAGATACTCATCATGAGAAAAAATCAGAAATGAATCAGGAAGAAGAGGGAGGCCTGATTCCAGAAGGATCTCCCCCGGATGAGGAAAAATCTCCACTCGAATTACTCCGCTCAGAGTATGAGGAACTCAATGACAAATATTTGCGGCTCGCAGCTGACTTTGAAAATTTCAGAAAACGTTCCATCAGGGACACTGAACACCGGATAGCACAATCTATCGGGCAGTTTGCCCGTGATATGCTGGAGGTTGCGGATAGCCTTGACCGGGCTATGCAGGCAGAAGGTGGAACGCATGAAGGGTTGAACCAGATTCAGAAACTGCTCACTCAGGTGCTGAAAAGACAGGGTGTTGAGGCATTTGAATCAGTAGGAGAAAAATTTGATCCATCCCGCCATGAAGCGATTGCAATGGTTCCTTCACCTAAAGATGAAGGAGTAATTTGCGATCAGGTATGCAAAGGATACTGCCTTGAGGATAGAGTAATTCGTCCTGCACAGGTAGTTGTCTCACAAGGAACAGCACCAGTCGAACAGAAGTAATCATTCATATTCAGGAAATTCATTATGGCAAGCGAAAAAATCCTCGGTATCGATCTTGGAACGACGAACTCCTGCATGGCTATCATGGAGGGTGGAAAGGCAGTTGTCATCCCAAATGCAGAGGGAGGCAGGACCACACCGTCAGTTGTCGCGTTCACCAAAGAAGGTGAGCGGCTTGTTGGCAGCCTTGCAAAGAGACAGGCAATTACCAACCACCAGAATACCGTAATATCAGTCAAGCGTGACATGGGTACTGCCAAAAAAATAGAACTCACCGGCAAGTCATTTACCCCCCAGGAAATTTCTGCAATGATTCTGCAGAAGATGAAAACCGACGCAGAAGCATATCTCGGAGAAGAAATTAAAAAGGCAGTCATTACCGTCCCTGCATACTTCAATGATGCACAAAGACAAGCAACCAAGGATGCAGGAACCATTGCCGGACTTGAAGTTCTTCGTATTATTAATGAACCGACTGCATCTGCCCTGGCATATGGTATTGACAAAGAAGAAGACCATACCGTTCTGGTATACGACCTTGGTGGTGGAACCTTTGATGTCTCAATCCTCACATTAGGTGATGGAGTATTTGAAGTCAAGGCAACATCCGGAAACAATCACCTTGGTGGCGATGACTTTGATAAGCGTGTTATCGATTACCTGGTTGCAGAATTTAAGAAGAAAGAGGGTATAGACCTTTCAAAAGATCCCATGGCAATGCAGCGTCTTCGTGATGCAGCTGAGAATGCAAAGATCGAACTCTCCCAGAAACAGAAGACAAACGTTAATCTTCCATATATCACCACCGATTCCTCCG